>NZ_WVRF01000014.1:0-138033 GCF_013110775.1 Ruegeria sp. HKCCD7296
TGAATTGATGAAACTGAGATAGCGGAAAACGTCGCAACGACCCTTGAGACTTCTGGGTGGGTTCACACCCAAAGTGCAATCTTTTTATTAAAACAGCATGTTGCACGGAAGATGATAAGACAGGCAACGCGACCCTCGCCTGAGTTCAGAATAAAACTTTAGAACGGAAGGCTCACCACACCCAAGAGTTTTAGATTCGCGAGAGGATACTGCTTACACGCTTGCAACCCGTTTCCTCTGTGCATCCCGAATTAGGGCCGCAAGGCGATAGAACCCATGTGCCATCTTGGCAAAAGGCATGAGCAGAAAAAACGTCAGCACCGATCCGAGATGAACCGCCAGAAGTGCCGGCATCATCTGGGTTGACCCCATTGCGTACAGGACAAGCCCACTCAGACCGACAAAACCCAGCAACAGGATAAAGCCGATATCGCCTCCCCATGCCGAAGGATCACCAAGATCGCGGTCTGACTTTTGTTTGAGAAGCGCCATAGCACCGCAACCAATAGTCAGCAGAACGCCACCAGTGACTCCAAATAGTTTAGGTAATGACCAAAACCCGTATGGCGCGTGCATTCCGAAACCATAGTGCATAACCGTCGCTACTGAAGTCGAGGCGAAGCACAGCAGAAATCCGTACATGATCGTGTGATGCACGTGACGACGAGCTTGGCTAAACCGGTCTTCGTCCTCAAAGTTGCAGCCTTCACCGTGTCCAGCAGCCAGATCCTGCATTTTGCCCGTATGATTTAAAGCAACTTTTAGGTCTGCCCACTTTATCGGTTTACCCCCAACCGTACGCCAATAGCGGTTCAGACCGACGACGACACTTATAAGAGGCAGTAGGAACGCCGGCGCAAAGATTGCGACCATCGCATTGTGTGACAATACGGCGTAGAACCCCTGCCCCCCGTCAGACCTGATCACGCGAATAGCCAAGAACATGAAAGCAAACCCTATCACCAGTGCCAAAGCTATGGCCCCTCCTTGGGTGTGAAACCGCTGGGCCAGAGGTTGCGGCCAAGCGAAGCTTTCCCAGCTGTCCCGGCGTACCTCTGCCAGAGCCTTGGGCAGGTTCAGGTCAAACTCGTGTGGCGCCGTATACTGACAGGCATAATAACAGCCCCGACAGTTATGGCACAGGTTGGCCAGTTGCGTGATATCGCCGTCCGAGAATGCGCGTTGAGCATGAAGCGATGGAAAGACCGAGCAGTAGCCTTCGCAATACCGGCAGGCGTTGCAAACCTCGGCCTGACGGCGGGCTTCTTGCATCAGATCAATTTGCATAAGCAGCGGCCTCACGTCCTGCGATGCGTCCAAAGACGGTTCCGATGGTCATGCCAAACCCAGCCAGGTACCCCTGCCCCAAAATCGATCCGGCCATGGTCTCGCCTGCTGCCCAGAGGTTTTTGATCTTGCCGTCCGGTGTCGAACACTGGGCCGTATCGTCAACCTTCAGCCCCAGATATGTGAAGGTCACACCGGTGCGCAGCGAGTAGCCATAAAAAGGCGGTTCGGTAATCGGGCGCGCCCAGTTGGTTTTAGGTGGTTTCAATCCCGAGGTCGCCACGCCATCCAATTCGGTAGGATGAAAGCCACTGGTGTCGCCACAGGCCGCGTTGAACGCGGCGACCGTTTCTGACAGCTTGTCTGCCGGAAGACCCATCATTCCGGCCAGTTCTTCCAATGTATCCGCCTTCAGAGGCGGGAAAACCGACGGCATGAACAGGTTCAGCGATTTTGCATCAATGATGACGTAACCAACCTGATCCGGCTGCGCCGCCACCAATCGGCCCCAGATTGCATAGCGCTTGGGCCATACGTCTTCGCCCTCGTCATAAAACCGCTCGGCTTTCTTGTTCACGACGATGGAAAAAGGCACACAGTCCAGCCGCGTGACAATGCCCCCATCGAATTTCGGCGCACGCCCGTCAATGGCCACGGCGTGGCACTGCGTAGGATCGCCGACGCTCTCGACGCCTTGATCCAGAAGGTCAGCCAGAACTACGCCCCGGTTATACGGAGTGCCACGGATCAGAAAGTTTTTCGCGGGTTCCCCCCATGCGCGGGTTAGCCAATCCGTGTCAGCCTGAAACCCGCCCGAGGCGACTATGACTGCTTTCGGTGCGATGCGGTGAGACTGGCCTTCGCAGGTGTAATCCACCCATTCGATCCGATCGCCGCTCAGCTCCAAATGCGTCACAGCGGCTTCATACAGCACGTCGACGCCCAGAGCCGCCGCTGTCCTATAGTACGCATTCACCAGAGACTTTCCGCCGCCCATAAAGAATGCGTTTGTTCGCGCCAATGAAAGTGTCCCGGACAGAGACGGTTGAAAGCGAACCCCGCGCTTTTCCATCCATGGCAGACATTCCTCGGACGTGCGTATGGCCAAGCGGGCGAGATGCTCATCTGTTTTCCCATCGGTGACCTTCATCAGGTCGGACAGGTATTCATTCTCGCTGTACGCATCGACCAAAGGGCCTAACGGACCCGCATGCATACACCGAAAGTTCCGGGTATGGCGCGAGTTCCCTCCGCGATATGGTTTTGGAGCGGTCTCAAGGATCAATACGCGGGCACCCGCCTCGGCGGCAGTCATCGCGGCACACAAGGCGGCGTTTCCACCGCCAATGACAGCAATATCGTAAGCTTTCTTTTGGGTAGCCATATTCTGACTGCCTATTGAATTTCATCGGTTGTGCGGTCGCGTTCCTGTAACGCACGGATTCGCATCCGTTGCGCGGCCTGAATGTGTGCGCGCATTTCCGTTTCAGCCGCCGCGCCATCGCGGGCCTTCAGAGCGGCCATGATACGCCGATGCTCCGCCACTGCCGCGTCGGCACGGTCGCTGTCCAACAATTGCGAAGGGCCAAGGATCAGCAAAGCCTTTTGCAGTGACAGCATGGATTTGGCCAGAAACCGGTTTTTGGCGGCATCCAGAAGCGTGGCATGGAAAACCCTGTTGATCTGAGCCGCGTCAGGACCTGTGCCCGCCTCGGCAAGCCGGTCATTCAATATGCCTAATTCATCCAGTTCGATGTCCGACGCCGCGCGGGCCGCCAGCCGGGCGGCAGTGCCCTCCAGCACTGCGCGCATTTCGTAAAGCTCCATGACTTCGGCGTAGTCCAGACTGCGCACTGTCGCGCCCTGCCGCGGAACATGTGTGACCAGCCCGTCAGCCTCCAATTGCCGGATCGCCTCGCGCACCGGGGTGCGGCTGACACCAAGCCGTTCAGACAATTCAATCTCGCGCAGGCGATTGCCGGGCAAAAGAGTGCCCCCGCGAATCTCGTCCAGCAGGCGCTGGTACGCAGAATTGCCTTGTGGACCAGGCTGGAAGGAGGCGTCTTGAATCGTCATCACAGGCTCACTTGCTTACTTGCGTCCATGTGTATACATTTGGATACACACTGAGTCAACGACGCCGGAACCTCCATTGTGCCCACCCTCTTGAATTCACCCTCTTTGATGACCAAACGGGCACTGACGTTCGGCCTGGCGGTTCTGGGCACCAGTGTATTTTGGGCATTGAACTTGCCGCTGCCCTTCTTGTTTGGCCCTATGAGCGCGTGTCTGATTGCTGCTCTGGCTCATGCCCCCATGGAAGGTTTTGGGCAGGTCTCGGTTGCAGCGCGTACCATACTAGGCGTTGCGGTCGGGGCATCGATTACACCTGACTTGTTTGTGCAACTGCCCAAAATGGCCTCTTCGATTCTGTTGGTTCCATTCTTTATCCTGTTAATCGCGATGGTCGGTGTGCCGTTTTTCCGCAAAGTCTGGGGTTTTGACCCAAAAACCGCGTTTTACGCGGCAATGCCGGGTGGGCTTCAAGACATGATCATTTTCGGCACTGAAGCAGGGGCCAACCCGCGCACTTTGTCGCTGATACATGGAACGCGCGTTTTGATCATCGTCACCCTAGCCCCAGTATTCCTGACAGTTTTCTACGACGCGGACTTAACCAATCCCATAGGCCAGCCTGCGCGGGACCTCCCGATACACGAATTGGCACTTATGTTGGTCGCCGCTGTTATCGGTTGGAAGGGCGGCGAGCGCATCGGCCTGTTCGGGGCATCGATCTTGGGGCCAATGATCCTGACGGCAGCGCTGTCCCTTGGAGACTTCATCCACACCAGGCCGCCACGTGAGGCCATTTTAGCTGCGCAATTTTTTATTGGCTGTGCGATCGGTGTGAAATTTGTGGGGGTAACATGGACCGAACTTCGCCGTGTCGTGGCCGCGGGTTTCACGTATGTCATTGTGCTTGCCGTCCTTGCAGCGGTGTTCACCGCCTTAGTCACAACTTTAGGTCTTGGGCACCCTGTCGAAGCGTTTCTGGCATTCGCCCCCGGCGGGCAGGCCGAGATGACGGTTCTGGCTATTGTATCGGGCGCCGATCTGGGCTTTGTGATCACTCACCATCTGACAAGGATCGTTTTGGTCATCATCGGCGCACCAATCGCCGCCAATCTCATTTTGAAAGGGACACAGAACCGAGATTGATCGCGCGGAACAGCTTTGACCCGGGATTTGCGAGATAGGGGTCAATTCGTTCTGGACTCAAATCCCATCGCAGTGCTGGTCTACCTGGCGTAAATTTGAACCCATGGCTAAATGACGCTGTTCTTAACGTGTTGTTTGCGGTTTCTTGCTCAAAAAAACATGTGCAAACTTGGCAAGGCTGAACTATTTTTTTAATGCGGCGATGCTTCCTGGAATGATTAGGATCAAAAACAGTGAAATCTGAACACCGCCTATCTGCGCCTCAGCGCCACGAACTGCGCAATGTGCGGAACCAAGGCATCGCTTTTTTAGCGCTGGCGTTCCTGTTCAGCATCTTCGTTAATTTGCTGATGCTAACGGGTCCCCTGTTCATGTTGCAGGTATATGACCGGGTTTTGGGCTCGCGCGCGGTCGAGACTTTGACCGCTCTGTTTTTGCTCGTCGCCATGCTTTACGCGCTTATGGCGATGCTCGACTTTGCTCGTGGCCGTATCGTTGCGCGGTTTGGCGCACGGTTCCAATCCCAACTGGACGAGCGTGTGTTCGAAGCCACTATGCGTCGGTCCCTTGTTCCTCAGGTGCGCTCTGCCCCTGCAACCGCTTTGCGCGATCTGGAATCCATTCGAAACCTATGCTCGTCCCCGGTTCTTCTGGCAGTCATGGACCTTCCGTGGACGCCGGTCTTTTTAGGCGCGATTTTCCTGTTTCACCCACTGCTTGGATGGCTGGCCGTGGGCAGCGGTGTGGTGCTTGTGGCAATCGCCCTGCTCAATCAGGCGATGACCAGCAGGAAAGTTGCCGAGGCCCAGTCCGCAACTGCGCGGGCCAATGCCTTTTCCGAGCACGCCAGACAAGCGGCAGAAGTAGTACGTTCGCAAGGGATGCAGGCAGACGTCACAAAGCGGTGGCTGAAGCAGCGATCCGATGCCTTGACGCAGTCTGTCGCAGCAAGCGACTGGACTGGAAGTTTTACGTCACTTACCAAATCGTTACGGCTGTTTCTTCAATCAGCCATGCTGGCCTTGGGCGCATGGTTGGTGCTGCAAAACGAAATGACTCCCGGCGCGATGATTGCGGGATCGATCCTGCTTGGCCGCGCCCTGGCGCCTGTCGAACAAGCTGTAGGCCAGTGGAATGTTGTGGAACGCGCCCGAACGGCTTGGGTCTCATTGAACAGGTTTTTGGATCATACTCCGCCAGAAGAAAAGCGCATTCGTCTTCCCGTGCCGAAGGCGCAACTCGAAGCAAAATCCCTGACGGTGATACCTCCGGGGGCTTCAACTCCGACATTACGAAACGTAAACCTGAAGCTGGAACCCGGCAAAGCCTTGGGTGTCATCGGGAAAAGCGGATCAGGAAAGACAACACTGGCAAAGGCATTGCTGGGGCTTTGGCGACCTGCCGCCGGTGAAATCAGGTTGGGCGGTGCAACACTGGATCAATACGACCCAAACGATCTGGGCAGCCATATCGGTTACTTGCCGCAGCAGGTGACCCTGTTTAACGGAACGGTTGCTGAAAACATTGCCAGAATGTCCGAGAACCCGGATTCCGAGGCGGTTGTAGCAGCAGCCAAGAAAGCCAACGCGCATGAGTTGATTCTGTCTCTGGAAAAAGGTTACGGCACCTTTCTGGAAGGCAATGACAGCCAATTGTCCGGGGGACAGAAACAGCGGATCGCTCTGGCACGAGCGCTATATGGAAATCCCGTCCTTCTGATTTTGGATGAGCCGAACTCGGCACTGGACGCAGATGGAACCGATGCATTGAACACGGCGGTCCGCGGCCTGAAAGCCGCAGGCAAGTCAACAATCATCATGACGCACAGACCGCAGGCCATTTCAGAATGCGATGATCTGGCCGTTGTTGAAAAGGGCCAGGTAGTAAAGTTCGGCAGCCGAGACGAAGTCCTGAACGCGATGGTGCAGAACGCAGGCGCGATCAAGCGTAAGCTCAGCCCTGTAGGTGAATGATGGCGAAGAAACCAACGAAAAAACCAGAACAGGTCTGGAGCATGAAAATTCCTGCGCTGGTCGGATTTCTTGCGCTGTTCCTATTGGTGGGCGGATTGGGCTATTGGGCGGTCAAGACGCGCCTGGCCGGTGCTATTGTGTCCTCGGGGGTGATCGAAGTGCAAAGCAATCGGCAGGTCGTCGAACACCCTGACGGCGGCGTGGTCGGAGAAATTTTCGTACGCGACGGGGATGTGGTGTCTTCAGGCGACATGCTGCTGCGTCTGGACGATACCTTCCTTTCGTCCGAACAAACTATTGTCGAGGCGCAACTGTTCGAACTTTTAGTCCGGCGCGCCAGGTTAGAGGCAGAGCGGGATGGCCTGACACCTGCGGAACTGACAACCCAGCTCACCGAGGTTCAGAAAGAATACGGCATTGGGGCCGACCTGATTGCCGGGCAGCAGAACCTTTTCGAGGCCAGACTGGAAACGCTGTCCCGTCAGGATGAACAACTGCGCAAACAAGTTGTTCAAATCGAAAGCGAGATCGAAGGCACGCAGGCCCAACTGGTCTCTTTGCGGCGCCAGGTCGAATTGATCGAAGATGAACTGGAAGATCAGCAAAGCCTGTTGAACCGCGGACTGACACAAACCAGCCGTGTACTTGCGCTCCAACGGGAAGAAGCCAGCCTGAACGGTGAGATTGGCCGCCTGGAGGCCGCTGTCGCACGACTTCGAGGGCAGATCGCCTCGACCGAAATACAGATTGTCGAACTGACCGCAACCCGGCGGGAAGAGGCGATCACCACCTTGCGGGACGTCCAGGCACAGGTTGCCGAGCTGTCTGAACGCAGGCTGTCCTTGTCCGAGCGCCTGACCCGTCTGGACATTCGCGCCCCAGTTACCGGAAGAGTGTACGGAAGTCAGGTTTTTGCGTTGCAGTCGGTCGTGCAGCCGGGGGAACCGATGATGTATATTGTGCCTCAGGACACACCTTTGCTGGTGGCAGCCCGAGTGGACGCAATCCATGTTGATCAGTTGCATGTTGGTCAGCCAGTGGCTTTGCGGTTCCCCGCATTTAACCAGCGAGAAACACCTGAACTGGACGGGCAAGTATACAACGTCTCTGCTGATACGTTCACCGACGAACAATCAGGGTTTACGTTCTATCGCGCCGAAGTTGAGCTGAACGACAGGCAGATTGACCGGTTGAACGGGCAAGAGCTTTTGCCCGGCATGCCGGTAGAAGCGCTGATTAAAACCGACGAGCGTACACCGCTGTCTTATCTGGTCAAACCAATGGCTGACTATTTCAATCGCGCCTTCCGCGAATAAGGCAGGCGCCGCTAATTCTGGATCACTGCGCTTTCCCATTCCGCCAAAAATCTGCGGCGCTTCAATCTGTCCAAAAAAGTAAGCAGAGCGGGGTCCAAGCCAATCGTTTCACGCTCGGTCTCTGTATCATACGGTGCCAGAGGCGGCAGTGAAAAAGCGCCACGGCCTCTGTCTGACTGGCTTTCCACGAGGTGACGAACAAAAGACGAAGCCGCCTCGACCTCAGGCGTGCCTTTTAGAATCAACGCAGTTCGCATCATGGTGGTTTGGAAATCTGACGGTCGGATGATTTCCAGAACATCCTTGCTGCCCGCCCGTGCTGAAGCGTAACTGCCGAGTACGTTGTACGCTACAGCAATCTCTCCGCTGACAAGATCGTCAATCATATCGGCTGAACAACAATACAAGCGAACATCCAACCCGCCCATGACCTCCATCAGGCGCCAATAGGTCTCGGACGCGCGCGCATCCTGAGTTGCAAACAAATAACCCAGGCCGGATTGCCGGATATCATAGGTCCCTACCCTTCCCAGAAAATCGTCGGGATGCGCACGAAGTATTTCGATAAGCTGTTGGCGGGTTTCCGGAATGGGACCACCCGCAAAAGCCGCGCTATTTATCACAATCGTTGCCGGTTCGAACGTAAAGGCAAACAGACTTTGATGCCATTGCGCCCAAGCCGGTAGTTGGATGTTGTCAATCGCCTGCCCATATCCGTCATTTGCCAGTTTCAGTTGCAGGTCCATTGCACTGGAAATGACGATATCAAAATCGTCAGGGGCCGCGCGGACGACACGGTCGATATCTGCCGTGCCCGTCACCATGTAATCAATCGAGATACCTGGGTTTTCCTTGAGAAACGCGGCGATTAGCGGCTCGAAAAGAAAAGTGTCGGTGCTAGAAATCACCCGCAGGGATGTATGGCCGGCCTCTGCATTGAAAACCTGCCTGTCTTCCCAGACTTGCGCCAACCCAACCACAGGAAAGATAACCAGAATCAGAGCGATAATGTAACGCACGCGCCGCCCCCTTGCCGATTTGCCAATTCCAGCTCGCCGCCGTGGGCTGTTGCAACATCCTGCACGATGGTCAGACCCAAGCCGGAGCCGATGGTTCCGCTTGCGTTTTTGCCGCGTTCGAACCGGCGCGTCAGCGTGTCAATTTCGTTGGGCGGAAAACCGGGCCCGCGGTCTTTGACACGGATCTGAGCCGTGGGTGCCGACGTCACTTCAATGCGAACAGAACTGTCAGGCGGTGCATATTTCAAAGCATTGTCGATCATGTTTCGCACCGCATTCTGAATGAGGATCGGGTCCCCCGAATAATGAACCGTAGGGTCACCGCCCAGAGACAGCGAAAGGTCTTTCATTTCAGCAATGGGTGTCAAACGCTGAACCAAATCCCGGATCAATGTGACCAGATCGATCTCTTCCCGTTCAAGGTGATCCGCGCGGAACGTAATCATCGCGTGATCCAACAACTGTCCTGCCGCCCGCGAGCTTTCGTCAATGGCGCGCACCATCGAACGCAATGCTTCACGGTTTTCTTCCTTTTCTACCCTTTGCAATGTCGCATCGGCATAAGACCTGACTGTTGCCAATGGGGTTCGTACGCGGTGCGCCGCCTCGGCAATAAAGTCTTCGGATTGGCTCAGGGACTGATCGAGGCGCCCCATCAATGAGTTCAGCGAAGCCACCAATGGTGCCATTTCACGGGGCACGGGTTTCCTGAATGGGCTCAGATCCTGCGGACCTCGTCGGGTGACAGAGGTTGTCAGCCGGTTCAACTGCCCAATGGTCGACGATGTCGCCCAAAAGGACAAAGCGGCGGCAAGGCCAAAGAACCCTATCCCCAAGATTGCCGCATTGCGTGAGATTTGATCCAGGGTTTCCGCCAGCGCATCCTGTGTTTGCCCCAACACAATTTCGATGACGGTTTGCTTGTCCAACCCCACCAACGTTCGGTTGGCACTGACCTGACGGATGGTCTCGCCTCGAACCTGGCTTGATTCAAAGCGCCACCGGCCGTCATACTGCTCTGAGGACGGTAAAAGGTCTTCGTATCCAGACAGAAATTCTCCGTCTTGATAAATCGCATAAAAGACCCGGTCGTCGGACGGGGTACTCAGCATTGCGAAGGCGGCGTATGGAATATCAACCTCAAGCTCACCTTCGCGCAGGGCTACTGCATCAAGTATGGAGGTCACGGAGGCGCTCAGAATATTATCCTGCCCCTGTTGTGCAACCTGCGCGGCATAGTTTCGGACCGCGACAAAAAGCAGAAACGCAAGAAGTGCAGCACCCCCGATGAGTGTCAAAACCAATCGGTTCCGCAGCGACCCTGATACATTCGGGTCAAGAGGCATGATCCAGCCTGTATCCCAGACCACGAAGTGTTGTGATCTTCAATTCAGACGGCTCCAAATGCTTGCGCAAGCGACCCACATAGACCTCAATCGCGTTGTCCGAGACAGTGTCGTCATAAGAAAACAACCGATCCGTAAGTTTTTGCTTGGAAAACACCTGTCCGGGCGCGTTGATGAACAACTCCAGCAAGCGCAGTTCGCGGTTTCGCAGGGAAACGGTCTGTTCCCCGACAGTCAGGTGGCCAGCCAGTGGATCGAATACGATACCGCCCACTTCGATCCTTGTCTTCGCGTTCCCGGATTTGCGACGCAGAACGGCACGGCAACGCGCCTCAAGCTCGGCATGATCGAAGGGTTTGGTGACATAATCGTCTGCCCCCAGATCCAGCGAACCGATTCGATCCGACACCTGACTGCGGGCCGTCAGCACAATGACGGGCGTGTCCCGATTGCCTGCGCGATGCTGTTTTAAGAAGTCGCGTCCATCCCCGTCAGGCAGCATGATGTCCAGCAGGATCAGGTCATAATCCTGAGTTTCCACAAACCCCGTCGCATCATCCAAATTTGCCGCGTGATCAATTACATGCCCGTCTAACCTCATGCGGGAACAAATCGCACGTGCAAGGTCGGGACTGTCTTCAACAAGCAGGAACTTCATGGGGCTTTTGCACTATTTTTGACGCATGACAGGTTGATGTCAGGTTGATGTGTTTTTGTTCCGCCAATCTGAGCCGCGACGCGGCCGGTTGTCAAATGGGAGGACATCATGACGACATTCACACTGGGCCGCCGCGCCCTGATCGCAGCTGTGGCCGCAATTGGCCTGACAGGACCGGCTTTAGCAGATGGCCATCAGGTTGTGGACAGCATCCACTTTCTGATCCCCGGTGGCGCCGGCGGCGGCTGGGACGGCACTGCCCGTGGCACTGGCGAAGCACTGACCAATGCTGGCCTGGTCGGGACGGCATCTTACGAGAACATGTCCGGTGGCGGCGGCGGTAAAGCCATTGGCTATCTGATCGAAAACGCCGACAGTAATCACGGCACGCTGATGGTGAACTCAACTCCGATCGTAATCCGTTCACTGACCGGCGTATTTCCGCATAACTTCCGCGACCTGACTCTGGTCTCGGGCACCATCGGTGACTATGCCGCGATCGTTGTGGGCAAAGACAGCCCCATCAACTCCATGGATGACCTGCTTGCCGCCTTTGACGCCGATCCGGGCGGAACTGCGATTGGTGGCGGTTCGGTTCCCGGCGGTATGGACCATCTGGTGGCCGCGATGGTGATGGAAGCTGCGGGTAAGGACGCACTTGGGGTGAAATACATCCCTTACGATGCAGGCGGTAAAGCCATGGCGGCACTGCTGTCGGGCGAGATCGCGGCGCTGTCCACCGGTTTTTCAGAAGCCGTTGATCTGGCGAACGCGGGAGAAGTCAAAATCATCGGCGTGACGTCGGAAGAACGCGTCGATGCGGCGCCTGATGCGATGACCATGAAGGAACAAGGCATCGACACCACCTTCGTAAATTGGCGTGGCTTCTTTGCAGCCCCTGGACTGCCCGAAGACAAGCTGGCCGCCTATCAGGCCGCGATTGCCAAGATGTACGACACCCCGGAATGGGAAGAGGTTCGTGCGCGTAACGGTTGGGTGAACATCCACAACTCTGGCGACGACTTCCAGTCATTCCTGGAGCAGCAGGAACAGCAGATCGGCGATCTGATGAAAAAGCTGGGCTTCCTCTGAAACCACTACCGGCAGAGCGGGCCGCCGCTCTGCCATCCCCAACGACAAGAAAGGAGGGGGCCTCATGGCGCTGGATCGCTGGATCGCGCTCATTCTTCTGGGTGTGTGTTTAACATATGGCTACGCCGCTTGGTTCACGATGGATGGCGGCCTTCCCCCTTTCATGCAGAGAAACCCAATCTGGCCCAGCACCTTCCCAAAAGTGCTGTCGATTCTGGGTATCATCACCACCACGATCATTCTCTTGGGTTTCGAGAAGGCTGAACCAAAAAAAGCCGATATCGATTATCGGCGGTTGGGTGACTACCATCTTGATCAGGCGCTGATGCTCCTCGCTCTGATGGTGATCTACGCCCTCTGCCTGCGCCCTGTTGGGTTTCTGATCTCGACCTCGGCTTTCCTGATCCTGGGATCGTTCATTCTGGGTGAACGTAAGTGGCATATCATGCTTCCCGTCGCTTTCATCGCGACAGGTGCCGTCTGGTATCTGGTGCAGGAAGTTCTTGGCATCTACATGCGCCCCCTGCCGGGCATTTTCGGAGGCTGACATGCTTGAAGGACTTCTGATCGGCCTGCAAACGGCATTTTCACTTCAAAACCTGCTGATGGTCATCGCAGGATGTCTGATCGGTACATTCATCGGCATGCTTCCGGGCCTAGGCCCGATGTCGATTATCGCGATCATGATCCCGGTTGCGATTTCCATGGGTGACCCTTCAGCGGCGCTGATCCTGTTGGCCGGTGTCTACTATGGCGCCATCTTCGGCGGCTCAACTTCTTCGATCCTGCTCAATGCGCCGGGGGTCGCAGGCACGGTGGCCTCCAGCTTTGACGGCTATCCAATGGCCCGACAGGGCAAAGCGGGCAAAGCCCTGACCATCGCGGCCATCGCAAGTTTCGCGGGCGGCACTTTGGGCGCGGTCCTTTTGATGGTCTTCGCCCCTGCCCTGTCCTCCGTGGCCTTGCTGTTCCACTCCGCCGAGTATTTCGCGCTTATGGTGGTTGGCTTGTCGGCTATTGCAGCCTTTGCAGGTACAGGTCAGGTGGCGAAAGCTGTCATCATGACGGTTTTGGGCCTGATCATGGCCACTGTCGGCGAAGGTGCGTTGTTCAACCTACCGCGTTTCACCATGGGCATTATGGATCTGCAATCAGGCTTTGGCTTCATCACGCTTGCTATGGCCATGTTCGCTTTGCCCGAAGCACTTTTTCTAGTCCTCAAACCAAAGGACCTGAAAGGCGACGATGGTGAAATCAAGGACCTGCGGATCACCAAGGCCGAGGCCAAGGCCATAGCGCCAGTGGTCGGTCGTCAATCGGTTCAAGGGTTCTTCATCGGCGTTCTGCCCGGCGCAGGCGCAACCATTGCCAGCTTTCTGGGTTATGCGGTCGAGCGCAACATCGCGCCGAAAGAGGAGCAGGAAGAATTCGGCAAAGGGTCAATCAAAGGGCTGGCCGCACCCGAAACAGCGAACAACGCCGCGTGTACCGGTTCATTCGTGCCCCTACTGACGCTGGGCATTCCCGGCTCTGGTACGACGGCGATCCTGCTTGGCGCTTTGATCGCCTTGAACGTCACGCCCGGCCCGCGTCTGATGCTGGACGAGCCGCAGATTTTCTGGGCCGTGATCATGTCGATGTTCATCGGCAACCTCGTTCTGCTGGTGCTGAACCTGCCGCTGATCCCTTACATCGCCAAAGTTCTCTCGGTTCCACGCAACTATCTGATCCCCTTCATTTTGTTCTTCACTCTGATGGGGGCCTATATTGGCCAGAACAATGCGACTGAGCTTTTGATACTTGTTGGCTTCGGTGTCTGCGCCACAGCGTTGAAATTCGCCGATTACCCGCTGGCTCCATTGCTGATCGGTTTCATTCTCGGTGGGATGATGGAAGACAACTTTGCCCGTTCGATGCAGCTCTATGACGGCATTGCATTTATCTGGGAGCGTCCGATGACGCTGGGTCTGCTGGTTATCGCAGTGCTGCTGGTGCTTCTGCCAAGCTACCGTGCACGTCGCGCACGGGCACGGGCCGCGGGGGTCGCCGAAGGTGACTGAACCGCTGGAAGGAATACGGGTTCTAGATCTGACAAATGTCCTTGCGGGTCCGTATTGCTGCTATCAACTGGCGCTGATGGGTGCTGAAGTGATCAAGGTCGAACGCCCCGGTGGCGGCGACCTTGCCCGCGTTCTGGGCGCTGACCCCGACAGAAACAAAGCCGGCATGGGGATCAGTTTTCTGGCGCAAAACGCCGATAAGAAATCGGTAACGCTCGACATGAAATCGTCAAAAGGCAAGGCGTTGCTTAAACGGCTTGTAAAAACTGCTGATGTGCTGGTCGAAAACTTCCGGCCCGGTGTGATGGATCGGCTTGGTCTGGGCTACGACGTCTTGCGTAAGGTCAATCCAAACCTGATCTACTGCGCCATCACCGGGTTCGGTCAGGACGGCCCGCGACGGGACGATCCGGCCTATGATCAGATCGTTCAGGGCATCAGTGGCGTGATGTCCATCACCGGGGCACCGGACACTGCACCCTACCGCGTTGGCTACCCTTTGGCAGATACGGTCGGCGGGATGACGGCCGCCTTTGCCGTGTCTGCGGCGTTGAACGCGAAACCGCGTGGAACCTTTCTGGATGTTGCGATGTCCGAAGCCGTTGTTTCCACAATGGGTTGGGTCGTGTCGAATTTTTTAGTCGGCGGCGTCACACCCGCAGCGCATGGAAATGAAAACACAACGTCTGCCCCATCGGGGACGTTTGCGACGCTCGACAGCCCAATAAACATCGCTGCAAACCGAGATGAACAGTGGCAGGCCCTTACAAGACATCTGGGGCGGGACGATCTGCTAAACAACCCCGACTACGCAACCCGCGAAGACCGCAAACAAAACCGTCACGCCTTGCGCGACGCGCTGGAACAAACTCTGCGGACCAGAGCCGCAACCGACTGGGTTCGAGAACTTAATGCCATCGGCGTACCAACCGGGCAGGTTCTGACAGTGGCCGAAGCTCTTGCAGACGAACAACTTTCTGGGCGTGGCCTGATCGGGTCTGTGCGGGTTCAACGCGAAGATATGAAGCTTGCGGGCAGTCCCGTTGTCATGGACGGCGCGCGGCGCTTGCCACAAAACGCACCACCTGAACTTGGAGCTGACAACAATGCGATCTGGTCTGAAATCGGATTGTCCGACGCAGAAATTGATGCGTTGAACAAGGAGGGGGTCATATGAGCGATGTTTCCGATTGGTGGACGACATCCATCATCGACATGGAGCCCGGCCGGATCGATATGCGCGGTGAGCCGATCCAGGACCTGATCGGAAATGTCAGTTTCTCGGAGATGATCTGGTTCATGGTGCGCGGGGATCGCCCCTCGGACGCGCAGGCCCGATTGTTCGAAGCAGCTTTGGTCGCGGCGGTGGACCACGGCCCTCAGGCACCATCGATTGCAACTGCACGCATGGCCGTGACTTGTGGCTTACCTCTCAACAACGCGATTGCAAGCGCCGTAAATATGTTGGGCGACATTCACGGCGGGGCTGGTGAGCAAGCCGTAACTCTCTACCATTTCGTTGCGGAACATCCCGGTCGCTTGGAACAGGCATTGGACGACTGGATTGAAAGCGAAGGAACGATACTGCCTGGTTTTGGCCACCGGTTTCACACCCCAACGGATCCGCGCGCTCCGCGTCTGATGACAATGGCTTCTCAAGCCGTAAAGGATCAAGCGTGTGATGGACGGTTTATGCGGATTGGCCAAGCGATCGAGGCAGAATTGGCACGGCGCAAAGGCAAGCCCGTTCCAATGAACATAGATGGCGCAACCGCGGTTATCTACGCCGAACTTGGTTTTGCGCCCCCGCTTGCGCGCGGTCTGTTCTGCCTATCCCGATCCGTCGGTATATTGGCCCATGCATGGGAACAGATGCAACAAGGGGGCAGGAACAAGGGACCGACACCACCCACCTATCGCTGGACCTATAAGCCGAAATGAACCGCCGCTACGCGGTTTTCAGATGTGGGCGACCGGCCAACAGGTCCGCTGCGGCGCGGGCAATCATCAGTTCTTCATTCGTCGGGATCGCCATGACCACAACGCGGGACAGATCCGTTGAGATGATCCGATCATTGTCCGCATTCGCATCCGGGTTCAGCTCGATCCCCAACCATCCCATTCCGGAACACACCCGGTCGCGCACCAGTCGCGAGTTTTCTCCGATCCCGCCGGTGAATACCAAGGCGTCTATACCGCCCAGAATGGCCGCCATCGCCCCGAGCTCCCGCCGAATACGGAATGTGAAGTAACTGATCGCCTGACGGCTTTCGGGCGTGTCCGCCTTTTCCAAGGTACGCATGTCGTTCGATAACCCCGAAAGGCCCAGCAAGCCTGACTTGCGGAACAGAAGGTCCGAGATTTCGTCGGCGCTTAACCCCTCCTGATCCATCAAGTACAGCACCACACCGGGATCAAGCTGTCCGCAACGCGACCCCATTGGCAGCCCATCCAAAGCCGAAAAACCCATGGTCGAGCCAACAGATCGCCCTCCGATCATTGCACACATTGATGCACCGTTGCCCAGATGGGCAACAACCACGCGACCTTCGTGCAACAACGGGGCCGTCTTGGCCATGTGGTCCGAGATGTATTCATAGCTCAGGCCATGAAAACCGTATCGACGAACGCCCTTCTCATAATACTCGCGTGGCAGGGCAAAAACGTCGTTCTCCCACGGGTGGTTACGGTGAAAGGCCGTGTCGAAACAGGCGATCTGGGCAGCGTTCGGAAACCGTTTCATCGCCGCCTTTGCCCCGGCCAGATTGTGCGGTTGGTGCAATGGCGCGAAGGGCGAAAGCTTGTCCAGCGCTTCAATGGAGGCTTCGGTCAGCGGCAGCGGTGCATCGATATTCGGACCACCGTGGACAACACGATGTCCAAATGCGGTCACCTCGCTGTTTGGAAATGAACGCGCCAGCAGATTCAACACCCAATCCAGGGCCGCGGCATGGTCATGGATTTCGCCCGCCGTGCCACTGGCCAAAACACTGCCATCAGATGACTTGGCTTTGACCAAAGGCTCCCCCTCGCCAATCCGCTCAACCGCCCCGGTGCAAACCATTATCGGATCGTCATTGGTCAACTCGAACAGACCAAATTTCATCGAAGACGATCCAGCGTTCAATGTCACGACATGTGTCATGCGTGTGCTCCGGTTTGCGACATAGTAAATGCATCGTGCAGCGCGGCTACAGCGCAGGACGCCAGCCGCGCCTTGTCGTCATCAGCTCGGCTGGTCAGAATGATGGGCGCTTTGGCCCCCATCACCACCCCTGCCCCTTCTGCATTCGCGATATAGGTCAGTTGCTTGGCCATCATGTTTCCGGCATCCAGATTGGGCACCACCAGAATATCTGTTTTGCCCGCAACGTCCGAGACTATTCCTTTAGATCGCGCAGCAGCGAGGCTGACGGCATTGTCCATGGCAAGGGGGCCATCAACCAACCCTCCTGTGATCTGACCGCGTTCCGCCATTTTCGACAGCAAGGCCGCATCCACCGAAGATCGAATAGCCGGATTGACAGTCTCGATAGCGGAAAGGATGCCCGCCCTGGGTTGTTCGATCCCCAGAGACAAGGCCAGATCGATCGCGTTTTGGACAATGTCTATCTTGGTTTCCAGGTCCGGTTCGATATTTATCGCCGCGTCTGTCACCAATAGCGGTCTGGGTTGCCCTGGCACGTCCATAACAAACACATGGGTAAACCGGCGTCCCGCGCGCAGGCCATTCTCGCGTCGCAGCGCGGCCTTCAACAGTTCATCCGTGTGCAGATGCCCTTTCATCAACGCCTTGGCCCGACCTGCAGCAACAAGATCAACCGCCGTATTGGCTGCGCTGAAATGGTCGCTCTGCGGTATGATCTCAAACTTATCGAGCGTAGCGCCTATTTCGGCGGCCGCGCTGGCGATTTTCTTGGGATCACCGATCAAAATAGGGGCAATGATCGTCTCGTGCGCGGCCAGCAGGGCACCACCCAAAGAATTCGGGTCCTCAGGGGCCACGACCGCCGTCGGCATGGGCGGCAGAGGGCGCACCTTATCCAACATGGCGTCAAAGTGCCGATGCCGTTTGACCACAAGCCCGGGCAATTCCAGTTCGGCAAACGCCAGCTCTTTGTCCGGTGCAACGACAACAGCTTGCCCAGTAACGATCACTGCGCTGTCGGATGGGCGTGTCACAGCTGTATCGAAAACAACTTCTCGGTTCGGTCGCTTTTCTGCAACCGTGACCCTGGACACAAGCTCATCACCCGCATGTGCCCGTTCAATAAAGTTAAAGTTCTGCGACTTGTAGAGCGTCCCTGCGCCCGGCAGAACGTTTCCCAGGACGGCAGAGATCAGAGCCCCCACAAACATGGCAGGCGCAACCGCTTCGTTGGTATGATCACCGTCGCCATCTTCACTTGCCAGATGGAGCGGATTGTGATTGCCGGAATTGTTCGCGAATACATAGAAGTCGTCGACAGAGCAGGTACGAACCAGCTCGGCAGTATCGCCGACCTGAAGCTTGTCATAAGGCTTGTTGTGATACTGCATGAACTTTCGATTCCGTTTCGGTCCGTGTCGCGGCGCTGTGAACTCTCTTGCTGATACTCAGTTTGGCGTTCAATGAAAACGATGCAACAACGCCGCCCGGTTTGGACGCCACTCTACCTTCAGAATGCAACGACTTGATGTCTGTGCGTCCTGAAACTAGGCACATCGAAGACTAAGAGCGCCTCATTCCACCGCCGCCCTGTTTTCGCATCGTCAGGCCGATCCGTTTTCGGGGCACATCCACCTCGACAACGCGGACTTTCACAACCTGCCCGGTTTTGACAACCTCATGCGGGTCTTTGACGAATCGATCTGCCAACTGGCTGACATGGACCAGCCCATCTTGATGAACACCAACATCCACAAATGCCCCGAAGGCGGCCACGTTTGTCACGGTGCCTTCCAGAACCATCCCGGGCTTCAGGTCAGTGATCTCTTCGATGCCATCCGCAAAGGAGGCCGTGACGAAACTTGGGCGAGGATCGCGTCCAGGCTTTTCCAACTCGGCAAAGATGTCCCGAACCGTCGGCAGACCGAAATCTTCTGTCACGAACTGTTCGGCCCTCATTCCTTTCAAAGCTCCGTCATGGCCCATGATGCGTCGAATATCGCGTCCGCAAGCGGCCACAACACGTCGGGCGATGTCATATGCTTCGGGGTGAACCGAAGAGGCGTCCAGCGGCTCTGCGCCATCCCGGATGCGCAGGAAGCCGGCGCATTGTTCAAATGCACGCGGGCCCAGCCGAGCAACGGACAACAGATCTTTACGCGATTGAAACGGCCCATTCAGATCACGATGGGTAACGATGGCCTCTGCCTGTGCCGGACCCAGACCCGACACACGCGACAGCAACGGGGCAGAAGCGGTATTCAGATCGACGCCAACTGCATTCACCACATCTTCAATCGCGGAATCCAGAGACTGGGAAAGCCGGTGTTGATCCACGTCATGCTGATACTGACCGACGCCAATGGATTTGGGCTCGATTTTAACCAGCTCCGCCAACGGGTCCTGCAACCGCCGGGCAATGGACACTGCCCCGCGCAGCGAAACATCCAGATCAGGAAACTCGCGCGCAGCCAGTTCAGAGGCGGAGTAGACCGAAGCCCCCGCCTCGGACACCACCACCTTTGTCGGCGCTTTCACCGTCTTCGGCAGCAGGGAAAGTGTGTCTGCAACCAACCGTTCAGTTTCGCGGCTGGCGGTCCCGTTACCGATGGCGATCAGTTCGATCTGGTGGGCCGAGATCAGATCGAGGATGGTCGCCTGCGCCCCGCGCACGTCCTTCTTAGGCTGAAATGGATAAAGCGTGTCGGTCGCCACCACCTTGCCGGTTGCATCAACAACGGCCGCCTTCACACCGGTGCGGATGCCCGGGTCAAGACCCAAAGTGGCCTTGGCCCCTGCTGGCGCTGCAAAGAGCAAATCCTTCAAATTGCGCGAAAAGACCTGAATGGCTTCGTCCTGCGCTCGGCTGCGCAGATCCGCCATGAGATCAACCATCATCGATAACGACAGTTTTACACGCCACGTCCAGCCCGCAACCTTGCGCAGCCATGCATCTCCTCGCCCCTTCCCGCGCGTTTGTAGATGTGCGGCGACAATCGTCTCGGCCCGCGCCGCGCCAAATTCGGGTTCGGGCGCGATATCCAACGTAACAATGCCTTCTTTCGAGGCGCGCAGCATCGCCAGCGCACGATGCGACGGCACATCGGCCCAAAGCTCGGAATGGTCAAAGTAATCACTAAATTTCGCGCCTTCCTTTTCCTTTCCATCGATGACCTTTGCAGTCAGTATTGCCTCGCGCTGCATGAAGGTCCGCAGTTCGCCCAAAAGTTCAGCGTTTTCCGTCAACCGTTCGGTCAAAATATCCCGCGCCCCGTTTAGCGCGTCGCGCTGGGTCGGTACCGCCTCGGAAAGATAAGCCTTGGCCAGTGTTTCCGGTTCCGCATCACGGTCGGCCAAAATGGCATCGGCCAACGACTCAAGCCCATTTTCCCGCGCAATCATCGCCTTGGTGCGCCGTTTGGGCTTGTACGGCAGGTAAATATCTTCCAGTTGCGCCTTGGTCTCGGCCCGGGCAATTGATTTGCTCAGGTCTTCGGTTAGCTTCCCCTGGTCCCGGATCGAGTTCAGGATGGTTTCACGTCGCGCTTCAAGCTCTCGTAGATAGGTCAGCCGCTCGGACAACAAACGCAACTGGCCATCGTCCAAACCGCCTGTTGCTTCTTTCCGGTAGCGGGCGACAAATGGCACGGTTGCCCCATCATCCAGCAATTTGATCGCGGCTCCGACCTGATTGGAGCCTGCATTAATCTCGGTGGCAATGGTGCGGGCGATACGGTCCAAAGGAGCCTCCTGAAACAACTGTGGAAGGGTGTCTTACCCAGCCGTTTCAACAAGTAAAAGACCCCAGCCCTGAAGCGGTCGCAAAAAATCGGGGCGGTTAATCACGCCCAGCGACAGATGTTTCCAAAGTTGCCCGCAACACTTGGGCGTCAATAGGTTTATAGAGCAACGGAAGATCAGCACGCGCACAGTAGTCAGCAAGGTCAGCGGACCGATTGGCCGAAATAATACACCCAGGCAAAGGGCCAAACGCGTGGAACAGTGCGTTTATTGCATCAATCCCGGTTTCATCGTTATTTAGCTGGTAATCGGCAACAATGACATCTGGCAGTATACCTATTTCTCGTAGTAGACGGGTTGCGTCTTCTCCGCCTTCCGCTTCCAGAACCTCAACACCCCAAGACTCGATGGTCATGCGCAACGCATTGCGCAGGTTCTCATCGTTTTCGATCAGCAAAGTGACAGTGTTGCACGGCAATACAGAGTTTGATTTTTGACGCGCCGAGGGATCGCGCACCACCGGCAGTCTTGTCTTTGCCAGAGGAATTTCAACCGAGAACCCCGAACCTTTGCCAACCTCGGACCGCAAATGGATCGGGTGTCTCAACAACCCGCAGGCCCGTTCAACAATCGCAAGCCCCAACCCCATACCTTCTGCGGCGCTAGCGTCTGAGTGCAAACGCTGAAACTCCTGAAAAACAGTATCTCTGTGATGTGGTGCGATGCCGATGCCAGTATCCCAAACCTCTAGCGACACGGTTTTCTTGCGCCGCCTGACGCCCACCAGCACCTTGCCTGCCTCGGTGTATCGGATCGCATTCGACAACAGGTTTTGTAGAATGCGCCGCAGATAACTTGCATCACTGGTGACAACCGAGCTCGTGCCCACAAAGCGCAAATCCAATCCCTTAGCCTGTGCAACCGGGCGAAATGCGTCCTCAATCTGAGAAAACAGCTGTCCAAGAGGAACTGGGGACAAGTGTACACGAGCGCGCCCTGAATCCAGTTTTGATATGTCCAGTAAAGCCTCGAGAATGTGTTCAACACTGTTCAACGCACTTTCCGCTTTTGCAGCAACAGCCTGGGCATCTTCGCCTTGTAACCCGCTGCCCAGCGACGCCACATACAGCTTTGCGGCTGACAATGGCTGAAGAAGATCGTGACTGGCGGCGGCCACAAAACGCGACTTCGACGCGTTGGCACGCTCGGCCTCATTCAGCGCGTCGGCAAGTTCCACCGTGCGTGACGCCACGCGCTGTTCCAGCAGTTCTTTTGCTTCATATAAGGCCTCGGCTGATTTGCGTTCCGCCGTCACATCCGTAAAAGAGATCACAAAACCCCGATCCGGCATTTCCTGAGCAAAAACAGACAGAATCTTTGAGCGCCCGCGATGCATTTGAAATTGCAGCGGTCGTCGCGAGGTCCTGCGACGCACCCAATTTAACAAGTCCTGTTCGGTGATCCCCTTTTGGAAAGAAATGTTTGCGCTGAGGCGGTTGGACAGAGTGTCGAAACGTGTACCCATCTGAAATTGGGTGATTGGCACAGCCAACAATTCGCTGGCACGATTGTTCCAGCCAATCAGGCGGTGTTTGTTGTCAAATATGCAGACACCCTGTTCGATATGTTCCAAAGTTGCGCGGATCAAGCGGGCTTTGTCATCGAGAATGCGGTCTCTCTCCTGCCGCTCGATACGCATAATGTCGGTTACATCCGTCTGTAGGATCACAGTGCCGCCATCTGGTGTGCGGTGCTCGGACACCTGCATCCAACGATTTCCAACAAGCCGGACATTAAAGACCACGCGATCTTCGCTGTGCCGGTCCAGGCGAGTTTGGCCCCAATCATGCGGGGTCATCCCTTCGGGTAGTGACAGGAACTTGGACTGGCTAAGTAATTCGACATAATCCGAAAACCCGAGCCCGGGGTTCATCCGGTCTTGAATGTCGGGCATATGTGAACCGAAACGGCTGTTACACAGCACAAGTTGATCATCCCGATTGAACAGAGCAAAGCCTTCCTGAACCGTTTCGATTGCGTTGGCGAGGTCGGCCCGCGCCGCCTCGGTTTCCTGATTGGCCTGCGCCAGCCTTGCGTTTGACTCGTTCAGCAGCTCAAGTGCGCGTTCCAAATCGTCTGTTCTGGCTCGAACCTCTTGCTCCAAAACAGCTGCACGCTGGAACTGCGCATATGCAGCTCCTGAAGCATCTGTCGACTCTTCGACCCGCCGCATAAGAGCTTCGACAATTTTGCGTAGCTTCTCGTTTTGACGCTCTATCGTGTCGGAGGGGTCCGTCAGGTGCTCGATCATGAGTTACTCATCCTCCGGCTGATAAATCGCAACACCGGTGAGCGTCTGGTTCACATGGATTGAATTGTATTGTTCGCCATAGGTCGAAAACCCATACACATGATTGCGCGCCAGAATATCCGAGATGTCGCGCGTCTTCTGCTTTTCCTGCGCCTCTAACCGGCGCAGGATGCAGTCACAGCCCAAAATGGTATCCGGTTGGTGCTTTTCGTTCAGCGCACTAATTTCTGTTTGCAGATGTTCGACCATGTCACGAGGTTCAGCCAGCGTCAGAACCAAACCTTCATCAATGGCCGAGAAAAAAACCAGATCCCCATTGCCAGCCACCTGTTGGATCGCGCGGACGTGATGCTGCCCGCCAATTTGCACGACCACTGGATGGGCGGCAAAGGTGAATGTTGTCAGTTGCTCGGGGTCTTTTCCAAGAATGCGCGCATATTCGCGCGCGGCTGGTTCTGCGTTGATCTCCTGTACAATCCGCTTTGCCGGATCAGCCTTGGTGACAACCATGCGCCGTTGGGCCGGCACTAGGTGATCGGTTTTGAACACTTTGATCGGACAGCGGGTACGAACCTGAGCCAGAATGGCCGCATTGCTGAGCGCACGACCTTCATGCAACACAAAAGTTTGCCCAAATCGCGTTCCATCCCCGGCCGAGCCGCCAAACAA
Organism: Ruegeria sp. HKCCD7296; assembly: GCF_013110775.1. Classification (NCBI taxonomy): domain Bacteria; kingdom Pseudomonadati; phylum Pseudomonadota; class Alphaproteobacteria; order Rhodobacterales; family Roseobacteraceae; genus Ruegeria; species Ruegeria sp. HKCCD7296. The sequence goes on from NZ_WVRF01000014.1 coordinate 23,840, forward strand.
AGGCACCGGCCCCAAGCCAACTGCAAGTTCAGAGGTCAGTGCATCTTCTTTGGTCGACAACCCGTCGATCATCAGGAATGTGAATTCATGCGCCCAGTCAGGCGATGACTCCATCATGGCATGACGATTATTAATCATCTCGTTAATAATGCTCTGCGCATCAATGTTGTTCAGATCGGAAATAAGGACAGTGCGGGCTTCAAAGTGGCTTTGCGGCATGGCAATCGCGACGATTTTGCCTTCACAATAGCCATCATTCGCCAACTCTCCGGCGGTGGTGCAGCCGACAACAGGTGTTGGCGCAAAAATACGCTGAGCTTCGGAAATGACGGCAGACGCATTTGACTTGGAGCTTACGAAAAGAATGACAAGCGCAAAAGGCCCATCACCCAAATCGCGTTCAAGTGATTTGACCGCCTGGGTGCTGTCATAATGTACAAATGCCGTTTTAACGATGCCTGGCGCACGGGCCTGAGCTGTCGCACACCCGACTGCTTGGTCCATCGTGCGTCCTCCCTCAAAGCGCGACGGTTGAATGAGACTATGCCGCTTAGCCCTGCTCTTGCAAGACGCTGGCAAACGACGCTTTCTTGGCGATCAAAACCGCCTGCGTGCGGCTTTGCACACCCAATTTCCGCATGATTGCAGTAACATGCGCCTTTACCGTGGTCTCGGCAATTGAAAGGTCATAGGCGATTTGCTTATTCAATTTGCCTTCGCAGATCAGTTGCAGTATTCGCGATTGCTGATTTGTCAGCGTCGCCAGCCGGTTTACTGCATCGCTGTGTTCGTCGTCTTCTTCCGCCTCGATCAACACGCAGCCTTCGGGCACAAAGATGTCACCTGCTTGCACCGCTTCTATTGCTGTTCGAAACACATCCCGCTGACTGTGCTTGGGCACATAACCAGACGCTCCGGCTTGAATAACTTGATTGACAACACGGCTGTCCGTCAGGGAAGACACCACAATGACCGGCACATTGGCAGCAGCTTTAAGACGCACAAGCCCGTCCAACCCGTCCACATCCGGCAGGTTCAGATCCAGCATGACCGCATCCGGTTTTAATCCTTGCGCCAGTAGATCCATGGCACCTTCCAGCCTGTCCACAGTGTGGATGTCGCCAATCTTCGCCACCGTCTGTAAGGTCATCGACAGAGCGTCGCAAAACAAAGGATGGTCATCAACAATCAGCACATTCTTGAAATCTGTCCGTCGGGCGGAATCGGCAAGCATTTGGTATCGCCTTTTGTAATCCATTTGGTCCCAGCCTAACCAATCCTAACACTCAATGAAAACCGTCCCTACTGGCCGATGGTCGTAGACGACAAATGGTTTGCTTACAGGGAAATGCAGCGTCACAGTGGTCTATATTGGCTGCGCGCAGGGCGGCGACTACACCCAAGGTCTTATAGGCAGGGCAGCCAACACCGCGTAGCGTAACAAAAAATGGTTGGAGACATTGAATGGAACTGAGTGACAGCCGCGTCATAGCTGCGCCACGATCCAAGGTCTGGGATGCGCTCTTGTCGGCGGAGGTTCTGAAAGACTGCGTTCCGGGGTGTCAGGAGATGACAGGCTCGGTTGAAGACGGGTTCGAAGCAACGGTTGTGCAAAAAGTGGGGCCTGTCAAAGCGACCTTCAAAGGGGCCGTCACTCTTTCCGATCTCGTGGCGCTTGAAAGCGTGAAGCTCTCGGGTGAAGGTAAGGGCGGAGCAGCAGGGTTCGCCAAAGGGTCTGCAGATGTGAGTCTGGCAGACGCCCCCGAAGGTACTTTGCTGACATACAGCGTCGACGCTCGTGTTGGCGGCAAGCTGGCCCAGTTGGGAGGACGGATCATCGACGGCGTTGCCAGAAAACTGGCTGATCAGTTCTTTGAGAATTTTCAGAACGCGGTCGAACCGCAACCAGCGCCCGAGGCGGAAACTTCGGATGACGGTGAGGAAAAGGAAGAAAAGAAAGGCTGGTTCAAACGCGTATTGGGCGATTGAACCAAGGGAATTCAGGGAGGAGAAATTCATGAAGATTTCAATGACCGTGAACGGCAAGGCCGTAAGCGGAGACGTTGAGGGCCGGACATTGCTGTCCGGTTTTCTGCGTGAGCATCTGTCTTTGACGGGCACCCATGTCGGTTGTGACACTGCGCAGTGTGGCGCCTGCGTCGTGCATGTGAACGGTGAGGCGGTGAAGTCGTGCAACATGCTGGCGGCTGAGGCTGACGGGGCCGACGTTGGTACAATCGAAGGCCAGGCCAATGCGGATGGATCGCTGAACGTGATCCAACAGGCGTTTCAGGACCACCATGGCCTTCAGTGCGGCTTTTGCACGCCAGGCATGGTGATGAGTGCGGCAGCACTGCTGAAAGAGAACCCGCGCCCAACCGAGGCTGAAATCCGGAAATATCTGGAAGGCAACCTGTGCCGATGCACCGGGTATCACAACATCGTCAAAGCGATCATGGCCGCATCTGGCCAAGACGTTTCCAGCATCGCCGCCGAGTGAGGCGCACTAGAATTTTCGCCGAAAATTCTTTTCCAGGGAGGAGAACAAGCAATGCCCAAAGACAGTGGCATCGGAGCCAGTTCCAAGCGGCGCGAGGACGTGCGCTTTCTGACCGGAGCAGGTAATTACACCGACGACATAAACGTACATGGCCAAGCTTATGTGCATTTTCTGAGATCTGACATTGCGCATGGTCGGATCAAATCAATAGACACCTCTACCGCCGAAGCCATGCCCGGCGTGGTCAAGGTGTTCACCGGCAAGGATTTTGAAGGCGTCGGCGGGATGCCTTGCGGATGGGAAGTGACCGACAAGCATGGCGCTCCGATGCAGGAACCTCCGCATCCTATTCTGGCGCAGGGCAAAGTGCGCCATGTGGGCGATCCGATTGCCGCAGTTGTGGCCGACAGCCTTGAGCAGGCGCGTGACGCTGCCGAAGCCATCGATCTGGACATCGAAGAGCTGCCCGCTGTAATCGACATGAAGGCTGCAGCGCAGGATGGCGCAACGCTGGTTCATGACGATCTAAAGAACAACATCTGTTACGATTGGCAGTTGGGTGAAACTGACGACGCCAAGGTCGATGAAGTCTTTGCCAATGCCGCGCATGTGACGACGCTTGATCTGGTCAACAACCGTCTGGTCGCGAACCCAATGGAACCGCGTGTCGCCGTTGGCGAATACAAGCGTGGAACGGACGAGTATACGCTTTATACCACGTCGCAAAACCCGCACGTGATCCGCCTGTTGATGTGCGCTTTTGTTCTGGGCTTACCCGAACACAAGGTGCGCGTTGTGGCCCCAGACGTTGGCGGTGGCTTCGGCACCAAAATCTTCCACTATGCGGAAGAGGCATTCTGTACCTTCGCTGCCAAAGCTTGTGGCCGTCCGGTCAAGTGGACTTCAAGCCGGTCCGAGGCGTTCATGTCAGATGCCCATGGCCGTGACCATGTCAGCAAGATCGAACTGGCGCTGGATGCAGATAACAATTTCATCGGTCTGCGTACCAACACCTTTGCCAATCTGGGTGCGTATCTGTCGACCTTCTCAAGCTCGGTTCCAACCTGGCTGCATGGGACTCTGATGGCAGGCAACTACAAGACGCCGGTCATTCAGGTGAATGTGAAAGCGATGTTCACCAACACGGTTCCGGTGGATGCCTATCGCGGTGCGGGTCGTCCCGAAGCGACGTTCCAGTTGGAGCGCGTAGTGGATAAGGCAGCGCGCGAGTTGGGCGTCGACCCGATAGCGCTGCGCCGTCAGAACTTTGTCACTCAGTTCCCCTATGACACACCAGTAGCGCTGACCTATGACACCGGGGATTACAACGGAACGATGGACAAGCTTGAGGCCGCTGCTGATCTGGCAGGCTTTGCCGCGCGTCGTACGCAAAGCGAAGCCAAAGGCAAGCTGCGGGGCTTGGGCATCAACTGCTACATCGAAGCGTGTGGCATTGCGCCATCCAACATTGTTGGGATGCTTGGGGCCCGCGCGGGTCTTTATGATGCAGCCACTGTTCGCGTGAACGCCACCGGTTCAATCAGCGTCATGGTCGGCGCACACAGCCACGGACAAGGGCACGAGACCGCCTTCCCACAGGTTGTGGCCGACATGATCGGCATTGATGAGTCGTTGGTCGAAATCGTACATGGCGATACTTCGAAGATTCCGTTTGGAATGGGCACATACGGCTCTCGTTCGTTGGCTGTCTGCGGCTCGGCTATGGTCAAGGCAACTGAGAAGGTGATCGAAAAAGCCAAAAAGATCGCCGCGCACCTGTTGGAAGCGTCCGAGGCCGATATCGAGTTGAAAGACGGTCAGTTTAGTGTAGCAGGAACCGACAAATCGGTGGCCTGGGGCGATGTAACCCTGACGGCCTATGTTCCACACAACTTCCCGCTAGAAGTGGAGCCAGGGCTGGAAGAGACTGCGTTCTATGACCCGGCCAATTTTACCTTCCCGGCTGGTGCCTACGCCTGTGAGGTTGAGGTCGATCCGGATACCGGCCAGGTCAGCATCGAAAAGTTCACGGCGGCGGACGACTTTGGCAACATCATCAACCCGATGATCGTCGACGGTCAGGTGCATGGCGGTATTGGCCAGGGCATCGGCCAGGCTCTGCTTGAGAACTGTGCCTATGATGAGAACGGCCAACTGCTCAGCGCCTCGTACATGGACTACGCCATGCCGCGCGCGGATGATGTGCCGTTTTATGGTGTTGACCATTCCAGCCAGACGCCCTGTACGCACAATCCGCTTGGAGTGAAGGGTTGTGGTGAAGCTGGTGCAATTGGCTCGCCACCTGCAGTGGTCAATGCGGTGCTGGATGCGTTGAACTCGGGCGGGAAGGCGGTGGATCACATCGACATGCCGATGAGCCCGGCTCGCGTCTGGTCGGCGATGAACAGCTGAGGTGTTGGGGTGCGAGGGGCCAGCCCCTCGCGCTCCCCGAGATTTTTATAGCCAGATGAAGGGCGGATCCGCGCCTTTCGGAAAGGAAGACGAAATGTACAGTTTCGATTTTGAAAAACCCTCGACCATCGCCGATGCGGTTGCCGCGTTGGGGGCTGAGGATGCGCAGGCTTTGGGAGGCGGGCAGACACTGATCCCGACACTGAAGCAGAGACTTGCCGCGCCATCCAAGCTGGTGTCGATGAGTGGGATAGCCGAGATGCAGGGCGTTTGCGCTGAGGATGACGGGTCCGTCTCGATCGGTGGCGCGACAACGCATGCCACTGTGGAGCGTGACGCTGCCGCTACGTATCCAGCCCTGGCGGCGCTTGCCGGTCAGATCGGTGATCCTGCAGTGCGCAATCGGGGCACCATTGGTGGCTCTGTGGCCAACAATGATCCGGCAGCTTGCTATCCAGCGGGGGTTCTGGGGTCCGGGGCAACCATCGTGACAAATGCGCGTCAGATCGCTGCGGATGCGTTCTTTGAGGGCATGTTTACAACTGCGCTTGACGAAGGTGAAATCATCACCTCGATCCGTTTCCCCGTACCGCAGGCAGCGAGCTATCAAAAGTTCCTGCAGCCCGCGTCACGGTTTGCGTTGGTCGGCGTCTACCTGGCTCGTTTTGCGGATGGCGTGCGCGTTGCTGTGACGGGTGCAAGCGAAGATGGTGTCTTCCGTTGGTCCGAGGCCGAAGAAGCCCTGGACAAGGAATTCCGCCCAGATGCTTTGATGGGCCTTCGGATCAATCCGGCGAACATGATCGCCGATTTGCATGGCAGCAAAGAATACCGCGCGCACCTTGTATCGGTCATGACAAAGCGCGCAATTGAAGCCTGCATGTAAGCATTGTTGAAACGAGAGTCCGCTAAGCCCCGGTTCGCCCCGGGGCTTTTTTTGCGGAAACTCAAAGCTGGCGCGGGAACTTACGTAAAAAGTCAGGCCGCCCGTGACAGAGCGGCCTGACCAAACGATCTACAAATCGTGGGCTTACTCAGCAGCCTGTGTGCTTACAGTGCCGTGTTTGTCGCGCTGGCTGTCGCGGAACAATGCCTTGCCCAGCGAAACGCACATCAGACCCATCACCATTGTGAACGGCAGCGCGCCAATGATCATGGCATTGCGCAATGCATCCATCGGGTTGTTTTCACCCGCTGCCAGGATCAGCGCACCGATCACTGCCGTCAGGATCACGCCCCAGATAATGCGGTGCTTGACACCCGTTTCCTGGCTGCCACCGGACATAATGGTGTTCATCACCAAAATACCCGAGTCAGCAGACGTGACCAGAAAGGTCATGATCAGGATCACGCACATGACGTTCAGCATAGACAGCAAACCACCGTCGATCATGTAGGACAGCGTCACGAACAGCTTGTTGGTGTTCGATGCCCCGATGATCGCACCTTCAGCGGCGCCTGCCAGTTCCAAATCAATCGCAGTACCGCCCAATACGGTCATCCATGCAAAGCAGACCAGTGCCGGTGCGAACACGCAGCCCAGGATGAACTCACGGACAGTGCGACCTTTGGAGATACGCGCCAGGAACAGGCCCACAAAGGGCGAGAACGCGATCCACCAGGCCCAGTAGAAGGTAGTCCAACCAGCCTGCCAACCGAACTGACGGCCTTGCTCACCGGCTGCATAAGCTGCGGCCAAGGTCGCTTCGTCCAACTCGGCTGCTGCGCCTTCCAGCCCGCCCTTGAAGCCGTCAAAGCTACCCCAGGCGTTGGTTGCACCACCCATCAGGTCTGCTGCGTGAGCTTGCGCCTCGGCGGGTAGAGCCGCAGCAAATGCTTCGGCCGACAGGGGGCCGTAGGCATTAAAGCTAAGCGACAGGAAGTGAAGGATGTAGTCGATCATCGCTGAGCCATATGTGGTCATGGCAAAGACAAACGAACCGAATACGATAAATGTGCCCAGCAGGATTATCGACAGGACGAGGTTCAGGTTCGACAGGTATTTCACACCCCGGCCAACACCCGATACAGCCGAGATGATCGACAACGTCATGATGACGATCAGACCGGTGATCAGGCCAACTTTGCTGGGAGTCGGAACTTCTCCGCCCAGATCCATGACCCAGCCCATACCGGTGATGGCGTAGACGCCGTCAATAAACTGGCTGACCCCGTAACCGATAGTAACGGACACACCTAGGATCGTTGCAACAACGCCCAAAACATCGACCACATGGCCGAAAAAGCCGTTGACGAAACGACCAAACAGCGGTGTCAACGCCGAGCGGATCGTGAGCGGCATGTCGCGCGTGTATGCGTAGTAGGCCAGCGACAGACCAGTCACGACGTAGATCGCCCACGCATGGAAGCCATAGTGCAAGTAGGTGAAGCGGTAAGCCGATTGCAGGGCTTCAGGCGTGTTGCCTTCAACCGCTCCAGACACGACCACGGGGTTTGATCCCCAAAGGCCCAGCGGTTCTGCTGTGGCGAACACCATCAGGCCTACACCCAGACCGGCTCCAAACATCATGGAAAACCATGAGAAATTCGAGAATTCAGGTTTTTCTCCAGGAGTACCCATGACCCGGCGACCCGTTGCCGGAATGATGGCCACGATGGCAAGGAAGAAGAAAAACAGGCCTACAATTACGACATAGAAACTGTTGAAAACTTCGAGCAACTGTCCGTTCAGGCTGCCCAGCGTGCTATTCGCATTTGCGGGGAAAACCAGAGCCCACAAAACCAAGCCAACCATGATCGCCTTACTGATAAGGGCAATCGGGACGCTGTAGTTTTCATAGAAACCGGCATCCGCCGTTTCTATTTCAACGTCCGTAAAAGGTTCAGGTATCGACATGTTGGGTGCTCCTCCTTGCGTATGCCGTTTTGGATTATGTAACTGAGCAGGTTGATTTCCCGGGTCACTAAGCGAAACGCTCTGCTCCACAGGCCAGATCAACTGAGAACCTTGCACAGTTCAGATTTGAGCTACGGTCAATTGACCACGCTTGGCTGCATGGCTTACCGTTTATCTTCTCCCGGTTTTTTAACCACTTGCATACGCCCCTGGATTTTCCGGCATACGTTGAAGCCGCTTGACCAAAGCGCGCAAGCACAAATATTTTTGCGTTTTTCAACTTGGAATAAATATATGCTAGGTGAGGGTAGCTCAGTCAAAAAGGCGACACTTACACCTCAGTATACGACTAACACATTCGCTCATTTTAGTGTTAGCGACACCATCAAGCGCTGCAACGCGTCACTGAGGTTTTAGACAGTTGTTGTTGGGCTCTCAGTGGCGCCTGGTATTCCTTGAAGAGCATGAGAACACTTGGACACCGGGCCTTCTTGTTTTCGCGACATAGGTTTTCAGGGTGAAATTCCTGTTTAACCCCGCATGCACAGTTATGAATTGGTATTACAGGCCGCGCGCAATGAGGCGAGTACAGCGCTGGCATGGAAACGCCTGGTTCAGTCTGATCGGGCGCAGGCGCGTTTAGGCGCGACCCAAATCCGTTTCACGCCCTTGCGAGCAAGCATCCCAGCACGCCGCCTACAAAGCCTTGGATACTTCAACCAACGCGTGGTGAACTGAGATCGCATAGCTGCGCGGCGCGTACACCGAAAAGGCCATCCCAGCCTCATTGCAACGCAGCAAGCATCCCACGTGGTGAATGGCGGTACGACTGAAAGCCCCGGCGAGCATCTGTTCAACATCCAGGACGGTCAGGCGTTGTAACAGATCGACTACGCCTTGACCCGATACGTCCATCCGCACAAAGGCATCCGTCTGATCAGTGACCGAGGCGACACCTGCCAATTCATCCACGAGCCGACGGGCCAAGACCAACGGGCCGGAAAGCGCTTCTTCACACAGGTATTGATCAGCACCCAACCAATGCAAGCTTCTGTTTTCGCCTTGTTCGCTGCGCCCCGGCTTTGGAGCGACAACGGAACACACGGTCTCTAGCCTGGCTTTTAGCGCTTCTTCCTGACCCAAACGGGCAGAGATTGAAGCCAGGGCGATATCATCTCGTTCCTGAAGGGTAAGCGATCCAATCACATCTTTGCGGGGCTCAATGCCGCCTAAGGCAGTCTTGGCAACAAAATCACGCACGGAGCCTGTCTCCTTCAGGGTCAACGAAATGGGCACTGACAAGGGTTGCTTTGATGTTCGAATTGTCTACCGGGCTCACAACCTGAACAACTTCACCCAGACGTTGCGATCCGCGTTCCACAAAGGCAAGACCGATACTGCTGGACAAGTGTGGAGAGTATCCTGCTGAAGTGACATAGCCCTGATCGTTCTGCCGCAAATGCGGTGCACCCTCGGCAAAGACATGCGCCCCTGCCAACACAGTGTCAGAGTTCTCAACGGGTTGAATGCCAACCAGCGCCAGACCCTCGGGATCAACCAAAGCCGCGCGCGCGCTGAGCGGCGCGCCGATACTGTCTTTTTTGGTCGAAACCATGCGCCCCATACCCAGATTATGGGCGCTGATGGTTCCGTTCAGTTCATTCCCCGTGACATGGCCTTTTTCGATCCGCAATACGCCCAAGGCTTCCATCCCGTATGGGGTTACACCCAAGGGTTTGCCAAGTTCCATCAGATGCCGGATCAATGCGTCGCCGTACCGGGTGGGAACCGCCAGCTCAAACGCCAACTCGCCGGAAAACGAGATGCGGAACAGTCGGGCGGGGACACCGCCTGCAATGGTGATTTCTGCACAACCCATAAATGGGAATGCCTCATTGCTGATGTCAAATGTGTCATCAACAACTTGCTGCAACAGCTCTCGAGATTTCGGGCCCGCCACGGCAAACTGAGCCCAGGCGTCTGTGGTCGAGATCAGCTGCACGTCCATGTCCGGGAACAGGCATTGATGCACAAATTCCATATGGCGATAAACACCAACGGCATTGGCCGTCGTCGTAGTCACCACAAAATGGTCCTCGGCCAAACGCGCGGCGGTACCGTCATCCATAACAAGACCATCTTCGCGTAACATCAGCCCATATCGGGTCTTGCCCACGGGCAGCTTGGCAAACCCATTGCAATAGACCTTGTTCAGAAACGCCGCTGCATCGGTGCCCTGTACGTCGATTTTACCCAGCGTGGTCACGTCACAAACACCGACGCCGCTGCGCACGGCCAGAACCTCGCGGTCTACCGATTGACGCCAATGGGTTTCACCGGACTGCGGGAACCATTGTGCGCGCAGCCAGGGGCCAACTTCGACAAACACCGCGCCCTGTTCTTCAGCCCATTGGTGGCTGGGCGTCAGACGGGTGGGCCTGAATTCCTTGCCGACCGAGCGCCCGGCCCAAGCTCCCAGCGACACCGGAGAATACGGCGGGCGGAATATGGTAGTACCGGTTTCTGGAATACTCTTGCCGGTGATCTCGGCCATCACGGCCAAAGCACCCACATTAGCCGTCTTGCCCTGATCGGTCGCCATTCCAAGCGTGGTGTACCGTTTCAGGTGTTCAACGCTGCGAAACCCTTCCTGTTCGGCAAGTCTAACGTCCTTAACAGTCACGTCGTTCTGGAAATCCAGCCAGACGCGGCCTTTGCCAGGCACATGCCATAGCGGCGTGATCCGAACCGCCTCGTCATTGCTCTTTGGCAGATCGATTGCGCTGGCTTTAAGCCCCAGCCCCTCCAGCGCCGTAAGCGCTGCGTTGCAGCCCGAAACTAACGCGCCAGCTGTGGTAAGATCACCGGCTGCTGCCCCTGCCACGTTCATGCCATGTGGCAGATCAGCAGAAGGCACGAAAGCCGCAAGTTCCTCGGACCATTGGGGACGACCGCGCTGGTGGCATGTCAGCTGTACATTTGGGTTCCACCCGCCCGAGACGCCCAATCCACTTACTTCAATCGGCCGGGTTTTACCATCAGACAGCTGCACGGTGATCATTTTCAGGCCCAGTCGGCCCTGCGTATCCGTGACCTGTGCACCCGCCAGCAACTCGCATTCTGCAATGCGCGTGACATCGCGACGGGGATCAATCACGGCGACAACCTTAACACCGGCGCGGATCAGGTCTTGCGCAACAAAGTGGCCTTCGTCGTTATTTGTGAAGATTGCAACGCGCTGACCCGGCGTCACTGCCCAGCGGTTTGCGTATTCACGCATCGCGCCTGCCAGCATAATGCCCGGACGATCGTTATTCGCAAACGCGATGGGCCGCTCGGTCGCACCGGCGCACAGCACCGACCTTTTTGAGTAGATCCGCCACAGGATCTGACGCGGCTTGCCCACCTCGGGCGTAGCAAGGTGATCCGACACGCGCTCGAGCGCGCCAAAGATGCCATGGTCATACACACCAAACACGGTGGTACGCGTCAGCAGGCGGACATTGTCCATCGACGCCAGCTCGCCCAGAACCTGCGCGACCCAATCGGAATTCGAAACATCCTCGAACCTGTCGCTATCGGCTAGCAAGCGACCGCCCATCTGACTGTCTTCATCAGCCAGAATGACCCTTGCTCCAGCACGAGCCGCCGTCAAAGCGGCGATCAAGCCCGAAGGTCCCGCCCCGATCACCAGCACGTCACAATGCAGATACCCTTTATCGTAAATATCCGGGTCATCCTTTTGCGACAGGCTGCCCAGACCAGCGGCCCGGCGGATCATCGGTTCGTAGAGCTTTTCCCAGAACGCTTTGGGCCACATGAACGTTTTGTAGTAGAACCCCGCCGTCAGAAAAGGAGACAACCGGTCATTGATAGAGAGTACGTCAAACGCCAAAGAGGGCCAACGGTTTTGCGAGCGCGCCTCAAGCCCGTCAAACAACTCAACGGTCGTTGCCCGCGTATTGGGTTCCTGTCGGTCGCCCGTGCGCAATTCGACCAGCGCGTTGGGTTCTTCAGAACCCGACGCCAGAACACCCCGCGGTCGGTGATATTTGAAAGATCGGCCAACCAACCGCACATCATTGGCCAAAAGGGCCGAGGCAAGCGTGTCGCCCTGATACCCTTCGTATGACTTCCCATCGAAGGTAAAACACAGCTTTTTCGAGCGGTCGACCAAGCCCCCTTGCAAGCGATTTTTCTGAGTCATTTCCCGCGCCCCATCTTGCGGGCAACATCCCGCGCCAGTTCCGTTGCCAGAATTTCATGCGTCATTGTATTGCGGGTAACCACCAGCCAGGACCGGTCCCCCTGCTCATGAAACCAAAGCTCGCGATGCGTCCCCGCAGGGTTGTCTCGCAAGTAGACATAGTCGTGAAATTCGTCTTGCGCCGTTTCTGACTGCCAATCTGGCCGTTCGATCAACGCGGCATCGCCCAGATAGGTGAACTCGGATGCATCACGCGGGCCAAGCAGTGGGTGATTAATGATCATGTCCTGGCTTCCTCAGTGCAGATTCGGTTGCGCGCCCGCGCCTCTTTCGTCGATCATTCGACCCGTTCTGAAGCGGTCGAGACGATACGCGTTGGCGACTTCATGCGGGCGATCTGTGGCCATCAAATGCGCAAAGCAAAAGCCCGAGGCCGGCGTTGCCTTGAAGCCGCCATAGCACCAACCGCCGTTGAAATAGAGACCGTCTACACCGGTGTGGTCAATAAACGGCGACCCGTCCATCGACATGTCCATCACTCCGCCCCACATGCGCAGCAGGCGTGTTCGGCCGATCATCGGCATAAGGGACATACCCCCTTCAACGACATCTTCGACCACCGGCAGGTTGCCGCGTTGTGCATAGGTGTTGTAGCCATCGATATCGCCACCAAACACCAACCCCCCTTTGTCAGACTGGCTGATATAGAAATGCCCGGCCCCATAGGTGATCACACCGTCCAAAACTGGTTTCAGCCCCTCGGACACAAAGGCCTGCAGCACATGGCTTTCGATCGGCAGACGCAGTCCCGCATGGGCCATCACCCGGCCGGACGAACCCGCAACTGCAACGCCCACTTTCTTGGCGCCGATGTAACCCCGCGTGGTTTCAACACCCAGAACCTTGCCGTTCTCGATGCGAAATCCAGTGACCTCGCAGTTCTGAATAATATCGACACCGCGTTGGTCCGCTGCACGGGCATAGCCCCAGGCCACTCCGTCATGCCGCGCTGTACCACCGCGGCGGTGCAGCAGTCCGCCGAGGATCGGGAAACGTGCATCATCAAAATTCAGGAACGGATACATCGCACGCACACCGTCGGTGTCCAGCAATTCGGCCCCCGAGTCGGTGAACATCATCGCATTGCCCCGACGGCGATACGCATCGCGCTGTGAATCCGTGTGGCACAGGTTCAGAATGCCACGCTGACTGACCATCGCGTTGTAGTTAAGGTCCTGCTCAAGGTTCTCCCAGAGTTTCAGCGACAACTCATAGAACGGCTGATTGCCGTCCAGCAAGTAATTGGCTCGAATGATCGTGGTATTCCGGCCCACATTGCCACCACCGATCCAGCCCTTCTCCAACACTGCAACGCGGGCTGCATTATGTTCCTTCGCCAAATAGTAAGCCGTTGCCAGACCGTGACCGCCGCCACCGATGACGATAAAATCATAGTCCGATTGCGGCTCGGGATCCCGCCACGCGGGGCCCCAGCCCCTGTGTCCGTTCAGAACCTGTCGCAAAATAGCGAGCGCCGAATACCGCATGTGGAAGTGTTCCTAACTTTCTGTGCACCAACGCATCGTGACGCACTCCAATCGCCTCTGTCAGTGCATATTCCGTCATGCACTTTAACAACAGCGACAAATTTAGGATGTTCAGGGAACGTTCGCCGCAGAAATTAAAACGCAAGTCCTTCTTTTCGCCAAATAGTTCATTAGCTCAAAGAAAGAAGCAGAAGAGCTGGTGTCTTAGCACCACCTGACGCCCGGAAAGCCCTGCGCTTCACGCCCCGGACTTTTGCACATTCGCCGCAAAGCAATATCCGATACCGTGAACCGTCTTGATATATGTGGGGTCGGTCGGGTCGGGCTCGATCTTCTTGCGAAGACGCAAAACATGAACGTCTATTGTTCGGTCGCCTACGACAGTGTCCCGGCCCCGCGCCTTGTCCAGCAACTGATCACGGGAAAACACAATATGCGGGCTTAGGACAAACGCCTGCAAAACATCAAATTCCGTTGTGGTCAAAGGCGTTTGCTGACCACTGTCTTTGGATGTCAACGTCCGTTCATAAGGGTTCAGAACCCAGTCGCCGAACATGATCAGTGGAGACCCAGACCCATTTGCAGAGCTCACGTCCTCGTCCCCGCGGCTTCGACGCAACACAGTCCGGATGCGTGCCAGCACTTCACGCGCTTCGAAGGGCTTGGTGATATAATCGTCAGCACCAAATTCCAATCCTACAACGCGGTCAAAAATGTCGTCGCGGCCCGACAAAACGATGATCGGAATATTCGATTCGACCCGTAACTGGCGGGTAATGTCAAAACCACTGCGTCCCGGCAGGCCAATGTCCAACAGGATCAAATCCACGCCACCTTGCGCCAGGATCGCATCCATCGCATCGCCGTCCGCCGCACAGGTGACCTGACAACCCTGCTTCTCCAGATACCTCTGCAAGAACGAGGTGATCTGGGGATCATCATCAACTACAAGAATATGTTCTTTGACCATAATGGCTTTCTAGCGTTTTTTACAGGCTGGCGCTGATCCGTTGTACCGGCGGCCACCTGGGTCGTGCAAGCCGCGAACGGTAACAGAATTCCTCGCAACAAACGGCATCAGAACCGCAAAAAATGCAGCCCCTGCCCCTCGGGCATGGCTTCGATCTCTGCCGGAATTATGGCTAAACCGTCGGCTTGCGCCAACAGTGCGACGCGCCCGCTGTAGGATGGGGCCATTAACCGAAGGCGGGGCGCACCTTCTACGGACACGCCTTCGATCTGGACCGGGCGATACTCCTGACGACCCGCGCGGCGCTGAAGCGGCTCGGCCAGAACCGCCTGCTCTGGCATTTGAGGCGTGCGATGCAGCCCGGCCCGCCGCGCCATCATCTGCGATCCAATGATCTGCCAGGTCACATAGGCAGACACCGGGTTACCCGGCAGCCCGATATATAAAGCACCCTCTCGCCGTCCGAACATGATCGGTTTTCCGGGTTTCATCGCAACCTTCATCACATCAGTCTGGCCGCCTATTTCCGCGAAAAGGCGTGGCATATGATCTTCATCCCCGACAGATACACCACCCGTGGTAATAATCAGATCAGAGGTTTCACAGGCTTCACGCAAGACCTGTTCCAGCAAGACCGGGTTGTCTTCAACCGGGCCCTTGTCGGTCAGCTCGATCCACGGCTTGTCCAACAATGCCAACAGCATATAGCGGTTCGAATTGTAAATCTGGCCGGGGCCCAATTCTTCGCCCGGCTGCTTCAACTCGCTTCCTGTCGAGAAGATTGTAACTTTCAGTTTGCGGACCACTTTCACCGCTCCGTACCCGGCCGAGGCCAAAGCGGCTGCTTCACGCGCCGTGATCTCGCATCCCCGGCGCAAGATCGGGGCACCTGCTTTCAGGTCCTCGCCCACGCGGCGGATATGCTGCCCTGGTTTCGGGCGGCGGGTGAACCGGATGCCGGTTTCGGTCGTCTCGCAGTCCTCCTGCATCAGCACCGCGTCGAAATCATCAGGAACCGGAGCACCAGTGAAGATGCGCAGTGCACTGCCTGCCGGGGCCGAATGCGCGCCGCTGTCGCCAGCTGCAATACGTCCAGCGACGGGCAAATCGAACAGTGGGCCATCGCTCAGATCCTGAGTCCGAACCGCATAGCCGTCCATCGCCGAATTATCAAAGGCTGGCATGTCGACCTTGCTGACACAGTCCTCTGCCAGAACCCGTCCAATCGCTTGAATCAACGGCAATGTTTCCGTGTCGGTCAACGGATCAGAAACGGCCAAACCGCGGTTCTGTGCCTGATCGACAGATAGGTACATGTGAGCGTGGCGGTCACAGGCGCATCCATCAGCCATTTTTGTTCTCCAATTGTTCGAACAGCGCTTCAAATCCAGCCTGCTCAGCCTCGCCGAGTTTGGGCAGATAGGCGCGCGCTTCTTCCAGGTTCGAGTTGGGATCGCCGACAACCAGCAGCATGACCATGCCATGGCGGCCATGCACGCGGCAGCGGATGCCATACACACCCTCTTTCTCGAAGGTCAAGTCCATCTCGGGCTTGCCTCTGATCTCGAAACTACGGGCTCTGACGGGGATCATTCGGATAATCGACGTTACCGTGTGACGCCCAGTAGACCCTTTGAAACGCACGGTTGCCCCAGCGGGGACACGCAACAGGTTCGGTTCAAACCGAAAGGTATGCGCCGGGGTATCGGCGTTCAAATCGATGATCTGATGCACAACGGCAACCTCGGGAACATCCGAGGCCTTCGCGACAGGAGCAAATGCCAATACCCCTGCCAAAATCGCTGCACATGGTTTCAGCGAAAATACCATCTGTCCCTCCGGGTTCAGGCCGCCCGTGAAGGTTCCCCCAACAAATCGGCCAGCGCGCTTATCATTACCGGCCATTCGGCGCGGTGGTCTTCGTCGCGCAACTCGGTCAGCAATTGGCGACCAATGGACATCACTGCAGGGGCGTCGTCTTTGACATAGGTCAGGATTCGTTGCTCGGGGTTGGCCAGAAGGAACGGCACAATAGCAGCGCCTGCCTGATCCGGAGCAGTTACCGACAAAAGACGCATCGCTGCTTGCCGCACCGGGGCCGAAATGTCATCCAGCAGGCTACGCGCCACGTCGGGGGTGCCATCCCATTGGGTCAGGACGTGCATGGCATCGATGCGAAAGGCGGTGTCTCCGGTTTTTACCATCGCCCGCAACTTACCTCTCAGCGCGTCTTGCGGTGGCAGATCGGCCTTTTGCAGCAATTTCAATGCTTGCAGCGAAAGTGTTGAATCTGTGTGCGAAAGCCCCTGAGTGATCAGATCGATCAGTTGCGCTTCGCCCAGCTCTAGCCCGTTGCGCACAATTGAAACGCCAAGCGCTGCAAAGGCTTGTTGTGCTATATCGCTTTCGGGGTCCTTGGCGATCTGAGCAAGCATGATCTGCATCCCGCGAATTTCGCCCAACAGGCGGATGGCGGACATGCGGGTCTCTCTGTCCAGCGCTTCGGCGTCGTCGTCCAGCGCGACGCGACGGCGCTTGGGATGACGGGTTGCCTTGGCCAACAGCGCCTGCTCGCGCGGTGTCAGGGGTTGAACCGTGTCTTCCTCGGCCTCTTGTGTCATCTCAGCGGCGATAGCGTCATGGCCGAGGATTGCACCGAGGCTTGATGTTGGACCATTCTCGCCCCCTTCTGAGACGTCCAGCCCAGCATCTTCCAGCGCGGCGATATCGTTCTGCGGGGCGTCTTCCTCGGTCTCCTCTTTTTCCGAGGCCACTGGCATCGGGGCCAACGCAAAGGACAGCAGCAACTCTCGGCCCTGTTGTTGGTTCACATGCGGGCGATCCACATCAGTAACAATCAAGGCAAGTGACGCCACAGCCTTGAGCCGAACGGACCGGAAGGGTGAGCGACATGCACGCTGCAACCATTCAGCCGCTTCGCGCAGGGGAGAAGTTGCAAGAGCATCTACGATAGCCCATTGCAGGCGCTCAGCCTTGAGGTCATCGCTTTCAACAGAAAAAAGCGCATTCAGGCGATCCGCCACCAAAGTCGGCGCCAAAGCTGACAACAGGCCCAACGCCTGCGCCGATACCTCGGGCTGTTGACCGGTGGCAAGGAAGTCCAGCACTTGCCAGCGCAAGTCTTCCTGATCCGCGATAGGCTGGCTACGATCCAGTCGATCGATCAGCGCCATTTGAACCTTGGCGCCGGGGTCACGCATCATACGGTCCAGCAGTTCGGGTTCTGAAAAACCGGACTGATTGAGCGCGGCAATCCGAATTTCTTCCACTGAGTCCGTCAATGCTTGCTCGACCAAAACCGGATCGTTGGGCATCAGTGCCTCATGGGCAATCAAACGAACAGCTCCATCCTTATCATTCAAAGCCTTGCGCAGAAGACCTTCGGCTTCGGCACCACCAATCGTTGCCAGGGTACGTAGGGCGCGGTGGCGCAGGCGGCGGTTTGAAGACTGTGTGAAAACGCCCAGAGTTGGCACGGCTGGTACGCCAATCCGTCCCAAAGCCTCGCAGGCAACATCGCCCAACTCCTGCCCGTCTTCGTCCATCAAAGCAATGACAATGGGCTCAATCGCAGTCGCATCCGCCATCTGCCCCAGCGCCCTGATCGCAGCGATCTGGGTGTCGAGCCAGTCATCCCATTCGTCCTGGTGCAACTCGTCTTCATCCCATGTAATCTCATCCCCGCGTCCGGTGACGAGGGTGCGCAGGTAAGGCGCGGCATCTTCGGCCTTAAGCTCGGCCAGGGCCGTCACGCAGGCCAGTTTGACCTCGCCACAGGGATCGTGAATCAGATTCTCAAGTAGCTGCGGGGCTGCTTCTTTCACACCCAATGCCCCCAGAGCTTGGGCGGCATCCTGCCGGACGTCCTCATCGTCGTCCAGCAGCGCTTCGATCAGGGCCGGGCTGTTGCTGGCGCCTATGGTGGTCAGGGCCTGAATCGCTCGCAGACGAATGACGTCATATTCGGATTTTGCATATTCGGAAAACAGGCCGGTGGCCTCATCTCGCAGGGCGGTATTGGTCTGAATGTTCATATCAAGCTGCCATGTTTGTGTTGGGAGGGTTGGGAAGTGGAAGGCAGGTTTCCCAACCGATACCTGCCTTCCAGGTGGTCCCTTCTGCAGTGGGACCGAACCAGAGGGGCGGCATGGCGTCCGCCCCCCGGCATGCTTTCATCAGGCGATATCGCGCGGCGCAAAGGACATCGTGCGGAACGAGGTCTTGTAGGGGCTCGGCCCCAGTTTGCGCAGCTTGGCAACGCCCATCTTGTAATTGTAGTTGCCGCTGATCCAGTCGACGATCCGGCCCTCAAGCGCGTTCGCAGGCTGCTGCATGTGCAGGAAGTCCATGTAGACCACGCTTTTCTTGATGGCGGGCGTGACCATGGCCACGGCGGTGATCGCCGCTTTGGTCAACTCGATATGCCCGTTCTCCATTAGTTTCGAGAACTGAAAGTCATCGCCCTCCACACCCAGCAGCGTGTGTTTGTTGCCCGGAACGCGTTCCGAATACACCATCACATAGTCGCCGCTTTCGATGCCGCGTTCAGCCGCATCGTCGGGATGGATTTCGACCCAGTTTTCCGGCCAGCGCTGCACGATATACGGGCGGCGACGGTCGTCGAAGCCGGACTGCCAGCGTTCGTTAATACGACCCGAAGTGGCCCAAAGCTCGCCTTCGTCCTTGTTGGGTTTCAGCCATTCCCAATAATCCGAGAACAGGCCCCACGGCGATTTCTGAATGTTGCACTTGCCGGTTTGGCTGTTGAAATGCGTCAGCTTCTTGTTGAACACATCCGCGCCGGCTGCACCGGTATCGGGCAGCGTGCGGGTTGTGTCGTGCAGACGCTTGGTTTCAATCAGCGTTACGCCATCGGCATCCAGCATGACCGGGCATTGCACACCATCAGTGCCAAACTCACGGACCTTCTGGTGCAGGCCTTTGCCCTCTTTCTTGGCCAAACGATAGACAGCGTGGAAGTTCTTGCGCGACCCGCGGGTAAAGCGCACGGCTTCTTCGGCGACTTCGTTCGAGCTCTGCCAGTCGAACCCGTCAAAACCCATCCGCTGTGCCAGTTGCGCGATGATCCACCAGTCGGGTTTTGCCGCACCGGGAGCATCATAGAACTTCTGATAGAGACGCAGACGGCGTTCACCATTGGCGCGCAAGAAGTCCTCTTCACCCCAGGTCGCTGCGGGGAACACGATGTCGGCGTAGCGGTTGCCGATCGGGTCCTGCAGATAGATGTCCTGGTTGATCACCACCATGCCACCGCTGTCGGCGCGGGCCTTCAACGTGTCGATCATCTCTTGCTTGTCGAAAGAGGCGATCTGGTGCGGGTTGCGAACGGTTAGTTCCTCGAACTTGTCGGCCAGCTGTTGGCTGCCGCACATGGCCTGGATCCATGTGGTGCCGATCACGTGGGCCATACGGGTATGACCTGCGATCAGGTACCGGTCGGTATCCATGGCGCGGCGACGGCGACCCGGCAGCTTCTCGGGCGATTTGTTGCGCGGATATTTCCCGCCCTTCACGCCGCCACGCTGGTGTCCACCGGCCCGGCCAATGACCTGACCCGGACGACCACCACAGCCACAGATGATGCCTAGCGCGGAAATCGCCTGTGTGTTGCCGGTGTTGTTGGACCAGTAGAACCCTTTCTCGATCATGACCGAGGTTTTGGGCCGCGTGCCATCCGCCTTGGGTTTGGCAAGCCATTCGGCGGCAGTATAGATTTTCTGCACATCGATTTCGGCCATGGCGGCTGCGTTCTCGGGCGAGAACTCGTCTTGCGACAGCAGCCACTCTTTCCAGTCTTCAAAGCCTTTGGTCTGGAACTTGCCCCAGGTCGTGCGCCACTGCCATGGCGTGTTCCGGGTGCCCTGACCAAAGCCGGAGGAGCTTTCCCATTTGTTGTTGACCCATTTCTTGATCCAGTCGCTGTCTTCCCAGCCATTTTCCACGATGACGCGGGCGATGGCGTTGACGACCAGCAAGTCAGTACCGGGCAGAACATCGATATGCAGACCACCCATCTTGACTGCATGGGCCACACCGGCCGAGCTACGCGGGATCAGATAGATCTCTTTCTGGCCGTTCTGCATCCCCTTCATCATCCACTGGGTATAGAGGATAGTCTTGGTCTCATATGGATCAGTGCCGCAGACCAGCAGGGTTTCCGCGTCACGCCAGTCCTCATAGGAGGGGCCAAAGTTGTCAAAGCCCGCATCCCTGAAACCGGGGGTCGAGGTCACATCGGACGGCGTGTCGTGGAAAGTGAAGTTGGCGGTGTTGATATGGCGCAGCGCGTATTTCGAGATCGCATAGGTGTTCTCGATATACTGATAGCTGAAGGTTTTCACGCCATAAGCGTTGGTGCCGTGCTTGGCGATGACGTGGTTGCCCACCTCGGCCGCCACATCCAGCGCCAGATCCCACGGAACTGGCATCAATGTGCCGTAGATCCGCATCAGCGGTGTCTTCAGACGGTCGCGTGTCGGTGTCTGCGGGTTATAGCATTTCTGCGCGATACACCCGCCCCGCAAGGAACTGTCGCCGTCAGTGTTGACGTATTGCGTGTCCTTGTCAGGAATGATCACCACATGGTGCGGCTGGCCTTTGTGCAGCACGATATTGTGCTGGTTCGGCGCGACCCAGGCACCCAGAGGTGCAACAGGGAAATCCTCGCCAAACGCGTTTTCGTCCGCAGTTGGGCCACCGGGTTTGGCCGTCACGGGCCAGCGGTAGACTTTGTAACCACAGGCCACGATGCAGTAATCACAGGCGGTCGAGATGACCTCGGCGCCTTTGGGCGGCAGCGGGACGTTTGTTTCGGGTACGTAATACGGGGTTGCCATGATACCGTCTCCCCTTATGCAATCAGGTTGTCGTAACGGCCATAGATCAGGCCGAACATGCCAACGGCGTAGATGTCATCACCGTCCAGTTCCAAAAGAACCTGCGGTAAAGACTGGTAGGCTTGCCCCGAAACGAGGATGCCGTGCCGTGTCACGTCATAGGTGGACAGGTGCAGCGGGCACGGGCCCAGCACCTTATGTTCGGGCTTGTAGCTGTCATACATCGACCCGCCCTGGTGGGTGCAGGTGAGGTTGAAGGCCACAACGTCCTTTTGCGGACCGATGCCACCGCCGCTTTCCACGCCGGTCTTGACCAGGATCGAGTCCGAATAATCGCCCTCATCCGGGTAGTAAAACTCGACCGGCTCATCCTGTTTCAGTTCGGACAGTTTGCCGATCAGCTTGCGCGGATAGGTGGATACAAGGGCGGGAACCTGTTCGGCCTGGCCGTGACGGGTGGGCATGGCCACCATCACGGCAAAGGTCGTGGCACCCGAGGCGAACAGGAACTGGCGGCGGTTCACGGTGCAGGCCTTTTTGGCCTCACCCGAACAGCTGCATCCGGTTGCGTTATGATCTTTCATGACGCTTACTCCTCTGCTGCCGCGGGAAGCGGCTGGTAATCCGGCAGATCAGGTTCTTCGACCAGAATCTCGTCACCGGACAGGGATTTCAGGAAGGCCACCAGATCCGCTTTTTCCTGATCGTTCAGGCCAAGCGGCTGGATCAGATCGGATTTGGTTGCTGCGAATTCATTTTCGCCGCCGCCCTGATTGTAGAACTCGACCACATCCTCGAGCGTCTCCAACATGCCGTTATGCATGTAGGGTTCGGTGTAGAGGGTGTAGCGCAGGGATGGTGTACGGAACTTGCCCAGATCGGCCTTTTCCTTGGTGCGGAAATAGAAGCCGGGGTCGTCTTTGGTGTGACGATAGAAATCCTCGGTCGAGCCTTTGGCATAGAGCTCATACCGGAAGGTCACTTGTGCCAGACCATCATCTTCCCAGCCGCTATAGGGCGGCACGCCGGTGTTGTAGTATTTCTCATCCGACAGCAGCGCGCCGTTGTGGCATTCGGAACATTGCGCCTTGCCGGTAAACAGCTCAAGCCCGCGTTTCTGTTCCTCGGTCAGCGCCGCATCATCCCCGCGCAGATAGTTGTCGAAGGGCGTGTCGGTCTGAACAATGGTCCGCTCAAACGCGGCGATGGCCCGCCATGCGTTGCTGATGCGCGGCCATTGATCACCGAAGACATCGTTAAAGCGTTCGACATATTCGGGAACAAAGGCCAGACGCGCCTCCATCATGTCGGCCTCGCCGTTGCCTGCTACCGCACCGCCTGCGGCGGATTTGGCCTGGCTTTCAAGGCTTTTGCTTGAGCCCGCCCAGAACAGTTTGCCGTAATAGGCCGAGTTCACGATGGTCTGGCTGTTGCGCCAGTGGGTCGTGCCCGGATAGCCGAACGAGATCGGGGCTTCGACATCCCAGCCCACATCCGGCAGATGGCAGGACGAACA
This sequence comes from Ruegeria sp. HKCCD7296, assembly GCF_013110775.1. Taxonomy (NCBI): domain Bacteria; kingdom Pseudomonadati; phylum Pseudomonadota; class Alphaproteobacteria; order Rhodobacterales; family Roseobacteraceae; genus Ruegeria; species Ruegeria sp. HKCCD7296. The sequence continues at coordinate 46,727 of NZ_WVRF01000014.1, forward strand.
CGGGGTCGATGGGTTACCGCCCAGACGGGGATCGAAAAACAGCATCTTGCCCAGTTCGATCTTGGCCTCGGTCTGGGGGTTGTCCAACGGGATTGGGGGCTCACCCAATGCCACAAGCGGCGCATCAGGGTCGGGGTCTGCCCCACCGATGCCGGCCTCAATCTCCATGCTGGTTTCCGCGATAGCCTGCGAACCAAGGACCGCAAACAGGGCAGCGGTGGCGATTGTGCCTGAAAGGTAAGACTTAAGGTCTTTCATGGGTCCACTCCTCAGTTTGTTGCGTCTTGCCAGTTTTCGATCGGCGCATAGTCCGTATCGATCTCTTCGGCGACGAAGTCGGGGCCGGTCAGCGGATCGCCGGACAGTGCCTTGAGGAAGGCCACCAGCTGTGCTTGCTCGGTCTCGTTCAGGTTCAGCGGTTTGATGCGCGGATCCTTGTTTTCGTCGTCACCACCACCTGCGTTGTAGAAGGCCACCACATCTTCAAGCGTCGCGATCGAGCCGTTATGCATATACGGAGCTGTATAGGTCAGCTCGCGGAGCGTGGGTGTCATGAAGGTGCCGAACGTGTCGGCGGTGTGGGTACGGATATACGCACCAGGATCGGCGCGCAGGTTCATGTAGTTCTCGACGCCGAGGAACTTCATCATGGTCACGAAAGTGATGTGACGTTCCGGAGTTGCCCAGATATCGGGATTGTCGCCAACGCCGATATTGTGCGGCAGGTCATCGGTGAAGCGCTCGCCCGAGTGGCACGAATTACAGCCGCTCGCGTTGAACAACTCGTACCCCGCTTTGGCCTCATCCGACATCTCACCGGTGTCGAAGGGTGCCCCGCGCGAGATCAGCGTTTTTAAATATTCCGGAATCGCATTGCGGACACCGCCGTTCGAAGGCTCGCCAAAGCCGGCGGCTTCGAACATCTCGACATAGACGGGGTCCTGCTTGATGCGTTCTTGCATCAGACGCATGTCCATATTCATCGAGTATGTCTCGGTGATGCTTTCGCGGGTCACGTCGTTGAGGTTGGTGCCTATGCGCCCGTCATGGAACCACGCTGCCCGCTTGGCGCTGTTGATCAGCGTGGGAACATTGCGGAAATGCAAGCTGCCGGAATAGGCATCCGACAGGGCCTGCCCGTCGGTAAACCCGTTTTCCGGCTGGTGGCAGCTGGCGCAAGACAGCTCGGTGTCGCCGGACAGGCGCGGATCAAAAAACAAACGTTTGCCAAGGGCCGCCTTGGCGGGGTCGAACTCTATGGCTTCTACCGGTCCCGGCTCATCCGCCAGGGCCTGGTGAACCGGGAACGCGACGCTCATCGTCAGCAGCGAAGCTGTCGAAAGCGCCGAGAACCATGTTCTGGCTTTGGTCATCATCTAAAAGCCCCTTTATCGCTAATCCGATCTCTCCGGGTGATTGGGGATCGGTATGGCGAACACTAAGGGTCAGTTGTTTCGTGAGAATTTGACCTTTGTTAAGTTTTAAGAAGAGATGTTAAATAATGTTACAAACTCAGGTCATCTGAGACCGGATAATTCGGGCAAGTGACTGAATTTCCAGCGGCTTTTGAACCATGATTGGGGAAGCCCCGGCAACGGACACCTCGGCATCATCGAAATAGCTGCTGATCAGAATAGCAGGCAAGTCTGACCGGATTGCGCGCACGGATTCGATCAGGTCCGTCCCCCGCAGGCCGGGCATCATCAGGTCGCTGATCAGGATGTCATAGCTTTCCGGAGCTTCACGAAACGCCTCGCGCGCTTTCAACGGATCGGAATAAGCTTCGACACGATATCCGTATCGCGTCAGCAGCCGCCGCGTCACGTAAAGGATGTTCTCGTCATCGTCGACCAACAGGACATGTTCGTCCCCTGCCACTGCTTCGACCTCAGCCTGATCTTCGGGGCTGAGCGCGGGCATCAACGGATAGAACAAGCTGAAACATGTGCCCTTGCCCGGTTCTGAATGCAGTTCGACACGACCATGACATTCCTCGACGCTGTTGTGCACGATGGTCAGACCCAGACCTGTGCCTTTGCCGACGGGTTTTGTGGAAAAGAAAGGTTGGAACACTTGTTGCTGCAAATCCTCAGCAATGCCAGGGCCGGTATCGCTGACGTCTAAACGGATCACCCCAATAGCGCCGTCCGGCAAATCGTCCAACGCACCCTTGTCGACCAGGCCGATACGCAACGCAACCTCACCTGGCTGATCGCCCATAGCCTCAAACGCATTGTGACACAGGTTCAGAAGGGTCTGAAAGAACAGTGTGCCATCAAAATCGGAAAAGGCAGTTTCGACCTCGATATCAAAGCGCGTCTGAACGCTAGGCGGGGCAGATACCCGGATCAGATCCAGCGCTTCTTGCGTGGCTTTGACCATATCGCCGCGACGGGGGTTGCGCGGTCTTTGTCGGGCGAAGGTCAGCATCTTGCGAACCAATGCCTGAGCCCGGCGCGCAGCGATGCGAATATGGTTGACCGAGGTCTGGATGTCGTCAATCCCTTCCGCATCCAGTTCGATCAAATCGGCGTTTCCAGTGATACTCATCAACACGTTGTTGAAATCATGCGCGACCGAGCCTGCCAGAATACCCACAGCTTCCATCTTCTGCACTTGGGCAAATTGCTCATGCGTGCGCCGGGTTTCGGTAATGTCTTCGCCAATCCCGATATAGTGCGTGACTTTGCCGTTCTGATCGACCAGCGGGAAAATCGCAGTTGAAACCCAATAATGGCTGCCATCCTTGCTGAGATTCCGAAACACGCCATACCAGCTTTTACCACGTTGCAATTTCTGCCTTAGATCGGCGTAAACCCCCTGTCCCGAATGTCCCGATTGCAGCATTCTGGGCGTGTGCCCATAGACCTCATCCGCCTCATATCCGCTGAGGTCAAAGAACTTGCGATTGGCATATTCTATCTTCAGCTCGGTGTCTGTGATGATGATCGAAGCCGGACTTTGTTCGACAGCCCGCGCAAGCTTGCGCTCGGCCAGTTCCACTTGCTCGCGCAGTTCCAACTCAGCCTTCAAACGACGATTGGTCCGCAGGATGTTTGAGATCAGCAACGTGGTCAGGATGGCAATAACCCCAACCACCGCTATTAAACCGACCAGCAGAACCGAGAAGCGGCGCACCAGCTGTTCCCCTTCAGAGAACGCCTGAACCATGTCCGACAAGCTTTGATCGCGCTCGGTGATCCACAGTGCCTCCAGCGTAGAAAGCGCCGCAAGCGCGTCACTGTCGTCGACCCGCACCAAAGCATCTATTTCTTCGGCACGCAGGCCGGCTGCTATGCCCGCCTCAATCTTGGGAATATTCCCGATATATTCCAGCGCCACCCGTTCGATGCGTTGCAATGCATCCAATTCAGTCTGCGACGGCGCGGCGTTGCGGTAGGTTTCGATGGTTGTCAGAAGGTTCTGCGACTGGGATTTTAAGGTCGGCGAGTATTCTGCGTCGTGCCGCAGGACGTAGTTTTTGAAGTTGTGAATCAACCCGCCATAGCCGAAATATCCCCGGATTTCCGATATCCAATAGCCGCGAGGGGTGGTCTCGACTGAATAGCCCTGCCAGACCTTTCGCATTTCACCGATCCGGTCTGTCGTTTCGCGCGACATGTACAGGAACACCGACAGGATGAAGACCAACGCGACCCCCATGGCGATGGCCACTCCAAGCGGTGCGGCCATAGATCTTTCGGATGTTTCACCTGTGGCCGTCGCGGGAAGGCTGTGCCTGAAGACCATGATACCTCCGACCTGATCCTTGCAGTGTGCGTTTACCCTTGGTACCCGCTTCAAGCGAGTATTGCGAAGAGCCTATAGCGCGGCAAATCGCGCAGAAGTCGGGTTGCGGATTCTCTCAGACGATGCCAGCCGAATGCCAGACGTGTTTGACCGTCATGTAATTCTCAAGCCCCTCTGTTCCGCCTTCACGGCCAGAACCACTGGATTTCACACCGCCGAAAGGCGTTTCCGGCATCGACGCTTCAAGCGTGTTGATCGACAGGTTTCCTACTTCAACCTCATCGATCAATCGGTCGATGTAATCCGCCCTGTTGGTAAAGGCATATCCGGCCAGACCGTAAGGGACAGAATTTGCCTGATCGATTGCCTCATCCAATGAGGCCACGGGGTTTATGACCGCCACGGGACCAAAAGGCTCTTCCTGCATGATCCGCGCGGTATCGGGAACGTTCAACAAGACTGTAGGTTGAAAGAAATAGCCCTGATTGCCTATCGGCGCGCCTCCCGTGGCGACAGTTGCCCCTTTGGCCCGTGCATCCTCGACCAATTCGGTCAGGGCAGGCACGCGGCGTTCATTGGCCAGCGGGCCCATCTCGACCCCTGACTCCAAGCCGTTGCCGACAACTGTGGCCGCTGCCCGTTTCACAAAGTCATTGGCGTAGAGATCAAAGATGCTTTGGTGCACGAAAAAGCGGGTCGGCGACGTGCATACTTGCCCGGCGTTGCGCATTTTTCGCACCGCACCAGATGTCGCCGCCGCCTGAACATCCGTGTCTTCACAGACAATGACCGGCGCGTGGCCGCCCAACTCCATCAGCACACGCGTATCATGCTGGGCCGCAAGGGTGGTCAAATGCCGCCCAACACCTGTTGAACCGGTAAAAGCCACCAGACGCACGGGGTCTTGTGGTATCAGATATCCGGACACTTCTGCTGGCTCCCCAAATACCAGGTTCAGAACGCCCGGAGGCAATCCCGCATCTTCAAACGCTTTGGCAATATGCAACGCCCCAGCAGGGGTTTCTTCCGCAGCCTTAAGGATCACCGAACAGCCCGAAGCCAACGCACCAGCGATTTTCCTTGCCGGTTGGCTCATGGGGAAGTTCCACGGGGAAAATGCTGCGACAACTCCGATTGGCAGGCGATGCACCGCGAATTTGTGACCCGGAGCCGCCGGAATGATCCGCCCATAAGTCCGCATGGCCTCGCCAGCGTCCCATTCAAAAAACTCGGCCCCGCGGATCACTTCCAGCCGGGCTTGCTTCAGGGGTTTGCCGTGCTCCAACGTCATTGAGTGCGCAATCGTGTCGATACGGTCCCGCATCAGGGCTGCGGCGCGCAGGATTGTATCCGCGCGCTCACGCGGAGACGTGCGGCTCCAAACGCGGAAACCTTTGACAGCCGCCTCCAACGCATCATCCAGATCCTTCACCGATGCGCAGGGCAACCGCCCAAGCTCTTCTTCGGTTGCCGGGTTGATCACCGGGATATCGCGGTCGGTTTTTCGCCACGTGCCATCAATGAACAGTTTAAGCTCTGGATACATGAAGCTAACACCTCTTTTAGCGTTGTTTTCAGATCGCTCGATGCTTCGCATTACTTCAAGTGAATTGAACAAATACGGGTATCACTTTGGCGAATAGCTGGCTTGTTTACCCTGCGCTGCCTTGTGCAGTGCCGTTTTAAACGCCCGCCCGGCAGGTGACAGATCATCGTCAGCACGAAAAGAAACACCGATCGGCCCCTGACCGAAGGGCACGTTCCAATCAACTTTGGCAAGGTGACCATGTTCGATATCCTGCGCAACAACCTCGGCTGGCATAAGACCAATCAGGTCGCGCGACTGCAGCAAGGCGCGGTTCGTCAGATAAGACACCGACTCGATCATGACCGGTGGCACATATTGCTGCTGCCCAACAAAGAAATGATCGACCTGACGCCGCAACGTAGTCTCTTGCGGGGGCAGTATCCAGCCAAAGGGTTTGGTTTGAGCAAACGTCACGTCTTTGCGACGGACAAGCGGATGTTGAGGGCCAACAACCGCTAAGATTCGATCCTCGAACAGTTTTTCCTGCCGAATCTTGTCGCGATGCCGGTGTGACGGCAGACGGCCAACAACCATATCGATCTCACCCGACAGAAGTCGAGGCATCAGAACTTCGTTCGTGCCCTCGTTGATCTTGACCGCAACATTCGGACGGTCTTCCAGCAACAGTTCAATGCCTGCAGGCAAGAGACTGGTTGATGCAGCAAGCAATGTACCCACAACGACACGACCCGAGTTACCCTCGTTCAGATCATCCAATTCCTGCGCGGCATTCGAAACCTGCGCAAAGATCAGTTTGCCGTGACGGATCAGGGTCTCTCCGAAAACGGTTGGCACCACCCCACGATTGGTGCGAGTGAACAGTTTGACCTCAAAATCCAGTTCAAGATCTTGGATCATTTTGGTGGCCGCAGGTTGAGAAATGCCCAACTCTCGGGCCGCGTTTTGAATGTTGCCATGCGCACCCACGGCAACCAGCAGACGCAGTTGACGCAGTTTCAGGCGTGTCAAAGCACGATCAACGATGCGAGAGTGACGCCCAACCATGGTTAAAGCACAATCGGATTATTAAGCTGGTTCAGTTTGGACAGCACACTCATCGCTGCAAGCGCCGAGCTTCTTGGATTGTCAGGCAGTGCTGTGCCACTGATCCGAAACTGAAAGGTGCCAAAATCGCCTTCAGCCTCGATCTCGTGAATGTTCTTTTGGATCGTTGGGTCTGCGATCAGACGAACTTGTGTGTCATCAAATCCCAATCCTGCCAATGCCACGGCTGCCGCGACATTTGCATTCTTTGGGTAGGACAGCGCCGCCTCGCGGGCAGAACCCTGGAAATGGGTTTTTGCGTCACTCAACTTGTCGAGATCCAGGCTGTGTTCGGCAAGCGATCCTTTCCACCCCGCTGGCGGCTTACGCCCAACATAGGTAACAGATGTGAGCGAACCGACCGCCGCTGCGCTCAGGCAATCCAAAGCGCCGATGGCACCACTGGCCAGATGCAAGTGTCCCCCACCCTGCCGTGCCGCGCTTTCCAACCGATCTGCGGTCTTCCGGTCCGCCAGTGCACCGACAGAAACACTGATGATGTCGATACCTTTAGCAAGTATGAGCGGCCCCAAACCGGCCAAGGCCTCATGCCCGGCGCAATCCAAAACCATGTCGGTGCCGTCTGGCAAGTCATCAACCGAGCCAACAAATAAAGGCGTTTTTGACTCAACACGATGTGGTCTGACGAGAAACGCCACCACTTCGTGCTCATGCTTTGGTAAGGCGCGCTGAACATATTGCGCAATTGCGCCGGTTCCAATGATTGCTATTTTCATACCTGAATCCTAGACCAGCACAGAAGAAATCTGAATTGGTAAGTTTGCGGTATAATTTTTTCAGATAACCATTTCCCCGAAATCGGGCTGGATCGACTGTCGCAGTGTGCTTTTCATGGGGCCAAAGCCACTGGGACTGCATTCTATGAAATACACCAAACACGACGCAAAAGCTTATGCCCGCGAGAACATGACAGGGATCTGGGCTGCAGCATTGAACCCGTTCAATGAAGATCTGTCCTTGGATGAACCCGGGCTGCGCGCGAATATCCGGCATTGGATAGACGATCTGGACATTCAGGGCCTGTTCGTCGCCGGCAAACAGGGCGAGTTCTTTTCGATGAGCATCGAAGAACGCAAGCGCAACTTCGAAATTGCAGTCGAAGAATGCGCGGGCAAGGCCGGGGTGATTGTCTCGGTCTCGGATCAGAACATGAATACGGCGTTGGAATTGGCCCACCATGCCCAGAACTGCGGCGCGGATTACATCGTGCTGCACGCGCCGGTTCTGAGCTTTGTGCAGGATCGCGGTGAGGTTCTTTACCAATATTACAAGCGGTTCTGTGACGAACTGGACATCGGCATCGCCATGTGGAGCCATCCGGACAGCGGTTATCTGATGCAACCCGAAGAATGCGCACGCATAGCGGACTTGCCGAATATCGTGGCCATCAAATACTCAGTCCCTCGTGAGATGTATGTGAAGCTGACACATATGGTCGGAGACAAGATCCATGTCTCAACCTCAGCCGAACATGAATGGCTGGACAATATCCTGGAACTCGACTGGAAGCTCTATCTCTGTTCCTCCCCGCCTTATCAGCTGCAAAGCAAGGTCGATCAGCGGATGAACGAATACACACATTTGGCTTTTGCCGGAAAGGCGGATGAAGCGCGACGTGTGTTTGACAGCCTCAACCCTGTCCGGGATGCCATGAAACGCACGCGCCCGGCGGGTAAACCCACGGCCTTTGGAAAATACTGGCAGGAATTATTGGGTCAGGTCGGTGGCCGTGTGCGCCCACCAATGCTGGAACTGACCGAGGCCGAGAAGACGATCATTCATAAGGCATTCGACGAATGCGGCCTTCGCGTCTGAAAAGGCTGCGCACTGAGCTGTATAAAGAAATCTGATAGCTAGATCCTGAAAATTTCTTTGCCGTTGTGGAAAAACACATCAAACTTTCGACGATAGGGAGTGGGACATGTCGAAACTGCAAGCATTTAACTTCAAGGCCTGGATCGACGAACACCGCCATCTGCTCAAGCCGCCTGTGGGCAATCGTCAGGTTTGGGAAGATGCCGATCTTATGGTCACGGTTGTTGGCGGCCCGAACAAGCGAACGGATTATCACGACGACCCGGTCGAAGAGTTCTTTTATCAGCTGGAAGGCGACATGGTGCTGAAAATCTTTGATGGAGAGGAGTTCTATGACGTTCCGATCCGCGAAGGTGAAGTGTTCCTGCTGCCACCGCATGTGCGCCATTCTCCGCAACGCCCACAAGAAGGCTCTATCGGGCTTGTTATCGAACCAAAACGCCAGACGGGTGAGCTGGACGCCATCGAATGGTACTGCTTCGAATGCGGATCACTGGTGCATCGCGCAGAAATGCAGCTAAAGTCCATCGTTGACGACCTGCCTCCGGTTTATCAGAAGTTCTATGCCTCGGAAAAAGATCGCACTTGCCCAAATTGTCAGGCGGTGCATCCGGGCAAGGAACCACCCGAGGGCTGGGTTACATTGTGAAATAAGATCAAAACAGGGGAAGTCATGAAACATATTGTAAAAATTGCCGCCTCTGCGGCTGTGCTGGCAATGTCATCCGTTGCCGCTCAGGCCGAAGAGTTCCGGTTGGGCCTGATCACGCCGCCACCGCATATCTGGACCAAAGCCGCAGAGGCCTTTGGGGCTGAGTTGAATGAGGCCAGTGGCGGCACGCATTCAGTGTCGGTTTTCCCGGCGCGCCAGCTGGGGAACGAAGCTGAAATGCTGCAGCAATTGCAAACCGGCGCGTTGGACATGGCCTTCATGACAGTCGCGGAAGTGTCGAACCGCGCGCCCGAGTTGGGGGCTTTCTACGCTCCTTATTTGGCAGATGACATTGGGCACGCAGGGCGCATTCTTCGGTCTGACACAGCCAAATCCATGCTTGAGCCGCTACCGGGTCAAGTTGGCGTCGTGGGCTTGGGATATGGTATGGCCGGGCTGCGTCAGATCGTCAGCCGAGGCGAAGTTTCATCCGCCGACGATCTGTCTGGCCTGAAGCTGCGGATCACGCCGTTTACACCTATCCTCGACTTCTACAACGCGGTAGGGGCAGCGCCTACGCCGATGCCATTGCCTGCGGTCTATGATGCTTTGGCCAACGGCCAGGTCGATGCCATCGATATGGATGCCGAGTTGATTTGGGTTCTGAAGTATTATGAGCACGCTGACACCATCGTGCAGTCGGATCATATGATGTTCCCGATGGTTGGTCTGGTATCGGCCAAGGTCTGGGCGGGTTTGTCGGAAGAAGACCGGGCGATGATTTCTGAGCTGATGGCCAAACACGTCGACAGCACCATCGACGCCTATGTCGAAAACGATTCTAAATGGCTGGAGCAGATCGAAGGCACGGGCAAAGCCTACAAAAAGGTCGATGCCTCGTTCTTTGGCGATGCGATTGAAGAGTGGAACGGGATCTGGTCCGAGAAGACCTCTTCCCTTGACGCTTTGCGGCAGACTGCGGCAGAAACAAAATAACGAAAACGGCATGACGGAAAGGGCGCAGGTCGATCCTGCGCCCTTTTTCTCGGGAGAACAGCGATGTTGTATCGGCTGTCGGCTGGCTTGGCGCGGGTCGAATTGTGGTGCGCTGCCTTTCTGGCGGTCTGCATAACCGTTTTGATTTTGCTGAATGTCGTCACCCGCACGGCGGGTAACGCCCTGTTCTGGGTCGATGAACTGGCGATTTACGCGATGGTCTGGATGACCTTTCTGGGCGCGTCCGCCGCGTTGCATCATCGCAGTTCGGTGTCGATTTCCATTCTCTCCGACAATGTGCCGGATCACGCAAAACGGGTAATCCGCAAGACGGTCGATGTCGTTGTGTTCGCCTTCTCCGTCACGATGCTGTGGTTCTGTTGGCTCTGGTTTCTGCCGCTGGACATCGCGCTCAGCGGCTTTGACACCTTGGCTTTTCAAGGACAGACGTTCAATTTCATCTATGCCGAGCCGACACTGACCCTGGGCCTGCCAAAATACCTGTTCTGGCTTGTCATGTGGCTGTTTGCGCTTGGTGCAACTTTGCATTCCACCATGCACTTGCTGAGCGCCCCTACGAAGGGAACGCTAACATGAGTCCCATCGTCTTTCTGGCGACCCTGCTTCTGTCTGTCCCAGTGGCAATCGTGCTGGCCATCACCGCCATCTGGTACATCTGGGAAAGCGGCAACACTGTTCTTTATGACAGCTTCGCGCAGAAAATGTTCGGGGGTCTTGAGAACTATGGCCTTTTAGCCATTCCGCTTTTCATGCTGACCGGCGAGCTTATGAATGAGGGCGGAATGACCCGACGCCTTGTCGCGCTAGCGCGGGTGTTTGTCGGCGGGTTTCGTGGCGGGTTGGCTTATATCAACCTGCTGGCCAATATGTTCATGGCGGCGATCATCGGCTCTGCCACAGCACAGATCGCGGTGATGTCGCGCGCTATGGTCCCAGCGATGGATGAAGAAGGCTATGACAAAGGCTTTGCCGCCGCGACCACAGCCGCTGGTGGCTTATTGGCCCCGGTCATTCCGCCATCGATGATGTTCGTGATCTTTGGTGTGCTGGCCCAGATCCCCATAGGTGATATGTTCATTGCGGGTATTTTGCCGGGCTTAATTCTGGCTGGTGCTTTCGCGCTGGTCATCACTTTGATTGGTTGGCAGCAACAGTTTCCCAAAGGCCGCTGGATGACGCGGGCCGAGGCTTTCCGGTCCCTTATCAGCGCCGCTCCGGCCTTGCTGATCCCGCTGTCGATCATCGGCGGCATCCTGTTCGGGATCGCCACCCCGACCGAGTCCGCCGCGATTGCGTCCCTGATCGCCTTTCTAGTGGGCTGGTTGGTGTATGGCGATCTGAAACCGAAAAACCTAGCCGAGATGTTCAAACGCACCGCTGCCAATGCCTCGATGATCCTGTTCATGATTGCGGCCGCCAGTGTGTTTGGTTGGGTCATTATCTACGAAGAGATACCGCAGCATCTGGCCGGTTTGATCACATCCGTCACCTCGAACCCCTTTGTATTTCTGCTGATTGTAAATCTGGCTCTGTTGCTGGTTGGAATGGTGATCGACGGCATAGCAGCGATTATCCTGATCACACCTATCCTTCTGCCCATTGCAACCGGGTCCTATGACATCAGCCCCTATCAATTCGGCATAGTTGCCTGTTTGAACCTTGTGCTTGGCCTGCTGACACCGCCTGTCGGGATCGGATTGTACATCGCCTCATCTATGAGCGGTACCACACCGGGCTCAATCCTCAAATCGCTCTGGCCCTTCCTGATCGCGGTGACATTGGTTCTGCTTTTGCTCAGCTATTTCCCCAGCCTGTCGACACTGCTGATCTGAGGGGGAACCAAACGCTCATCTTCGCGACAGGAAAAACTTGCGCTAAACTTTACAAAAGTTGTCCGCTAGATTGAACCTAACGCCGTTCTTAGCACTCGCAGGGAAGAACATGCTGCTAGACACCCCAATCTGCAATTTTGGCTGGAAGGCCCCGGACTTCACGCTGAAGGATCCCAACGGCCAACTTTTCACGATGTCCGATCATCTGCGAAACGGACTGTTGATCGCCTTTATTTGCAATCATTGCCCATATGTTAAAACGCTGGCAGATCGGCTGACGCAGGACATGGACCTGTTAATGTCAAAGGGGATTGGAGTCTTGGCGGTGATGTCGAACGACTATCGCGACTATCCTGAAGATGCACCGGATAGAATGTTGGAATTCGCGCGCGAAAACGGGTTTAACTTCCCGTATCTGGTCGACGAAGAACAAACCGTTGGCCGAGCATATGGCGCAGTCTGTACACCCGATTTCTTTGGACTGAACGCAAATGGCTTGCTGCAATACCGTGGACGTCTGGACAATCTGCGCCGCGGCGAAACCGGAGCGCGCGTGCCGGAACTTGTCGATGCGATGCTTCGAATCGCCGAAACCGGCCAAGGCCCTCAGGATCAGACACCATCGATGGGTTGTTCGATCAAATGGACCCACGGAAGCGTTTAGGAGCAACGCGATGAACGTGCAGTACCTTGTTGCCACAACACACTCTTGACCCGCGCGGCCCTGTCGTTCTTGATAAGATCAATCGTCCCGCGCGGCCCAGACGCCGATCTTAGGGATCATACGAAAACGCGAAGAGCTTGGCATCGTCGCGTCTGAGTCATTCGCGGGGTCACATGGCAGATATCTCAGACTGGCTGAGCAAGCACGGCTTATCCAAATATGCCGACGCCTTTTCCCGGCATGAGATCGAGTTGAGCGATCTCTCGGAACTCAACGATGACGACCTGATCACAATTGGATTGCCGTTGGGTCCAAGACGGCGCTTTTTGAAGGCCATCCGCGAAGGCACGCAGGGACGTTCAGTTCCCGAACGCAATATTGTCGCCGAACGCAGGCAGCTGACGGTGATGTTCATAGATCTTGTGGGCTCGACGCCGTTGTCGCAACAGCTCGACCCCGAAGATCTGGCCGAAGTTTTAAGGCTGTTCAAGGAAACCTGCGCCGCAGCCGTCGCCGCATATGACGGACATATCGCCAGCTATTATGGCGACGGCATCATGGTGTTCTTTGGGTTTCCTCACGCGCATGAGGATGATCCCGAACGCGCGATACACGCGGGCTTGCGGATCATTCGCGAAATCCCCAACTTGCAGACCCACGCACAGCTTCAGGTGCGTATCGGTATCGCCACCGGCCTGGTCGTCGTTGGCGATCTGCGTGGTGAAAAGATGTTCGAGGATGGCACAGCGATGGGCGAAACCCCAAACCTCGCCGCGCGATTGCAATCCATGGCCGACCCAGGCGCCCTAATCATTGCGCCAACGACACACGAGCTTGCGGGCGATACGTTTGAATATGAACGTCGCGGTACATTTCAGTTGAAAGGTTTCGCCAAAGAGGTTGAAGCCTGGCAGGTCACCGGTACGCGCCAAACTCTCAGCCGGTTCATGGCCTCGGATGACACAGCGATGAGCTCGCTTGTCGGTCGAACGCTTGAATACAAAACCCTGCACAGCAAATGGGATTTGGCCCGGCAAGGGCATGGTCAAGTGGCGCTAGTGTCAGGCGAAGCAGGGATCGGAAAATCCCGCCTGATCGAAGAGCTGAGCCGATCGATTCCCGAAACCAAGTTCCAGCACATCCGGTTTCAATGCTCACCTTATCACGATGCCAGCGCACTGTACCCCGTCATTCGCCAGCTTGAGGCCGCGGCAGAATTGCGAGTGGACGACAGCGCGACGGAGAAACTGGACAAGTTAAAGCGCTTGTTTGGCGCACCGTCTGACCTCACGCTGAAACTGGCTGCATTACTTCTGTCGGTTCCATTCGAGGATCAGTTGGGTCCGCTGGATCTGACGCCTGATCAGTTGATGAAACAGACGCTGGACATGCTGGTGGATCATCTGCTTGAAACAGCCGGGAAGACTCCGCTGCTTGTGCTGTTCGAAGATGCGCATTGGATCGACCCAACAACAAAATTGATGCTCGACCTTGTTGTTGAACGCCTCGCTGATGCACCTGTGCTGATGGTGATGAGTTATCGCACGGGCTTTGATCCGGGTTGGACCTTCACCTCAAATCTAACTCATGTCGACTTGAAGCAGTTGGGTTTTGAACAAATCAAAGAAATCGTGGACGGCGTCGCCAATGGCAGACCTGTTCCAAAAGCGGCTTATGATGTAATCGCGGCCCGTTCCAACGGCGTTCCACTTTATGTCGAAGAAGTCACCAAGGACCTTATTGAGACCAACTTTCTGATTGATGGCACCGACACCTTAGCGGCTGGCGGTGCGTCGGCCTCATCTTCCGTTCCCAAGACACTGCATGATGCCTTGATGGCCCGGCTAGATCGACTGAGTTCGGCCAAAGAAGTGGCCCAGATAGGGGCGGTGATCGGACCAAATTTCTCGTTTCCTCTGATCGCCCAGGTTGCGCGGTTGGACGAAAGGGCGTTGCGGGCAGGTCTGGATTTGCTGGTGGAGGCAGACATCGTGAACAGCTCGGGCACGGTTCCAGAGCAGACCTTTACCTACCGTCACGCCCTCATTCGCGACACGGCGTATAACAGCCTTCTGAAACGCGAACGGCGAGGGCTGCACGCCCGCGTGGTCGAAGCATTGAAACAGACCAAACATCAAGACGCAGCAGTCGGCCCCGAGATACTTGCCCATCACTACACGATGGCAGACATGCCGAAGGAGGCGATCGATCATTGGTATCTGGCTGGGCAACGCTCTGTCGAACGGTCGGCTGCGGTCGAAGCGGTGACACAATTGGGCCGGGCCGTCGCCTTGCTTGAAAAGATGGACGACTCTGTCGACCGGGATCGAAACGAGACCCGCATTCAGGTTCTGCGAGCAGGCGTTCTCCGTTCGACTGCAGGCATTGCGGCCGATAAAACGGGCGCCGCTTACGCGCGAATACGCGACCTGTGCAACCGGCTGGGCGAAACCGAACAGCTTTTCCCGGTTCTCAATGGCCTTTACGCTTATCATTTGGTGCGGGGTGAATACAATCTGGCCAAGGACACTGCAGCGCAATTGCTGGATCTGGCAAAACTTGACGAGGAATCGCATCACACCATGATCGCGCATCGGGCCATGGGCGCCGTGTTGCTGCATATCGGGCATCTGGAATCTGCTTGTGATCACCTAAAACAGGCGCTGAGTTTGTATGATCCGGAACAGCACAGCCGACTGGCCTATGTCTATGGCACTGATCATGCCGCCATTACGTCCTGTTTTCTGAGCATAGCGGTCTGGCTTCGCGGCGAGCCAGACCGTGCCCTTGACATTCAGCTTCAGGCTGTGTCGGCGGCACAGGATTTGAAACATGCACACAGCATGGCGCAGACATTGACCTATCTTTGCATGCTTCATTTGCTGAGGCGCGACCCCCAACAGGTCTATCCTGTTGTGGCACAGCTGGAAGCGTTGGCTGTCAAACATGCGTTCCCGTTTATGACTTTAACAGCCAATGTCTGGCGCAGTTGGGCAGACGCACAGACAAATCCCAACCCAGACACCCTCAGCGTGATGCGCGACGCAGCCGAGGCTTGGTGGGCCAGTGGGGCCGGAAACTACAAACCCTTGTTTCTGACCGCGATGGCCGAGGTTGCTTTGAACGCGCAAGATTCAAGGTCCGCGCTGGACCTGCTGAACGAAGCACGTGCGCAGCAAGATTTAACCAATGAAGGGTGGGCGCAGGCTGAAACAGATCGAATCGAAGCGCTGTTACAGTCCTCGGACAAGCCAGCCGACCACCTGTTTTCGCACGCCCTGCAATCTGCGCGCGATCAGCAAGCCAGAATGTTCGAGCTTCGCGTGGCCGTAGATTATCTGCGGACCTGTCAGCGCTGCGGGCGTGCGCCCAAGGTTCCCCCTGACATCGAAGGCATACTAGACGCGATTACCGGCAGCACGCAAAACAGAGATGTCGCAGACGCCTTGGTTCTGCTCGAAAATACGCGACCTTCATAAGATCTGGCACCTGCTTTTTGCGTGAAGATGCTTGCGAAGGAGTGGCCCCGACCGAGAATAATCAGTCACTACTGTCACCAAAAGACAGACCTGCCGCCACACGGTTGGATCACTGATCCATGCGTCCTGCATTGTTGTGAACAGAGCCGATCAATCAATCCTATCCGGGTTGGCGCTATCTTTCGCTCGGATCGTTTTCAGCATAATCACGCAGAACGTCGATGTCCGCGATATCGGCGTGGTTCCTGTTGATCTTTACGCCAACTGTTTTCAAACGCGAAAACGCGCGGCTCAGACTTTCGGGTTTCATACCCAGACGCCCGGCAATCAACATCTTGTCATAGGGCAATTCAACTTCGCAGGTGCCACTTTCGACTTCACACAAATTCAGCAGGAACTCAGCTACGCGCTGCGCGCCTGTCTGCGCCTTGAGTTGCTCAAGCTGAGCGACCAGTGAATGCAGATGCGTAAAGGTAGCCGCCAGAATTGAGACACCTATTTCCGCGTCCTCTCGCATCAACGACAGCAACACGGGGCTTGGGATGTGCATAACTTCACAGGGGGACACGGCCTCGGCGGATACAGGGTATGGCACATCACGCAGGGCCACGGCCTCACCAAAGCTGTCGCCTCTGGTGAACACGCTCACCACCGCTTCGGCACCTGTCGGAGTAACCCGGAACAGTTTGACCCAACCGGCCAGAACAACATGGACTGCCTTTGCTTCTTCTTCCTGAAGAAAAATTGTCTCACCCCGGTCGTATTGTCGCCAAACGGCCTGACGCAGCAAAGTGTCGACATGCTGCTCAGGCAGGCTGCGCAAAAGCAGTGACTGGCGCGCAATTGCCTTTTGAGCCTCATGTGGCATGCAGGCGTCCCCCTGTTTGTCCGTTCCGGGCAGCGCCCGAATGATCAACCTTGACCAATGCTATGCCAAAGCCCGTTGCGGCGTACCACCCCTATTCTTGTCCCCAAACTTGACAATTGTCATGTCACGACCAGATCAGCTGACTTAAGCTCTGCTCAAAGCCAGTTATCCCGGGAGATGTCAGATGGACTTCGAGCGATTTTTCAGCCAGAGCCTCGATACTTTGAAGAACGAAGGCAATTACCGGGTTTTTATCGATTTGCAACGGCGTTGCGGGGCTTTTCCGAACGCCCGGCAGACCGACGGGCCAGTCCAGCGGGATGTGCGGATCTGGTGTTCAAACGACTATCTGGGCATGGGCCAGCATCCGTCGGTAATCACGGCTATGCACGATGCGCTGGACCGCTGCGGTGCTGGCGCGGGCGGAACGCGCAATATCTCGGGGACCACGCATGACCACGTGCTTCTGGAAGCTGAATTGGCTGAACTGCATGGCAAAGAAGCTGCGCTTCTGTTTACCTCGGGTTATGTTTCCAATTGGGCTGCGTTGGGAACGCTGGCTGCGAAAATTCCGGATCTGATTGTTTTCTCCGACGCGTTGAACCATGCCTCGATGATCGAAGGCATTCGCCACTCACGGGCGCAGAAGGTGATCTGGAACCACAATGACCTTGAGGATCTGGAGGCTAAATTGGCCGCCGCCGACCCCAACGCGCCCAAGATGATCGCATTCGAGTCTGTCTATTCTATGGATGGCGACATTGCCCCGATCAAAGAGATTTGCGATCTGGCCGACAAATACGGCGCAATGACCTATCTCGACGAAGTCCACGCCGTCGGTCTTTATGGCCCTCGCGGAGGCGGCATTGCCGAGCGCGAAGGGCTGATGGATCGGCTGACCGTTATTGAAGGCACATTGGGCAAGGCCTTTGGTGTGGTGGGCGGCTATATCGCGGCCTCTGCCGCGCTGTGTGATTTCGTCCGCAGCTTTGCCAGCGGGTTCATCTTCACCACCGCATTGCCGCCGTCGATCGCGGCTGGGGCTGCGGCCTCGATCCAGCATCTGAAACAATCGAGCGCGGAACGAGACTTGCAAAAACAGCGGGTGGCGCAGGTTCGGGCCCGTCTGGATGCCGAAGGCATTCCTCATTTGCCCAACCCCAGCCACATCATCCCGGTGATGGTGGGCGATCCGGTGAAATGCAAGTTCATCTCGGACACGCTGCTGGAAGAATTCGGCATCTACATTCAGCCCATCAACTATCCCACGGTTCCCAAAGGCACCGAACGCCTTCGGATTACGCCGTCTCCGGTTCATACGGACGAGGATATCGACCATCTGGTCGGTGCGCTTTCAGCCCTGTGGCAGCGCTGTCAGATCGCGCGCATGCCAATGGCCGCACAATAGTTCAAAGCACCCCTTTGCTTGAAAAACTGCCGCCCTTCGGGGCGGCACATTTTTGTTCAGAGCAGATAGAGGACGAAGACGATCAACGCAAAGCCCGTCAGAACCCCGGAAAACCCACGCAGCAAGGCCGGGCTGGTCGCGAGATCCAGATACTGCGCCAGAATGATGCGGCACTTGAGCAGCGCAAGACCCAGAATACCAGCGCCGACGATTTTAGGTCCAAGCGGAAACAGCGTCAGCAGCGCCGATGTTAGGCTGAGCGCCAACAGGGTGAACCACGCGCGTGTGAGCGCGTTTGGGAGCCTCCGGCGGGAGTATTTGTGAAAAGATGAACACGCAGGCATTTTAATTACCCAAGCAGGTAGATCACGGGGAACAGCATGATCCAGACCAGATCGACCATGTGCCAGAACTGCGCGCCTGCTTCGATATTGCGTGGATCGTCGCGCCAGGCCACCACGAGAAGGATTCCGACCCCGGCCAGAACATGGGCGGCGTGGAAGCCCGTCAAAAGGTAATAGAACAGAAAGAAGGGGTGGGTTTCATAGGTGATGCCCTGTGCGGCCTTTCCTGCGTATTCCACACCTTTGATACCCAGGAATACGATCCCCAACGCAACTGCAGCCACTAGAGCAAACCGTGCCTTGAACCGTTCCGCGGCGCGACGCCAGTGCAGAGCTTGCGCGGCCAGGTAACCCGACGTGACCAGCACCGCAGTGTTGAAGGCAGCTCCGGTGCGATAGAGATGCGATTGCGCCTCGGCAAAGCCCACAGGATCGGTCAGTCGCACGCCCATAAAGGCAATGAGGCCAGCACCGAAGACCAGCAGTTCCGATATGATCAGAACCCACATCAGCAACTCGCCAGGTAATTCGTCGATCAAGGAAGCGTTGCTCATGCCCCGACCAGCTGGCGGTAGATTTGAGGCAGGGCCATGGTCAGGCGGTGCGGGTCGGGGATGACAGCGAAACCGCCCTGCCCGAACATGCGTGGGAACCAGCTTTTGCCAGTTTTGTCGATGGTGACGCCAAAAACCGATTGCCCGGCACGGCGCGCCTCACGTACCGCCATGCAGGTGTCTTCAATACCGTGGCGGCCTTCGTAATGGTCGAGGTCGTTGGGCTTGCCGTCTGTAATAACCAACAACAACCGACGCTTGCGGGATTGGCTGGCCAGATCGGCAGAGCAATGGCGGATCGCCGCGCCGAGCCGGGTGTAGTGACCCGGTCGCAGTGAGGCAATACGTTGCTCGACCTTAGCCCCCATTGGTTCATCGAACCGCTTGCAGCGCTGCACATAGACACGTTGACGTTTCAAAGAACTGAACGCGTGGATGGAAAAGTCGTCGCCACAGGCGTTTAGACCCCAGGCAAGCGCGGCCAAAGCCTCGCGTTCGATGTCGATCACGGCGCGACCTGTGACCGCGCTTTCGGTCGAGCGGCTGACATCCAACAGAATCGACACCGCCAGATCACGGGCTTCCGGGCGCGATTGCATCCAGATGCGCTCGTTTGCTTCGCCGCTCGCCATTCGCTCAGTTTCGGCCCGTACCGCAGCTTCGATGTCCAGCTGGTCTCCGTCCAGATGGCCTCGCGTCATCACCCTACCAGGGCGCAGAGCCTCGAACTGGCGTTTCACAGCACGGATACGGCGGGCAGTTGCGGGATCCTTGCCAAACTCGGCCGCGTCTTCGCGGATATCGGCATCTGAAAGCAGAACATTGACGTGATCCGGCAGATATTGCCCGGTCCGCACGTCCCATTCAGGATAGAGAATCCGACCAGATAAGCGTTCGCGATTCACATCCTCTGGCGCAAGGTCCAGATGCAGTTTCAATTTGGTTGGCGGCGCTTTTGAGATCTGACCCAAGCCGATCTCTTCCTGATCGTCAGCGGCTTTCTTGGCATTGTCAGGATCGTCGTCATCGATGCGGCGGTTGATATTCAGGAACTCGGCCCAGCTGAGGATCGCTTCGAATTTGTGCAGTATGAAACTGTCACTGCGCTCGGCCTGATCGGACTTTCGGCGGCGGGCCCGGTGAGTTTTCTCACCAGACTCTTCAGGTTCGCCCTCAGTCTCGGGGTTTTCCACCTCGTTATGTTCGGAAAACCCAACCGCCCGCAATTCGGGCCACAGGGGAACCGGGCGGAAATGTTGATAGCCCCGCGGCGCAGACAGGTCGTTATCTACTGCAGTCAAAAGCTGTTCGGCTCTTGAAGACAGAGGGGCAGGGTCGCCCAGCATATGACGGACAAGCTCTTCTACTGCTGCCTCATCGGGCGGCAGGTCGGGAACGTTACGGTGATGCAGAACGCCCTTGCACAGCTCGGTATAAAGCGGACGGAGCCCGGGGGCGTTATCTAATGTTGCATCGACCATGTGTTGAGCAGCGATCAGGGCGCGCAGGTCAGCGCGTAATGCGTCATCTTCGTCGATGCGGGTTCCGGCATGAGCCGCAGCGGCGGCCAGCCAGACATAAAGCGCGCCATTTGCTTCACGCGCAGGGAACACAGCCAGGCGATCCGGTAGCCGAAGCACTTCACCGTCAAACGATGCGCGGGGCATCAGTTCGACCTCAGTCGCCAATCGGCGCCGCCAGCTTAGGCGGTGGCGCGAAACCTCGGGTGAGACCGGGCGCAATTCAACGCCCGGACTACCCCCAAGTCCTCGAAAAAGGACAGCCAGCCGCCCCGCGACCTGAGACAGGTCAACCGCGGCTCCTTCATGCACCTGGGGTGCATCGAGGCGACTGGCTAGGGTGTGCCACAGTTTCCCGATCGTTTCTTCGGGTTCCCATGGCTCAAAGTCGATCTTGACCATCGGCCGGCCTCACCCAAAGACAGCCGTGACAAGATCGAGGAGCCCGCGTTTGATGTCCTCGTCATCTGTCAGAGGTTCAACCATAGCGGCGAGGATGGCGCGGTCGGTGGACATGCCTTGCGCAATCAGCGTCGCGGCATAAACGACCAGACGGGTGGAAACGCCTTCCTCAAGGTCCTGACCCTTGAGCCCGCGCAGCTTGTTCGCCAGTCGCACCAGCGGTTTGCACCGCTCCAGCGGCAACCCACTTTCCTGAGCGACGACCTGCGCCTCCATTTCAGGCGACGGGAAGTCGAACTCGAGCGAGATAAACCTCTGACGGGTCGAGGGTTTCAGGGTTTTCAGGATATTCTGGTATCCAGGGTTATATGAAGCCACCAGCATGAAGCCGGGCGCAGCCTCAAGCTCTTCACCTGTGCGGTCAATCGGCAGGATACGCCGGTCGTCGGTTAGCGGGTGTAGGACGACGGTGACGTCCTTACGGGCCTCGACCACCTCATCAAGATAGCAGATCGCGCCTTCGCGCACCGCCCGGGTCAGGGGGCCATCGACCCAGACGGTTTCGCCACCTTTCAGCAAATAGCGCCCGATCAGGTCGGCTGCGGCCAAATCATCGTGACAGGCCACGGTGTAAAGCGGGCGGCCGAGTTTGGCCGCCATATGAGCGACAAAGCGGGTCTTTCCGCAGCCTGTTGGACCTTTCAGCAGAACCGGCAGGTCGTTGTTATACGCGGCGCAGAACACATCGCATTCATCGCCTTGGGGCAGGTAGAAGGGGGCGTTTGCCGCCCCCTCATTCAGTTTCATGGAGCCGTCCATATCCATCACTCCGCAGGGGTTTCGGCTGCGCCGGGTTCAATGACCTCTTTCCGGGGCACCCAGATCGAGTAGATGAACAGCAGCGCACCAAGAACCACAACCACACCGGAACCAAGACGCATCCAGTAGAAGACCGCGATCTGGTCCTGCACGTCCATGAAGTAGTCACCAACCACGCGCTGCATGTGCGTTTGCACGGTTCCGCCAAAAGTCAGGACGAAGGTCATAAAGACCATACCGCTGGTCATCAGCCAGAACGAGCCCATGTTCAGCACCTGGTTATACGGATCGCGGTTTTTCAGGATCGGCATAGCATAGGTGAAGATCGCCAAGTTGAGGCAGACATAAGCACCGTAGAAGGCCAGATGGCCGTGTGCGGCAGTGATCTGCGTGCCGTGGGTATAGTAGTTCACCCCATGCAGCGTATGCAGGAAACCCCAGACACCGGCGCCGAAGAAGGCAAGCGTGGCACATCCCAACGACCAAAGCAGCGCGGCTTTGTTGGGGTGGTCACGGCGGCCCTTCCAGACCATGACAAAGGCAAAGGCCATCATTGCAAAGAACGGGATCACCTCGAGGCTCGAGAAGATCGACCCGATCCACTGCCAATAGGCTGGCGTACCGATCCAGTAGTAGTGGTGCCCGGTCCCCAGAATGCCCGAGAACAGCGCGGCGGCGACGATGACATACAGCCATTTCTCGACCACCTCACGGTCCACACCGGTCAGCTTCAGCATCAGGTAGGCCAGGATCGAAGCCATAATTAGCTCCCAGACGCCTTCCACCCACAGGTGGACAACATACCACCAGTACTGCTTGTCGAGGGACAGGTTGCCGGGGTTGTAGAAGGCAAACAGGAACAGCAAGGCCAGACCCCACAGGCCCAACAGAAGAATGTTGGAGATGGCGGTCTTTTTGCCCTTCAGGACGGTCATCGACACGTTGTAAAGGAACATGAGCGCGGCCACGACGATGCCCGCCTTGACCCATTTGGGTTGTTCAAGGAACTCGCGCCCCTCTTTGCCCAGCAACCAGTTGCCTTCGAACAGGTTGAAGACATAGGTGACGACGACACCCAAGGTGCCGACCACAAGAATGATCAGCTGAAGGTAGGCCAGCGTTGGCGAATGGATTTCGCGTTCAGTCTCTTCCGGGATCAGGAAGTACGCTGCACCGAAGAAACCGAGCAGCAGCCAGACGATCAGAGAGTTGGTGTGCAGCATCCGCACGATGTTGAATGGCAGAAGCTCACTCAGGAAGTTTGGGAATACATAGATGAAACCGGCCAGTAGGCCGCCGATCACCTGTATTGCGAACAAGGCCATGGCTACAGCGAAGTAGGCGTAGGCGATTTTTTGGGATTCGTATTTCATTGCTCCGTTCCCTTTCTCAGCCTGCCTCGTTGGGCGGCCAGTCCTGAGCGTCGATATTGTCCGTCCAGATCAGGAAGTTGGTCAGATCACGGATTTCTTCGTCGCTGAGGTTGAAATTGGGCATTTGTCGGCGGCCGGGAATGCCGGTCGGTTGTGCTTCCATCCAGCCCTTGAGCGATTCAAAGGCCGATTCCGGGTCATCCAGAACGCCCCAGCGGGTCATCACATTGCCCACTTCGGGAGCATAGTAAGCCCCTTCCCCAAGGATAGTGTGGCAGTTGATACAGGCGTGTTTTTCCCAGACATGCTTGCCGCGGATCACGCTTTCATCAAGTTTGGCGGCGTTTTCCGAGTTAACGATATACAGGTGCGAATGGGCCGACAGGGCCAGAAAGATGAGGATGAAGAACAGTGACCCGCCACAGAATATGTTGCGAGCCATGCTCTTTGTCATGACTTCTCGCATCGCGCTCTCCTTTGCGCAGATTAGCTAGTATTTGCACAATGGCGGGAGGTGCGCAGCGGTGCCTTAACGAAAGTCAAGACCACGAAACTGAGCGCGCGCAGGTGGCTGAAATTGCTGACAGGAAACCAAAATACGCCCTAAAATGACTTAAATTCATACAATGATAACAGGTACGGCGCGAAATGGCGGAAGTGTGAATCAACGCTTCTGATCAGCAGTAATAGGTGACGGGTTAATCAATGGCGAACTATTCATATATCGGCTACGATCCGGGGGTCATTTCGGTCAATTTTACCGGTTTCAGCACTGGCACTATTACGCTTTCCGGGACCTATGATGCTGCCACGGACCGTCGGGGCTTTGACGTAACTGACACGGCCGGTGGCACACTGGTCAATGGCGACCCAGACAACGGAACCGACTTTAACGGCGATCGATTCAACAACGAATTCGGCGACGACCTGACCCAATCCGGGGTCGTGACCAACCTTGATGGGTCAGTTACGATAGATTCGGGCGCTATCTATCTTGAGGAATCTTATAGCCTCGCCAAACCCGGCGGCGGCACCATCGATGTATTTCGGGTCGAAGTTGAAGGTAATCTGGTTGGATACATCACCTCAGAACCGCTGGTCCCCGGAACGAACTATTCCTTTGTCAGATCGAACGTCACCCCGACAAACGCACCGGATACGTCTGACCCTACGGCGATTGTCGATGTTCCCTGCGTCGCAGCAGGAACACAGATCACGACACAGGACGGACCTGTCTCAATCGAAAATCTAAGGGTCGGCGATCTGGTCGCAACTGCGGATAACGGATCGCAAAAAAAATCGCTGGATTGGAGCGCGTAAATTGAATGCTGCGGATCTGGCCCCGCGTCCCAAGCTGAAGCCCATTCGGATTGCGGCAGGAAGCCTTGGCAGTGGCTTGCCCAAACGAGATCTCGTGGTGTCACCACAACACCGCATGATGCTGCGTTCACCAATTGCAGTGCGTATGTTTGACAGCGCAGAGGTTCTGCTTCCGGCGCACAAACTTGTTGGCATTCCCGGCATCACGGTTGAGACAGGTGCGCAAGACGTTGTCTACTACCACATTCTTTTCGACCGGCACGAGATCGTCTTTGCCGAAGGTGCACCTTCCGAAAGCCTGTTTACCGGCACACAAGCTTTGGCCAGCATCCATCTAGATGGTCGCGCCGAGATCCTTGAACTGTTTCCGGAGCTTGCGCAACCGGGTTACGTCCCTCAACCAGCCCGTCACATTCCAGAACAAGGCAGACGCGCACGCGCGCTCGTTTTCCGCCATATCAAGAATGAACGCCCACTGATCTCTGACAATTAGGTCGGGCCGGATCGGGTTTTTCAGCTTGGCCTGGATACCCGAGGTCCTGTCAATGCAGGCCACATCGCAAAGACATACAGCCCAACAGCTGCAATCCAAAGGCCATCAGCCGCCAGCATGGCGGCCATGTAGCCGCCTGTAAGCTCTGACCCCAGCCAGCGCACCAGAGCCGCCGCCGCCATAAGACCGTATGCGACCACCATCGGAGAAGGCGCAACCAGAGGACGCCCGCTGTGACCCAAGGCGGCACGACTCATAACGGCCAAAGTCATACCGCCAACACACCCAATTCCCAGAATGTGAAGCGCGCCGATCTCGTTGCCAAACCCGACCGTTGCCAGACCCCAGAGAATCAGCCCCAATGCCAGCATACTCAGTCCCAGATGTAACGCGATAAGGATTGGCCTACGCAGAGCCCAGCCAACCCTCCAGCGCGCCATGCGCACCAGTTGAACACAGCCCAGCAGAAGGGCAACACCACCCGCCACCGGGCTTATGTTAAATGTCAGCACGAGCAGAGGCAAAAGCAAGGCCAAGATCATCACCGCCTTGTCGACTTGCGGCACGGAAACGGGCCAGGACGCCTCGGGCTGACCTTCCCGCTTCATTGCGTTGCGAGTAAAAGCAGGCGTAATCCGACCCCCTAAAATCGCAATCATCGAACATATGGCAAGCAAGCCCGCCCGAACGCCTGTGATCAAGGTGTCCGAAGTGACCCCGATCCAATCCAGATGGATCAAAAGATTGGCGGTCCAGATCAAACCGAGAAGATACAAAAAGACAATGTTCTGCGGCTTGGGACGTCGGATCAACTGGCTTGCAACCTTCAGCGCCAGAATAGGCACGAAACTCAGATCCACCAAAGCGACGGTCACGGGGGACAACGAACCGGAAAACCAAACTGCAATCCGGCCAGCAATCCAGAGTAACGCCACCACAGTGATAAAGCGTGCCCGCGCCTCGGGCGCTCCGGTCCAATTTGGGACGGCTGTCAAGAAAAACCCGCCCAATGCTGCCGTTGCATATCCAAAGATCATCTCGTGCGCGTGCCACATAACAGGTGGCATGGCATAGCTTTGGTTTACAAACGGCAACAACCCGTCCAGTGAAGCCAACCACACGCCCCAGGCAACGCCGGCGAATACACCGTAAAGGCCCGCTAATAGGAAAAAGACACGAAAACCCTCACTGAAAACGCGTGTAATTACGGAAGACATCCCTGCTCTCCATAGCCTCGCTTGCCGTTGATCAAGCTCTATCGCAGCAGCAGGTGCACGGACTTAACAGAAATCAAGACCCCCTTAAAACATGTGTGAAAATGTCAAGTTTTATTGGCGTTTCGACGCTTTAATTTTACCTGGAAGTCTCAGTTTGCGCTCTTGCCGTTGACTTTGGTCAAGGATGACATCTCCGTGATGGCTCAGTCTCTCTCCTGCCTCACCACGCAAATGGAGAGTGATCATGTCACTTGGAATCAGCTACAACAAAACTGGCCGCACATTGGGGGTCGGATTGGCAATGTTGTTGGGCAGCGTCGCTGCTCCAACCTTCGCCGAAGAGCCAACTCTCAGCAAGGAAGCCTTTGAATCATCCAAACAACTGTACTTTGAACGCTGCGCCGGCTGTCACGGCGTGCTGCGCAAAGGGGCGACAGGTAAAAGCCTTGAGCCATTGGTGGAAACCAAAAACGCCGACGGTACCGTAACCGAATCCGGCACCCTGAAGCTGGGTCAGGAACGGCTTGAAAAGATCATCGCCTGGGGGACCGAAGGCGGGATGAACAACTTTTCGGACGTTATGTCCGAAGAAGAAATCCGCGATATGGCAACCTACATCCAGATGGAACCGCCCCAGCCACCGGAAATGTCGCTTGAACAGATGATGGCGACACGCAAGGTCTATGTTGAACCCGAAGACTACCCGACCGAGCCACTACATGGCCGCAACTGGGAAAACTTCTTCGTGGTCATCGAACGTGACGTGGGCAAGGTGGCCGTGATCGACGGTGACACCAAGGAAGTTCTGGCGCACATCCCGACGGGTTACGCCGTGCACGTTCTGAAAGCCTCCGAACACCATAAACTGGAAGAACCGGAAAACCCGGGCCGCTTCTGGTACACGATGGGTCGCGACGGCAAGATGACCAAGATCGACCTGTGGCAGAACCCCGAGAACATGTTGGTGGCCGAAGTGACCATTGGCTATGACGCCCGCGACGTGGCAGTTTCGGGCGACGGTAAATACGTGATCGGTGGGGCCTACTGGCCTCCGCACTTCGCCATTGTCGACGCCGAAACCATGGAGCCGAAGAAGGTTGTCTCGACCCGCGGCTACAACGTCGATGGGGACTATGTGGAAGAGGCCCGCGTGGCTGCGATCTACACCACTCCAAACGAACCCACCTGGATCGTTGCCGTGAAAGAACTGGGTCAGTTGTGGCAGGTCGACTACACCGATCTGGAAAACCTGCGGATCGACAAGATCGACAGCGCCAAGTTCCTGCATGACGGGTTCTTTGACCCGACCGGCCGTTACTTTCAGATCGCCGCGAACGCGTCGAACAAGATGGTTGTGGTCGATACCGAAACCCACAAGCTGGAAGCTCTGATCGACACCGCGCCGCTGCCGCACCCCGGCCCGGGCGCCAACTGGGATGATCCGAATTGCGGCCCTGTTGCCGGTACAACCCACCTGGGTGAAGGCACCGTGACCGTTTGGAGCAACGACCCCGAAGGTCGCCCGGATGATGCCTGGAAGGTCTGCTACGAAGTCGAAACCGACGGACCCGGTCTGTTCATTCGGACACACCCGGAATCAGACTACATCTGGGCTGACCAGACCAAGCACCCCGAGCCTGAGATCCAGCAATCGGTGCAGGTCATCGACAAGGCAACCGGTGAAATCGTGAAAACGATCCAGATCACTGAAGAGGAAGGCAACGTCGCCGTCCACTTCGAGTTCAACCAGGATGGGTCTGAGGTCTGGGTTTCCAAGTGGAACCGCTCGACCTCGAAAGAACCAAACGGTGAGATCGTGATCTTTGACGCCAAGACGCTGGAAGAAATCGGCCGCGTGAAGGGTCTGTTTGCGCCCACCGGCAAGTTCAACGTCTACAATCGGTCAAACCACGTCACCTGACGGATTTACACATGAAACAGAAAGGGCGGGCCCCTCGCCCGCCCTTTCTTCGTTTTCCCCATCAGCTAAACGCGTCGGCCTAACACGCCGCGCCAGTCAAGACAGCCAAGACGGAGCCCGGATATGACCTCCGAACCTGATAAAAAACCACCGATCTGGCGCCGGTATTTCCTATGGGGGATGCCCGTGGCCGGCATTGCCGCAGCCTTTGCTGCCGGTATCATCTTCTGGGGTGGGTTCAACACCGCCATGGAAGCCACGAACACCAAGGAATTCTGCGTCTCGTGCCACGAGATGCGCGATTTCGTCTACGAGGAATACACCGGTACGATCCACGATGTGAACCGATCCGGCGTAGGGGCTGTATGTTCAGACTGCCACGTGCCCAAGGACTGGACCCACAAGATCATCCGCAAGATAAAGGCCTCGAAAGAGCTCTATGGCAAAAT
The DNA here is from genome assembly GCF_013110775.1 of Ruegeria sp. HKCCD7296. Lineage (NCBI taxonomy): Bacteria > Pseudomonadati > Pseudomonadota > Alphaproteobacteria > Rhodobacterales > Roseobacteraceae > Ruegeria > Ruegeria sp. HKCCD7296. The sequence continues at coordinate 75,277 of NZ_WVRF01000014.1, forward strand.
GGTCGGCACCATCAACACCCGAGAAAAGTTCGAAGCCAAGCGCGTGCATTTGGCGATGAATGAATGGGAGCGGATGAAAGCAACCGACTCTCGCGAGTGCCGAAACTGTCACGATTTTGAATCGATGATGCCAGAATTTCAAAAACCCCGCGCCCGGCAGCAGCACCTAAACGCGATGTCCGCTGGTCAAACCTGCATCGACTGCCACAAGGGCATCGCGCATTCCGACGCACGTGACCGGGCCGACGAAGAGTATCTCGAAAAACTTGAAGCTCCGAATCCTGATTTCATTCGCGAAATCCCCGCCGAATACCTGGCCAGCCTTGAGCGGGTCGAAGCCAAGGAGGCAGCCGAAGCCGAAGCTGAAAAAGCCGCACGTGTGGCGCAGCAAGAGGCCGTTCAGGCCCAGATCGCCGCGGCTATGGATGCCGCCGTGGCCGAAGAACGCGCCAAAGCAGCAGGTGAAGAGGCCACAGCCCCCGCAGGTGGAGGCAGTGATGTCGGGACAGGCATCGATTGGGCGGCTGTTCCAGGTGCGGACATGAAACTGTTCTATCCTGGTCAGGCTTCGTTTGAATGGGTTCAGAACGGCAGGTCCCACGGTGGCGCGCGGCCGTTGACCAAGGGTGGCGATCAGTGCACCACATGTCACGCTAAGGAACTGGATGCGATCGGCAACAAGATCGTTGCGGGAGGCGAACTGGAGCCTACTCCGATCCCTGGCAAGCGCGGTGTGATCGATGCAACCGTCCAGGCAGCGCATGACGACGAGAACCTGTATATCCGCTTGCAGTGGCCGGATGCTGGTCACAACCCTGCCCCGTTTGTCGATGGTGGCAAGATGGACCCCGACAACCAGATCAAAGTCGCCATGATGATCACCGGTACAGGAATCGAGCTGGGCGATCAGGTGGGCTGTTGGGCATCGTGCCACGCGGATAACTCTTACATGCCGTTTGATCCCGGTGCCGAGGCAATTGCCGCCAATGCGGATGCGGCAGGCCGACTTAACACTCAGGACACCGTGACCAAATACATCAGCGAAAGCCGAACCGAGGTCGAAATCAAAGGCCGTCGCGGCAAGGCGCTGGGCGGTTGGGACAAGCTGCAGGCTGCGGATCAGATCGAGCAGTACTTGGCCGACGGCACCTATCTTGACCTGATGCGCGTCTATGCAGACGGCAGTGCCACCAATGGCTACTTGCTGGAGCAACGCGTGGTCAATGACGGCGAAATCACGGCCTCGGCCAGCTTGGACGCTGGTATATGGACCGTGGTTTTAACCCGCCCTCTGAATTCGGGCGCGCCAGGAGATGTGCCGCTGGAGGCAGGCCAGACCTACACTGTTGGGTTTGCCATCCACGATGACTTTGCAGCCGCCAGGTTCCACCACGTGACGCTGGATACCAGCTTGGCACTGGACGACGACAGCGCGTTCATCAACGTGGTCAAACAGTAAAGAAAAAGGGCCGGGCGATCCGGCCCCTTCCACCAAGAAGAGGAGACTTGGACGATGAAACCCCCACGCCTTCTTCCCGCGTTGCTGCTCCTGGCCGCGCCTGCTTGGGCGGGTGAGACCGCCGAGCTGTGTGCCGAGGCAGAAGAGCGTTATGTCGAGCTGTTTGGTCAGCCTTCATCTGCCGTTGAGGACGCCGAAGTGGTGCTGATGTATAAATATAACTTCTGCCCGTTTGAGCTGACCGTGAAGGCAGGCACAACTGTCCGCTGGGTGAATGTCGACAAACGAACCAGCCACTCAGTTCTTTTGAAAGATGGCAGCGAACCGGAAAGCGACCGTTTGTTCCCTGAGGAATCGGTTGATCTGACGTTTCTCACACCCGGCCCGCAGGAATATTTGTGCGGCCCGCATTGGGAAACACAGAACATGATCGGAATGATCACCGTCGAACCCTAAGGCAATAAAATACAGGCAAAAAAGACAGGAGCGTGGGCGCAAATCCCGCGCTCCTTAACTTTTGTCAAGGAGGTTGGTTTGCGATTGCGCCACCTTGCTCTCATGACACGCCCGGCAGGCCCAGCGACGTCCCTATTGCGCAAGGCAGATTCGGGTTTCGATGACATTCAGACCAAGCGAGTTTGCACATGAGCGGTAAGGTTTTTCTGATTGGCGCAGGCCCTGGCGATCCCGAGTTGATGACCCTACGTGCACTACGGATGCTGCAAGAAGCAGATGTGGTGGTCTATGATCGGCTGGTGTCTGCCGACATCCTGAACCTTCACGCGGAAGGCGCACGGCTGATCCCGGTTGGCAAAGCCCCCAAGTGCCATACGGTTCCACAAGACCGCATCAACGACATTCTGCTCGAAGAGGCCAGTGCGGGTCACACGGTTGCCCGTCTCAAAGGCGGTGACCCGATGATCTTTGGCCGCGGCTCAGAGGAGGCCGCCTATCTGATGGCCCACGGTGTTGCTGTCGAATATGCGCCTGGCATTACGGCGGCACAGGGTGCGTCCGCTTCTACCGGCGTTCCGCTGACCCATCGCGGGCTGGCGACCTCGGTGCAGTATGTCACCGGGCACCGTCAAGCTGACAAGGTGCTGGACCTCGACTGGAAACGTCTGGCCGATCCGGATTCGACGCTGGTGGTTTACATGGGGGTTGCCAATATCGGCCAGATCGCCATGGGCCTGATGACTGAAAACCTTCCCGGGTCCACACCGGTTCTGGCTGTGGGCAAAGCGACCACACCGGATGAAAGCCGCATGGTATCTCGGCTGGACCAATTGGCTACCGACGTGCGCGAGGCCGGGTTGAAAGCACCCACGCTCTTCATAATTGGCAAGGTTGTGTCGCTTTACGCAGAACGGCCTGTGGCCGAGCTTTTGGAGCAAGCCAATGGCTAAGCTGGGGTGCAGAACAGGTGCGATAAGCTGTGGCGTACAGCGCCCTGTCGCGCGGCGGCACTCGGTGCCTTCGGTGTTGCTGACAACGGCTGTTCTCATTGCGACATCCGCCTTCGCCGCTGACACCCTCGACCCCAACGCCCTGAAACGCCTTGTCCACCAGGACTGCGGCTCTTGCCACGGTTTGTCGCTTAAAGGCGGTCTCGGCCCCGATCTGCGCAGCGAGACGTTGAAACATTATGATGCGGACGTCCTGACCGGCGTCATCCTTGACGGCATCCCAGACACCGCGATGCCCCCCTGGCGGCCCCTGATCAGCGAAGAAGAGGCCGAATGGATTGCCCGCTACCTGCTGGAACAGGAGGCACAATGAAACATCTCATACTCGGCCTTGCAGCCTCATTGATGTTGACCACCGCACATGCCGAACCCACAGCGACCGGCGATCTTGGTCTTGTGATCGAACGCGCCAAGGGATCGGTCCTTTTGGTCGATCAATCCGACCGTGCAGCTCTGGCCCGTATCGAAGGCTTGGGCGATTTGTCCCATGCCTCGCTGGTCTATTCGCCCGATGAACGCTTTGCCTATGTCTTTGGCCGTGACGGCGGGCTGACCAAGGTTGACATCGTCACCCGCCAGATCGTGAACCGCGTTGTTCAAGCGGGCAACGCCATTGGCGGTGCCATCTCGGACGACGGAACACTTGTTGCCGTGTCGAACTACGAACCCGGTGGTGTGCGGGTGTTTGATGCTGACACGTTGGAAATGGTTGCGGACATACCCACCGACAGCAAAACCATCGGTCTTGTGGACGCGCCAGGACGTCGGTTTGTCTTCACCATGTGGGACACGGGCGAGACATGGATTGCCGATTTCGCCAAAGGCGAGCCCGCGATCACCAAGATACCTGACATGGGCAAGAACCCCTATGACGCGCTGATCACCGCCAATGGCCGCACCTATATCACCGGCCTGTTTGGCGAAGACGGCCTGACCGCGCTTGATCTGTGGGCCGACACCCTGGAACCCATCCGTGTGCTGCCTGACTATGGGCGCGGGCAAGAGGAAATGCCCGTCTACAAGATGCCTCATCTGGAAGGCTGGGCGCTGACCGGGCGCGAATTCGTGCTGCCTGCAGTGGGTCATCACGAGGTGCTCTGGGTCGATGCCGACACTTTGTCGGAAACCGGGCGTACCAAGACACACGGCCAGCCGGTCTTTGCCATGGCCCGCCCTGATGGACGGCAAGTCTGGGTGAATTTCGCCCACCCGTTGAACGATACCATTCAAGTGATCGATAGCGTCAGCAAGGAGATCATTCACGAATTCAAACCCGGCCCCGCCGTGCTGCATATGGAATTCACGCCGCGCGGGCATGAAGTCTGGATCAGCGTGCGCGATGCCAACAAGGTGATGGTCTACGACACGCAAACGTTTGAGAAATTGCGCGAAATCGATGCCGACAGCCCTTCGGGCATCTTCTTCACGGCCCGCGCGCACAAAACGGGGCTTTGACGGATGCAGCATATCACCGACCCAATCGATTGCCGCCTGTTGGACGACTTTCAGCGCGATTTCCCGATCACAGAGCGCCCTTTTCAAGTGCTGGGAGACGCGCTGGGATTGGACGAAACCGAAGTACTTGACCGGCTGACCCGGATGCGTACCACCGGCCGCATCACGCGGGTTGGCGCAACCATCACGCCCGGCGCGGTGACGGCCAGCACTCTGGCAGCTGTGTCCGCCCCGGAAAATCGGTTGGAAGAAGTTGCCGCCCTGATCGATGCCGAACCTGGGGTGAACCACAATTACCAGCGAGAGGATGCCTGGAACCTTTGGTTTGTCGCAACAGGCCCGGACCGGGAACATGTCAACGAGACACTGGCCCGGATCAGCCGGACCTCGGGGTTGCAGGTGCTGGATCTGCGTCTTGTCCGGCCGTTCAACGTGGACCTTGGGTTTCGCATGACTGCTGGCGCCAAGAACGTCCCTAGTGCGCGCAAAGTCGACGCATCGGCCATGCGCGACGGAGATCGTTGCTTGCTGCAGACACTCAGTTCGGGCCTGTCACTGGTCGCAGAGCCCTATGAGGCTCTGGCTCGTTCATTGAACCGGAACGTGAATGATGTGATGGCGCGGATCGTTGCCTTGCACTCCGCCGGTATCATTTCACGGCTCGGCGTTATCGTGCGCCACCGGGCACTGGGGTGGTCCGCCAACGCGATGGTCGTTTGGGATTTGCCAGCGGAACAAATTGACACGGCCGGTCCGGCGCTGGCCGCCTATCCCGGTGTCACGCTGTGCTATGAGCGAAATCCGGTTGAAGATGTCTGGCCCTATCGCCTCTATTCGATGATCCACGCCCGGACCCGGAACGAGGCTCTGGGTGTGCTGGCTGGCGCGATGGAGTTGCCCGAGTTGGCCGGCGCGCGGAACAAAGTTTTGTTTTCGACCCGCTGTTTCAAGCAGACCGGAGCCTTGATTCAAGCGCGGGAGGTTGCCGCATGACTCTGGACGACAAAGACCGCGCGATCCTGAACCGGATGCAGGACGATCTGCCGCTCACCTCTCATCCTTATGCGGCAGTGGCCGACGAGCTTGGCCTGTCCGAAACCGAGCTGCTGGAGCGTCTGACACGGCTGAAGGAAGACCGTGTCATCACACGCTTTGGTCCGTTTTTCGACGCTGCTGCTATGGGCGGGGCCTTCTGCCTTTGCGCCATGGCTGTTCCGGCTGAAAATTTCGAAACCGTCCTGACGAAAGTCAATGCACACCCGGAGGTCGCCCATAATTATGAACGTACGCACCGGCTGAACATGTGGTTCGTGCTGGCCACCGAAACACCTGCGGGGATCGAGGCCGCCGCCGATGCCATCGAACGGGAAACGGGGATCGATGTTCTCCGTTTCCCCAAACTCCAGGAATTTTTCATTGGCTTCCGGGTGGCAGCATGATCGATGCAACCGACAGACAGATTATCGAGGCGTTGCAAGGGGGCTTACCCTTGTCGCCGACCCCGTATGCGCAGGTTGCCAAGGATCTTGAGCTACAGGAAACCGATCTGCTTGAACGGCTGACAGCCCTGAAAGCACGGGGTGTGATCCGTCGCATTGCTGCGGCACCCAATCACTACAAACTGGGCATGACCTCGAACGGCATGACGGTTTGGGATGTGGACGATGCCTGCATCACCAAGCTGGGTGCACAGATCGGTGCGCTGCCCTTTGTGACCCATTGTTATGAACGGCCCCGCGCCCTGCCCGACTGGCCTTACAACCTGTTTGCCATGGTGCATGGCACCAACTGCGATGAGGTTGAACAAAAGCGCGCCGAGATCGCCGCAATTCTGGGCGACGCCTGCCGGGCCAAGGATATCCTTTATTCCACGCGCATCTTGAAAAAGACCGGGCTGCGCCTGAAAAAGAAAGGCTGAGACATGTTCCGCCTGACAGAGTACATGCACCAACTGGTCAACCCGACCCCGGTGCGCAAACGCCGCCCGGGCCCAGTGAAGCCGGTGGTGATCTGGAACCTGACGCGACGCTGCAACCTGAAGTGCCGCCATTGCTATACCGTCTCAGCAGATGTGGCGTTCCCCGGTGAGCTCAGCCATGAGCAAGCCATGGTAACCCTTGAGGATCTTGGCCAGTTTCGCGTCCCGGCCTTGATCCTCTCGGGTGGGGAGCCGCTTGACCGGTTCGATTTCTTCGACATCGCCAAACGTGCCCGCAATCTGGTGCCTATGCTGGCTTTGTCGACCAACGGCACGCGGATTTACGAGGAAACCGCCGATATGATTGCCGATGTGGGGTTCAACTATGTGGGCATCTCTCTGGACGGAATTGGAGCAACGAATGACTGGTTTCGTGGCGTCGAAGGCGCTTTTGCTGACGCCTTGCGCGGTGTGCGTGAATGCAAGAAACGTGGCATCAAGGTCGGCCTTCGGTTCTGCCTGACCGAAGGCACGCAGCATCACTTGCCTGACTTGCTGAAGCTCTGTGATGAAGAAGGGGTCGACAAGTTCTACTTGTCTCACCTCGTCTATGCCGGGCGGGGCGACAAGAACCGAGGCGAAGACGCCGCACATCAACTTACTCGCAAGGGATTGGACCTGCTGTTGGAGCGCGCGTGGGAAGCCGCGTCAGGCGGGCGACCGTTGGATATCGTGACGGGCAACAATGACGCCGATGCAGGGTATTTCCTGAACTGGATCCGTGCGCACTTTGATGCCGAAAAGGCCGCGCATGTGCGTACGCATCTGGCCGCATGGGGTGGAAACTCCAGCGGGTTGGGAGTCGCCAATATCGACAATCTGGGTCGGGTTCATCCGGACACCTATTGGTCCGATTACACGGTCGGCAACGTGAAAACCAAACCGTTTTCCGAGCTTTGGACCAGCGATGACCCGATGCTGGCCATGTTACGGACCCGTCCTCGCCCACTGAAAGGTCGCTGCGGTGCGTGTGAGCTGAAGGACGTCTGCGGTGGCAACACGCGTATTCGCGCCTTGCAACTGACAGGCGATCCCTGGGCCGAAGATCCGGCCTGTTACCTGTCTAACGAAGAAATCGGCGTGGATGACACAGGAGAGCGCCTGCAGGTCACGCCGTTCCGGGGGAAAAGCCATGATCCGGCGCATCAGTTCTTTGGATAACCCCTCCCTGTTCCGGCAAATCGTGCCACCTTTGGAGCCTGCGGGAGCCTCCGGCGGGAGTATTTGGAAAAAGATGAAGATCGGACTGTTGTGTTCCGTTCTGACGGCTGGTTCGGCATGGGCCGACGCGCCAGCGGATTACGCTGAGCACTGCGCGTCATGCCATGGCGAGAACCGCTTAGGCGGCGTTGGGCCAGCTTTGATCCCCGAGACGTTAAAGCGAATGCGGGGACCGCGGGTTGCAGCGGTGATCGCCGAGGGCCGCACCGCGACACAGATGCCTGCGTTTTCACATGAGCTCGACGCTTTGCAGATCGAAGAACTGGCGGGGTGGCTAAAATCTCCGCTCGAGAGCGACCCGGAATGGGGTGAAGCTGACATCATGGCCAGCCGTATTCTGGACGAGGATTACACCCCGGTCGAAGCACCCGTGTGGGATAGTGACCCGATGAACATCACGCTGGCGGTGGAGACCGGTGATCATCACGTCAGCGTTCTGGATGGCGACACGTTTGAAGTGCTGGACCGGTTCGAGACCCCTTTTGCCGTTCATGGCGGGCCAAAATTCAGCCCAGATGGCCGATACGTTTTCATCATGTCCCGCGATGGCTGGGTTCAGAAATACGACATCTGGGCGTTGAAGCAGGTTGGACGCGTTCGCGCGGGCCTCAACAGTCGCAACATCGCCATGTCAGGCGACGGAAAATGGGTGGCCGTTGCAAATTACTTGCCCAACAGCCTGTCCCTGCTGTCGACCGCGGACCTCTCGGTTGCCACTGTCATTGAAGTCAAAAGCAAGAAAGGCGTGCCCAGCAGGGTGTCTGCCGTCTATCAGGCTCCACCGCGGGAGAGCTTTGTTTTGGCCCTGAAGGACGTGCCCGAAATTTGGGAGGTGTTCTATGGTGCCAATCCGCCGCAATTCGGAATCGGGCATGATTTCCGCATTGAAGGCCAGTTCAAGAATCCTAATCCTTTCCCCGTGCGCAAGATCACCACGCCAGACTATCTGGACGATTTCTTTTTCGATCAGAGCTATGAGTTTGTCATGGGGGCGTCCCGTGGTGGCAAAGGCGGTCAGGTGATTGATCTGGTGATCGGGCACAAGGTCGCCGATCTGGATCTACCGGGGATGCCGCATCTTGGTTCTGGGATTACATGGAAGCATGGTGATACGACCGTGATGGCAACGCCGCACCTGACCGACGGCACAGTTTCCGTGATCGATATGGAAAGCTGGGAAACCGTCAAACGGATCAAGACAGAGGGACCCGGGTTCTTCATGCGCAGTCATGAAAACTCGCCTTATGTCTGGGCCGATGTGTTTTTTGGCCCGAACAAGGACGCGATGCACGTGATCGACAAGCAGAGCCTTGAAATCGTGAAAACTCTGCGCCCCGCGCCAGGCAAAACCGTGGCTCACGTGGAGTTCACCAAAGATGGTAGCCACGCGCTGGTTTCGATCTGGGAAGATGATGGCGCAGTGATCGTCTATGACGCGCAGACGCTGGAAGAAGTCCGTCGCCTGCCGATGCGCAAACCGTCTGGAAAGTACAATGTCTGGAACAAAATCACCTTCTCGGAAGGCACCAGCCACTGACGGCAAATGGCCGGTTTGGAAACTTGCCATTCTGCTCTATCCCGCCACGGCTCTGACCGTGGCTATCAACCTGTTTTTGTTGGGTTTAATCTCACACGGCATCGGGTTCGGAGCGATTGAACCAGTTCCCGCACTTCTGTGGTCCGTCCCTTTGGGCATTCCAGCGACATGGCTGGCAGGCCGCTGGGTACGCGGTTTGATGGACGAAGCAGACGGCTGAGCAAAGAGTCCGTCTGCCTAACCAAAGTCAAGTATCGGCAAGCAGGAATCCCATACGGTTCAGGAAAGACTTCCGAGTTGGATTCTCCATGTCCGCCTATCACTTTCTCCACATCCTCCCTGACCGCGTCTTGCGTGCGGTCTGTGGAGTGGCGGGCGCCCTTCTTCTGTTGTTGCAAATGCTTGGTCCTGTGCTGGCGAGTCCCGGACAAAGCATGTGGGTACAGATCTGCTCGGAGGCAGGCGCGGTTTGGGTTGAGGTGGACCTTGAAGAGGAAAACACCGATCCAACCGCGCCCTGCCCGAAATGCGCCGACTGTGCGCTATGCGCGGTAACAACAGCCGGACCTGTGCCAGACACTCCGCTGCTGGTCGCGGACCGCGCCCAGCAAATTGTACTCCCTGGGATTGGTGATCCGTGTAATTACCATAACTCGAAACGACTGTGGCCCGAAACCCGAGGGCCCCCGTTTACGACCCAAGAAGAATCTGAACGCGCCCTGCGCGCGTCCATGGCGTCCACCCAAATATTCGGAGGTGCGCCGTGGTCGTAAGTCGCGCAATCCATTTCCTGCTGGCTTTCTCCCTGTCCTGCCTGATGGCGATCAGCGCCCATGCCGACAGTCTGGCCAGTTTCCTGCCCGAGATTGAACCCGCCGATCTGGCCCCCGGTGCCGATTCCTTTGGCCCGGTACGTGACGACGTTCCGGTAGCGCCTGTCCTGAAGGATGGCGAAACTGTCGCCTGGGCATTCTTGACGTCTGACTTTGTGGGCACGACAGGGTATTCCGGCAAACCCATCCATGTGGTCGCCGGTATCGATGAGGATGCGGTGCTGACTGGCGTGCAACTGGTCAAGCATTCGGAACCCATCGTTCTGATCGGGATCCCCAATTCCCGCATGGTCGAGCTGACCGAAGGCTATGCCGGTCTGGACCTTAGGGTCGAGGCCGAAACCGGTGGCGAGGGGCATGACCTCGACATCATCTCGGGCGCGACGGTCACGATCATGGTCATCGACGACAGCCTTGTGCGCGGCGGCATCAAGGTGGCGCGGGCGCTGGGGCTGGGTGGGTTGTCTCCGCTGCAGGCCGATGGACCGAAGCGCGAGGTCGATCTGGCGCAGGATGCGGTTTACGACTGGACCACCCTGTCGGGCGACGGCTCGGTCCGGCGGCTGACGCTGGATATCGGGCAGGTCAACGCGGCGTTCGAGGCCACTGGCGATCAACGGGCCATCAAACGCCCGGAACCAGGCGAACCGGATGACACCTTCATCGACATGCATATGGCGCTTGTCTCGGTTCCGTCGATCGGCAAGTCGCTGCTGGGCGAGGCCGAATATCATAACCTGTTGAACTGGCTGGATGAGGGCGAGCAAGCCATTCTGGTGCTGGGACGCGGGGCTTACAGTTTCAAGGGATCGGGCTATGTGCGGGGTGGCATCTTTGACCGGATTCAGCTGATCCAAGGCGACAGCTCGGTGCGCTTTTTTGACAAACAACAGCGCCGTTTGGGCAAGGTTGCCGCGCCGGATGCACCCAGCTTTACCGAACTCGACATCTTCAAAATCCCCGCCGATGCCGAGTTTGATCCGGCTGAACCGTTCCGTTTGCAACTGCTGGTGCAACGCGCGATTGGTGCTGTCGAAAAGACATTCTTAACCTTCGATCTGGGTTACAAGCTGCCGGAACAGTACCTGCTGCCGGTCGCCGCGCCCGTGGTGGTCGATGACGCCACCGGTGAAGCCGCCGCCAAAGCCGCACTATGGCAGCGCATCTGGAAGGACCGTACTGTCGAGATCGCGGTTCTGGGTGTGATGCTGTTGGTGCTAACAGCGACGTTCTTCTTCCAGTTCCATGCCACCATGGACGCGCGTGTCTTCTACTGGTTCCGCATCGGATACCTGACCATGACTCTGTTCTTCATCGGCTGGTACGCCAATGCGCAGCTGAGCGTGGTGAACCTGATGGCGCTGGCAGGCAGCCTGCGCACCGGTTTCAGCTGGGATGCCTTCCTGCTGGATCCACTGGTGTTCATCCAATGGTTCGCCGTGGCCGCAGCGCTGCTGTTTTGGGGGCGCGGGGCCTATTGCGGCTGGCTGTGCCCGTTCGGCGCGCTGCAGGAACTGACCAACAAGATCGCGCGGGCGTTCAAGGTGCCGCAATGGACTTTGCCCTGGGGTCTGAACGAACGGCTCTGGCCTGCGAAATACATGATCTTCCTTGGCCTCTTTGGCCTAAGCTTTGTGTCAATCCCGCTGGCAGAAACCTATGCCGAGATCGAACCGTTCAAGACCGCGATCATTCTGAAATTCATGCGCGACTGGCCATTTGTGGTCTTTGCGCTGGCTCTGCTGGGGATCGGGCTGTTCATCGAACGGTTCTACTGCCGCTACCTCTGCCCGCTGGGCGGGGCGCTCGCGATCCCAGCCCGTATCCGCATGTTCGACTGGCTGCGCCGTTACAAGGATTGCGGCAGCCCCTGTCAGACCTGCGCCAACGAATGCCCCGTTCAGGCGATCCACCCCACAGGCGAGATCAATCCGAACGAGTGCGTCACCTGCCTGCATTGTCAGGTGCTCTACCAGTCCGAGGACAAATGTCCCGTCGTTATCCGCCAGTTGAAACGGCGGGCCAAGACAGGGTCGGTCACACCTAATACCCCCCTCGGGCAACCACCGGCGAACCATCCGAACGCCAAACCGCAATCCGTTTCCTAAAAAGGAGGAACGATCATGTCGGAACATGACAAGAAACTAAACGTCACACGCCGCGGGCTGCTGGGTGCATCTGCAACTGGCGCCGTGCTGGCCGGGACCGGTCTGGGCAGCACCCTGATGACCGCCAAAGAGGCCAGCGCCGCCGCTAATGCTCATCTGGAGCCCGGCGAGTTGGACGAGTACTATGGCTTCTGGTCCTCGGGCCAGACCGGTGAGCTGCGCATTCTGGGCGTGCCCTCGATGCGTGAGCTGATGCGGGTGCCAGTATTCAATCGCTGTTCGGCCACCGGCTGGGGTCAGACCAATGAGTCGCTGAAAATTCTGACCGAAGGCCTGCTGCCCGAAACCAAAGAGTTCCTAGCCGCGAACGGCAAGGTCACCTATGACAACGGGGACCTGCACCACCCACACATGTCTTTCACCGATGGCACCTATGATGGTCGTTACCTGTTCATGAACGACAAGGCCAACACCCGTGTGGCTCGCGTACGCTGCGACGTGATGAAATGCGACAAGATCATCGAGATCCCGAACGCACACGATATTCACGGCCTGCGTCCGCAGAAATATCCACGCACCGGCTATGTCTTTGCCAATGGCGAACACGAGGCACCGCTGGTCAACGACGGCCAGATTCTCGACGATCCGTCGCAATACGTGAACATCTTCACCGCCATCGATGGTGATACGATGGAGATCGCGTGGCAGGTGATGGTCTCTGGTAACCTCGACAACACCGACTGCGACTATCAGGGCAAATACGCCTTCTCCACCTCATATAACTCGGAAATGGGCATGAATCTGGCCGAGATGACCGAGAATGAACTGGACCACGTGGTCGTATTCAACCTGAAAGGCATCGAAGAGGCCGTTGCTGCCGGCAACTATCAAGAGTTGAACGGCGTCAAGGTCGTGGACGGGCGCAAAGAGGCAGGCGGCAACCTGACCCGTTACATCCCGATCCCGAACTCGCCGCATGGTGTGAACGCCGCGCCCGACAAGAAGCATATCATGATCAACGGTAAGCTTTCGCCGACCGTGTCCGTGATTGATGTCGAAAAAGTGGACGCGCTGTTTGCAGACAACGCTGACCCGCGTTCCGCGATCGTGGCTGAACCGCAGCTGGGTCTTGGCCCGCTTCACACTGCGTTCGACGGTAAGGGCAACGCCTACACCACCCTGTTCCTGGACAGCCAGGTGGTGAAATGGGACATCGCCAAGGCCATCGAAGCCTATGGTGGTTCGGACGTTGATCCGATCCTCGACAAGGTGGATGTGCAGTATCAGCCCGGCCACAACTCGACCTCGATGGGTGAGACCGCCGAAGCCGATGGCAAGTGGCTGATTTCGATGAACAAGTTCTCGAAAGACCGCTTCCTGAACGTGGGTCCGCTGAAGCCTGAAAACGAGCAGTTGATCGACATCTCGGGCGACAAGATGAAGGTAGTTCATGATGGCCCGACCTTCGCGGAACCGCACGACTCGATCCTTGTGCACCGGTCCAAAGTGAACCCGGTCAATGTCTGGGATCGAAATGATCCGATGTGGGAAGATGCCCGCAAACAGGCCGAGGCCGATGGTGTTGATCTGGACGAAGGTGCCGAAGAGCCCATCCGGGACGGCAATAAGGTCCGCGTCTACATGACCTCGACCGCGCCAGTTTTCAGCATGGAGAAGTTCACAGTCAAACAGGGTGATGAAGTAACCATCTATGTCACCAACCTGGATGACGTGGATGACGTGACCCACGGGCTGTGCCTGTCGAACTTCGGTATCGCAATGGAAGTGGCACCACAAGCCACCGCGTCTGTCACCTTCATCGCCGACCGTCCTGGTGTACACTGGTATTATTGCCAGTGGTTCTGCCATGCGCTGCACATGGAGATGCGCGGCCGGATGTTTGTTGAGCCGCGGAGCGCATAAGCAATGCGCTGGTCCCTGCTCATACCGCTCCTGCTCGGCTCGCCCCTTTGGGCGGCGGACTGGGATGTGCCCAACCGGGCGGGGGCCATCAACGAGATACTGGCGCAGGCGGCGGATGGAGACACCCTCCGCCTGAGCCCCGGTGTTTATACTGAAACGTTGGTTCTGGACCGGCCCGTCACCCTTGACGGGCTGGGACAGGCCACCATCGACGGACAAGGCCAAGGCAGCGTTATCACCGTGACCGGGCCGGGCGTGACGGTGCGCGGGCTGACGGTGATCGGCTCAGGCTCGGACCATGACGGGATCGACAGCGGAATCCAGCTGACCAAGACGGCATTCGCACCGGTGGTCGAGGATAATGTCCTGCTAGGCAATCTCTATGGCATCGACATCCACGGTGCGAAAGACAGCATCGTGCGGCGCAACCGGATCGAAGGACGACAAGACCAGCGCATGAACGACCGCGGCAATGGCGTCTATGTCTGGAATGCGCCGGGTGCGCGGGTTGAAGACAACGACATTCGCTATGGCCGCGACGGGATCTTTGTGAATTCGTCGAAGAAGAACACCTTTACCAGCAACCTGTTCCGCGATCTGCGTTTCGCGGTGCATTACATGTACGCGGACAATTCAGTGGTCAGCGACAATGTCTCGATCGGTAACGATCTGGGCTACGCGGTGATGTTTACGACCAATGTGACCGTGGCCAACAATGTCTCGATTGGCGACCGCGAACATGGCGTGATGCTGAACTATGCCAACAAGAGCGTCATCACCGGCAACGTTGTGAAAGGTGCGAAAGAGAAATGCACCTTTCTGTATAACTCGAACAAGAACGAATTCACCGACAACTGGTTCCAGGGGTGCGGCATCGGCATCCATTTTACCGCTGGTAGCGAGCGCAATCGCATCGTTGGAAACGCCTTTGTCGGCAACCGGACACAGGTGAAATACGTCTCGACCAAGTGGGTCGAGTGGTCTGAGGACGGGCGCGGAAATTACTGGTCCGATTTCGCCGCCTTTGATGTGGACGGCAACGGCATTGCCGATGCCCCCTATCGCCCCAATGACTCGATGGACCATGTGCTGTGGACCCAACCCGCAGCCAAACTGCTGCTCGGCTCCCCTGCCGTGCAGCTGGTGCGCTGGTCGCAATCGGCCTTCCCGGCGCTGCTGCCGGGGGGTGTGATGGACAGCAATCCACTGATGCAAGCCCCTGAACCCCCAGCAATGAAAAAGGTGCCTCATGACGGATAAGGCCCTGTCAATCGACCATGTTCTCAAGGACCGAGGCAAAACCCGCGTCCTTGACGACATCACCCTGTCTCTTGCCTCTGGACAGCGCGTTGCGCTGCTGGGCCATAACGGCGCGGGCAAGTCGACGCTGATCAAATCCATCCTCGGCCTGACGCCGATCAACGGTGGAACAATCCGGATCGGAGAGGCAACCCCGGGCAGCGCGCAAGCGCGGCGCGAGACGGCCTACCTTCCCGAGGCAGTGTCGTTCCACCCTGCCCTGACCGGACGCGAGCAACTGACTCTGTTTGCGAAACTGTCCGGCGCAAAAGCTGATGTGCCCGGCCTTCTGGAACGCGTTGGCCTGAGCGACGCGCTGGACCGCCGGATTGGTGCCTATTCGAAAGGCATGCGGCAGCGATTAGGTCTGGCGCAGGTGCTGCTGGGCCAGCCAAAAGTGGCGCTGTTAGATGAGCCGACAAGCGGCTTGGACCCGATTTCCCGGCAGGATCTTTATGCCATCATCGACGAGCTGGCTGCGCAAGGCACCGCCGTACTGATCGCATCCCACGCGCTCACCGAGGTCGAGGCTCGCACCGATCTGATCGCTATCATGCGCAAGGGTCAGATGGTCGCCGACGACACGCTGAACAATCTGTCGGCTTTGGCCGGTCTACCGATCCGCTTGAAAGTACGCGCCAGCGTCAATGCTGATGCCTTGGCCGCCGAATTGGGCGGCAGCCGCATCAACGGCGCGTCGGTGGAACTACTCTGTAGCCCAGCCGACAAGATGGAAGCCCTGCGCCGCATCGCTGGCATGGGCGACGCGGTGGCGGATGTCGAGATGACACCGCCGAAACTGGAAGACCTCTATCGCCATTACGCACAGGAGGAATTGAAATGACCCGCTTCCTCGCCGTCACCCGCACCGAAATGCTGATCCTGAGCCGCAACCGCTGGCTGCTGGTTGCGACATTGATCATGGTGCTGTTCGCTTTAGCCCTTACATTTGCGGGCAGCGCACCAACCGGCACACTGGGCGTGGACATGCTGACCGTCTCGGTCGCGTCGATGACCACCTTGTCGGTCTATCTTGCGCCCTTGCTGGCCCTAATGATCTCGTTCGACGCGATTGCAGGCGACTTGGATCGGGGCAGCCTGTCGCTGCTGTTGTCCTACCCGGCGGGTCGCGGGGAAATCCTGTTGGGTAAGTTCACCGCCCATCTGGCGGCGCTGGCCTTTGCCATGGCCGTCGGCTTCGGCACCGCAGGCGCGGTGGCCGCGTTCTTTGGCGGCGCAGGGCCCGAAAGCCTAATGGCACTGGCGCGCCTCATCCTCACTTCGATCCTGTTGGGCGCCGTGTTTTTGGCGCTGGGATACCTTCTGTCTGCCCTGGCAAAGGGGGCCACGGCGGCGGCGGGTTTGTCGGCCGGGCTCTGGCTGGTTTTTGTCGTCCTCTATGATCTGGGCCTGTTGGGGGCCGTCGTCATGGACAAGGGCGGCACCTTCACCCAATCCGTCTTTCCATGGGTGATGGTGGCCAACCCGGCCGACGCATTCCGACTGTGGAACATCGCCGCGACCGAAGGCGTGGCCATGGCATCCGGCATGACCGGGGCTGCGCAAGCCCTTCCCGTCTGGGCCGCGCCTGCGTCTCTGCTGATCTGGCCCGTGTTGGCCTTCGCCCTCGCCCGGCTTGCATTCCGGAGGGTTGAACCATGAAACGTCTCGCGCTGATCGCGCTGGTCGCGCTGGCGGCTTGCAAGGAAGAGGTCGCCGAAGCCCCCGATCCGGTCGATCTGACCCCAGATGCGCTGAGTTTCTTCTGCCAGATGAACATCGCCGAGCATGGCGGACCCAAGGGACAGATTCACCTGGAAGGCTACCCAGCCCCACTGTTCTTTGCGCAAGTGCGGGACATGGTGGCATATCTCAAAAGTCCGGAACGTGACGCGAAAATCACGGCCGTTTATGTCAGCGATATGGGAATTGCGCCAAGTTGGCGCCAGCCGGGGATATCCAACTGGATCGCCGCAAATGACGCGACCTTTGTCGTCGGCGGCAATGTGGCCGGGGGCATGGGCGCGCGCGAGGTGGTGCCGTTTGCCAATCCCACTGACGCTCAGACATTTGTTGACACTTACGGCGGGACGGCGATGCCCCTTCCAGACATCCCCGATGCAGAAGTGCTCGGCCCTGTTGATCTTGATCTGTCGTTGGAGACCCCTGTATGACCGCCCTATCCCGCCGTCGATTTCTGTTTATCTCAGCCGCGTGCGCGGCGGCGAACCCGGCATGGGCCTCGGACGCGCGATGGAATGGAACGGCGTTGGGTGCTGCTGCAAGTTTGCGGCTGGTTGGTTTGTCGAACACGGATGCCGCACCGATCATTGCTGCTGTTGAAGCGGAAATTTCCCGACTGGAAGACATCTTTAGCTTGTACCGCCCAGACTCGCAGCTGAGCCGGTTGAACCGGGACGGTGTACTTACTGCTCCGGCTCAGGAATTGTTGAATGTGTTGAGCTTGTGCACAGCCCTGCACCAAGCTTCGAAAGGTGCGTTCGATCCAAGTATTCAACCGATGTGGTTGGGTTTGGCGAACGGGGCTCGCCCCAAAGACTTGATTGAGGCTCAACGCCTGGTTGGTTGGGAAAAAGTGTCTTTTGACGCGTCTAATGTGCGCCTTCCGGATCCGGGCCAATCGGCCTTGACGTTGAACGGCATCGCGCAGGGTGCCATCACCGATCGCATCGCTGCTCTGCTACGCGACTTTGGCTTGCGAGATGTTCTGGTAAACATGGGAGAGGTCGCCGCTTTGGGCACGCGAAGCGATGGAACGCCTTGGAAAGTTGGGTTGGCCAAACCGGATCAAAGGGTGTTGAAACGCATTGCGTTGCGGAACCGCGCCGTTGCTACGTCGTCATCCTTGGGCACACAGCTAGGTCACGGGCTTGGACATATCCTCACCTCTGCAGGGCCAGTGCGCCGCAACAGAACAGTTTCGGTTTCAGCACCGAACGCAAGCCTAGCAGATGGGCTTTCAACCGCCATATGCGCCGCCCCAGACAGTCACGCAGAGGAAATTGTTCAACGGTTTCCCGGCACCCGGATTGAATTGAACGCCTAAGAAAGCCGCCAAAGTGTCAAAGTGATCAATAAAATTTCTGAACGAATATGACTTGGATCAAGTCAGATTCGCGACTTGGCGGTTATCAAAACAAACACGCGAACAAAAAATGTCCACATTCGAGTCACCAGCCATGAGCCAGATGACGAGTAGACGCGCTTTTCTCAGCGCGCGCATACTTAGGGAAGATCGCGATGCGATCCGCCCGCCGGGCGCGGCCGTTTCGGACTTTGCAGATCTGTGCACACGCTGCGAGGATTGCGCCTCGGCTTGCCCCGAAAACGTCATCACATTCGATGACGGTGGTTTTCCCACTCTCGACTTTTCCGCAGATGGTTGCACCCTATGTGGAGACTGCGCCCAAGCGTGCCCAACACTTGCGCTGTTGCCCGAACGTGTGGCCCAATGGCCGTGGCGTGCACAAGTTGATGCGGCAAGCTGCCTGTCAATGAACGGGGTCAGCTGCCGCGTATGCCAGGACAATTGCGAGCAAGACGCCATCCGCTTTCGTCTGCAACTGGGCGGACGGGCGGAGCCTGCGCTTGATACCGAAGTCTGTATCGGTTGCGGAAGCTGCTCTGCTGCCTGCCCCGCCGGGGCCATCTCGATGCACCGCCCCACCCCACAACACCCGGAGGTGACCTAATGAATATCTGTGGCTGTCTCGTCCACATCGCCCCAGATCACACCGACGCCGCGCGTGCGGCAATGACTGGAACCCAAGGCGTCGAGCTTCATGCCGAAGCCGAGGATGGCCGGTTTGTAGTGGTTGTCGAGGATACCGCTGAAAAGCTGGCCTCGGACACCATTATGGATCTGCACCAGATCCCCGGCGTGATCTCTTTGTCGCTGACATATCACCATTTCGAAGATCCGGCGGAGACATCTCCGCAATCAAATGCCCAAAGCCAACCGACCAGCAGGAGGCCCATGCAATGACTGTTTCTGAATCCCGTCGTACTTTTCTAAAGGCATCCGCCGCTGCCGCAACGGCCTCGGCCGCTGGCATTCCGATGGCCGCCGGTCAGGCCAATGCGCAGGCCGATGCGCCCGATATTCGCTGGGACAAGGCCGCTTGCCGTTTCTGCGGCACTGGATGCTCGGTTCTGGTTGGCACCAAGGATGGCCGCGTTGTCGCCACACAAGGCGACCCCGACGCACCCGTGAACCGGGGTCTGAACTGCATCAAAGGCTATTTCCTGTCCAAGATCATGTACGGCAAGGATCGCCTGACCACCCCACTGCTGCGCAAAACCAACGGCGAATACGACAAGAACGGTGAATTTGAGCCCGTCAGCTGGGATGAAGCCTTTGATGTCATGGCCGCCAAATGGAAAGAGGCCCTGGCCAAGAAAGGCCCGACCAGCGTCGGCATGTTCGGCTCGGGCCAATGGACCGTCTGGGAAGGTTACGCTGCGGCCAAAATGATGAAAGCAGGCTTCCGGTCAAATAATATCGACCCCAATGCACGCCATTGCATGGCCTCGGCTGTTGTGGGTTTCATGCGTACCTTTGGCATCGACGAGCCGATGGGGTGCTATGACGATCTGGAACACGCCGATACCTTCGTGCTGTGGGGTTCGAACATGGCCGAGATGCACCCGATCCTGTGGTCGCGCCTGACGGATACGCGCCTGACAAAACCGGGATGCGAAGTGCATGTACTGTCGACCTTCGAGCATCGCTCGTTCGAACTGGCCGACAACGGAATGGTGTTCGAACCACAGACAGACCTGGCAATCCTGAATTATATCGCCAACTACATCATCCAGAATGGCGCGGTGAACGAGTATTTCGTGCGTAACCACGTCAATATCACTAAGACCGCAACCGATATCGGTTATGGCCTGCGTGAAACCAATGCGTTGCAGCAGGAAGCCGCGAACCCGAACTCGGGCAAGCTGGAAACCATCAGTTTCGAGGAATACGCCGAGGCTGTCGCACCCTACACGCTGGAGTACACTTCCGAGCTGTCCGGCGTCCCTGCGGATAAGCTGGAAAAACTGGCGCAGCAATATGCAGACCCAACACGCAAGGTCATGAGCCTGTGGACCATGGGCTTCAACCAGCACACACGCGGGTCCTGGGTGAACTCTCTGATGTACAACGTGCACCTGCTGGTGGGTAAGATATCGGAACCCGGCAACTCGCCCTTCTCGCTGACCGGTCAGCCCTCGGCCTGTGGCACCGCGCGTGAGGTCGGCACCTTTGCCCATCGCCTGCCCGCCGACATGGTCGTCGCGAATGATGAGCACAGGGAAATTTGCGAAACCGCTTGGAACATTCCGGCTGGCACCATCCCGCCAAAGCCCGGCTTCCACGCCGTGTTGCAGCACCGCAAACTGAAAGATGGTGAGCTGAACGCTTACTGGGTTCAGTGCAACAACAACATGCAGGCTGCGCCCAACATCAACGAAGAAGGCTATCCCGGTTACCGCAATCCGGAAAACTTCATCACCGTATCTGATCCTTATCCGACAGTTACGGCGGTGTCTGCCGACCTGATCTTGCCCACCGCGATGTGGGTCGAGAAGGAAGGTGCATATGGCAACGCGGAACGCCGCACCCAATTCTGGCGTCAACAAGTCAAGGCGCCGGGCGAAGCGAAATCCGACCTGTGGCAGTTGATGGAGTTTTCGAAACGCTTCACCGTCGAAGAGGTCTGGGGCGAAGAGCTGCTGGCCAAGATGCCCGAACATCGCGGCAAGACCATGTATGACGTGCTGTTCGCCAACGGCAAGGTTGACCAATTCCCGCTGTCCGAAACTGCGGAAGGCTTCGACAACGACGATGCCGAGCATTTCGGTTACTACGTCCAGAAAGGTTTGTTCGAGGAATATGCCGATTTCGGGCGTGGTCATGCGCATGACCTTGCTCCGTTCGACATGTATCATCAGGCACGCGGCATGCGTTGGCCGGTCGTGGATGGCAAGGAAACGCTCTATCGCTTCCGCGAAGGATATGACCCCTACGTGCCCGAAGGCGCGGATGTGAAGTTCTACGGTCACAAAGACGGTAAAGCCAAGA
Source organism: Ruegeria sp. HKCCD7296 (assembly GCF_013110775.1). Taxonomy (NCBI): domain Bacteria; kingdom Pseudomonadati; phylum Pseudomonadota; class Alphaproteobacteria; order Rhodobacterales; family Roseobacteraceae; genus Ruegeria; species Ruegeria sp. HKCCD7296. Next base: position 96,650 of record NZ_WVRF01000014.1, read on the forward strand.
TCATCTTTGCGCCGTACGAACCTGCCGCCGAAGTGCCCGATGAGGAGTACGATCTGTGGCTGTCAACGGGCCGCGTTCTGGAGCACTGGCACTCGGGCTCGATGACTCGCCGGGTTCCGGAACTGCACCGCGCTTATCCGTCGGCTGTGGTGTACATGCACCCAGAAGACGCGCGTGATCGCGGCTTGCGGCGCGGGCAAGAGATTGTCCTGTCCACCCGTCGCGGGGAAGTCACCAGCCGAGTGGAGACCCGAGGCCGGAACAAGGTGCCGCGTGGTTTGGTCTTCATGCCCTGGTTCGACGAGCATCAGTTAACCAACAAACTGACGCTGGACGCGACCTGCCCGCTTTCGAAAGAGACCGACTTCAAGAAGTGCGCCTGCAAGGTCGAGCGCGCGTAACCAGCAAGGATTGTACGGGTAATTCCCATGCCTCTTGTCGACACACCCCTTTCGCCGCAACGGCGCCGGTTCCTGCAGGACTCGGCCCGCGCGGCGGGCGGCTGCGTTGTCGCCGGGTCGGTGCTGGCCTATCTGGCCCGCGACGCCCGCGCGCTGCCAGCCGAGGCTTTGCGCCCGCCCGGCGCATTGCCGGAAAAGGAGTTTCTGTCGGCCTGCATCCGCTGCGGTCTGTGTGTGCGGGATTGCCCCTACGACACCCTGAAGCTGGCCGAACTTGGATCGGATGCGGTAGCAACCGGAACGCCGTTTTTCACCGCGCGGGATATTCCCTGCGAAATGTGCGACGACATTCCTTGTGTGACCGCATGTCCAACAGGGGCATTGGACCCCGGGTTGGACAATATCGACGATGCCAAAATGGGCGTCGCGGTGCTGGTCGATCAAGAGAACTGCCTGAACTTCCTCGGCCTGCGTTGCGATGTCTGTTACCGCGTTTGTCCGGTGATTGATGAAGCGATCACGCTCGAGACCGAGCATAATACTCGATCCGGTCATCACGCGCTGTTCATTCCGACCGTCCATTCCGATCGCTGCACTGGCTGCGGCATGTGCGAAAAAAGCTGTGTTCTACCCGAAGCAGCCATCAAGGTTCTGCCTACGCGGCTGGCGCGTGGTAGTTCGGCAGAACACTACCGGAAAGGCTGGGAAGAAAAGGCTGCCAAGGGCGCGCCGGTTGTCGAAGGGATCATTGATTTGCCCGACCGTTTGCCAGGACCTGGCACCGACAACTTGGTTTCTCCGGGCGGGTTTGCCCCCGGATATGAACTACCCGGAGTCGGACAATGAGCGCCCGCACGCATATGCCTGTAGGTCACGAGGCAGTCGAAAGCAAAGGTTGGATCGGCGCACATCGCTATCTGTTATTGCGCCGCGTAAGTCAGCTGTTCTTTCTGGTTCTGTTTCTGCTGGGTCCGTGGTTCGGCATATGGATCGTGGAAGGAAACCTGGCGGGGTCGCTGACGCTGGGCGTGTTGCCCCTGACAGACCCTTTCATCCTGTTGCAAAGCTTCGTTGCGGGTCATTTGCCTGAGGTGACGGCACTGATCGGCGGGCTGATCGTTTTGGCGGTTTATGCGCTGATCGGCGGTCGGGTCTATTGTTCCTGGGTTTGCCCTATCAACCCGGTGACGGATGCCGCGAACTGGCTGCATCGCAAGCTGGATCTGCCCAAAGGTTGGCAGCCCAAGCGCAGTTCGCGCCTGTGGGTTCTGGCAACTGTCTTGCTTGTGTCGGGCCTGAGCGGTGTGATCGCGTGGGAGCTGGTAAATCCGATCACCATGCTCCATCGCGGACTGGTTTTCGGCATGGGTTTTGTTTGGGCCATGATTGCCGCGATCTTTATCTTTGACGTGATTGTCTCACGTCATGGCTGGTGTGGTCATCTGTGTCCAGTCGGTGCGTTCTATGGCCTGATCGGGTCAAAAAGCCTGCTACGTGTAAGCGCCACCAATCGCGCCGCCTGTGACGACTGCATGGATTGCTATGCGGTCTGTCCGGAAAATCAGGTGATCTCACCCGCGCTGAAAGGCAAGTCGGGACACACGCCACTGATCCTGTCACCCGACTGCACAAACTGCGGACGTTGCATCGATGTCTGCGCAGTCGACGTTTTTAACTTTACTCACCGGTTTGACGACCACGTCGTTCAACCTTCCGATCCAGTTGCCGCGCCTGAACCGCGCGCTGCCAGACCTATCTAGGGGAGTGCCAAGATGAAAAGATCAATCGTTACAGGCGGAATTGCCCTTCTACCCGTATTGTTGCTGAGCGGATGGGCCCTCGCGCAATCCGTACAAGTTGAAACCCTGCGAGGCGCGGACGTGGACGAACCGATCCCGCTGGATCAAATCCACAAAAATGTAGAAGGACGGATGCAGCGCAATTATCGCCAGCAGCCGCCGCTGATCCCACACTCGATCGAACAATATCAGATCGATGTGCGCACCAATCAGTGCCTGTCCTGCCATGACTGGTCCAAAGCTGGCGAGAGAAATGCACCGACCCTTTCGATGACCCACTATCTGGACCGCGAAGGCCGCGAGTTGGATCGCATCGCAGGAACCCGGTATTTCTGCAATCAGTGCCACGTTCCGCAAGCGGACGCGCCGCCGCTGGTCGATAACGTGTTCCAGCCCTCAACTGGCAACTGATTCAACTCAAGACTGAAAGGAGCAGCGACATGGCAGACTCCCCCGAAAAACGCGGCTTTTTAGGTCGACTGTGGAACGCGATCTGGACACCGGCGGTAATGTTCAGCTCGGGCTTTCTGATCCTTGCAGGATTTCTGGCCGGTATCCTGTTCTGGGGTGGGTTTCACTGGACCCTGGAATTGACCAATACAGAAGAGTTTTGTGTTTCGTGCCACACCATGGAAACGAATCTGGGCGAATACCGCGAGACGATCCACTACAACAACCATTCCGGTGTGCGTGCGATCTGTTCCGATTGCCACGTTCCGGATGAGTGGAACCACAAGATCAAAGCCAAGATCATGGCCGTGAAAGACGTCTATCACGAGCTTGCCGGAACCATCAGCACGCCCGAGAAATACGAGGATCACCGGCTGGCAATGGCCTCGGCGGTGTGGAAAAAGATGAAAGCGTCCGACAGCCGCGAATGCCGCAACTGTCACAACTTCGACTATATGGACTTTACCATTCAGGAAACCCGCGCCGCGTCGGAACACCAGCGCGCTATCGACACAGGCATGACCTGTATCGATTGCCACCAGGGTATCGCGCACAGCCTGCCGCCGAACTACCTGGAAACATATGAGAATGTGACCGCGGGACTTGAAGGCGAAGTTCTGGAAGAACATGCGACCGCATCTGGCGACGATATCCGTGACTTCCTGAACAACAGCTCGAATTGAAGGGGGAGCGGAGATGCTAGAGATACTGGGAACGATAGGCGGCAACATCCTAAGCCTGCCCGGCATTCTGGGGCTGGCCCTTGGCATGATGACCCGCAAGCTGTGGCTGGGCGCGGCATTGGGTGGCGCAGTCGGTATATTCGAAACGCTGGTGTTTGCTGGCTTTCAATTCGCGCAAGTCGAAGGTTTAGAGCTTGTCATCGCCGTCGTGGTCGGTGTCTGCGCAGGCAGCTTGGGCACGGCCATTCGACTCAAGGGTTCTACGGCCTGACATAGATCCGGTTCCGCCACCCCGGCGGGACCGACACACGCCAACAGACCTTAGGGCTCAATCTGGATTCAATCCAAGGAAGTTAAACAGTTCAGGAAACGGGTAGTCCTGCCTTTCGGCATCCGCCCCAAAAGCAAGAATGCCGGATTGGCGGTCTGCAAATGTGCCGTCTGAAAAGTAGGGCAAGCTTTTGTCGTATCTGGACAACGTTTTCTCCGAAATGCCATGCGTTCTTTTCATGTAGTGCGTCAGACGTTTCTTCGGAAAATTCTCAGCCGCGATTTCATTATGCACATCATCAAGTCCGAAGTGCTTTAGAAAAGCCAAAAGGGACAGGGTATAGATCTCTTCTATTTCGCGGGTCGTGTTGGCCCAGGGTTTGACTGGTCCTGTAAAGTGAACGTAACGGGGGTTCAGCAAAGCTATGATCTTGCCCGGCAGGTATGAGTGCTGCCAATTCCACGATGGCGACAACTCTAGCCAGTTTCCGTCCACAGCAATGTTAAGTGCGCTTTGGTCGGCCAAGGGCAGAGGATCACTCGCACCAGTCAACGCGCCAAGCGCCTTTTCAAAGATGTTTTCCGCAATCAAAGCCCTGCTGTTGACGAACAGCATACCGGCATTGAAGTACTTTTGCTGCGCGCCTGCAGGTAATAAATTGAAGTCTGCGTTTTTCCAGAACCGGCCCTGCGTCCAGCGGGTGTTATCGGCCACGGCCGCAATGGGCTGTTCAAAACCCTGCAACTGCATCAGGTCTGACGGCGACCCCCAACGTTGCACGATGTCATTATCAAGATACAGTACAAATTCGTGCAAATGAGACAGATCGCCTAGTGCTTTTAGCCTGAGCAAAGTCGCCTGGGACACGTAACCATGCGACTTGAATTTTTCGGGCGGGACAATATCGTCCAAACAATAGACGATCCTGAAATATCTTGAAAACAGAGTTTCCAACCGCGGATCTACCTGAGCCGAGACATAAAGGTAATGCTGAATCTCGTTGGTCGTGTCGAGCAAGAATGATCGCACCAACGCATAGGCCGCCTGCCAAATCTGGTTTTCGTCCGTGCACAGCACGACAGCCATTTTTTTGTCGCTGGTCATCCGACACAATCCTGCGGGTCATAACTTGAACGCAAAAATGGGCCGAAAGGTATCGAGAGCGATAGGCTATCAATCATATTGACCAAGTACTTTTTGCATCGCTAGGATTTTGGGTGCGCCGCGTCGCTTGAACTTGTCGGGGAAGACGAAGGCGAACCCGATTTCATCCGCAAGAGCGTTCAGATCGCGCTCGATCTCCTGATCAGAGTGCGCAAACCTACGGGTACGTTGGAAGTCATGGAATAGATCTCCCGTCTTGGGAAAATCCGGGTTCTCAAACGTGCCCGGTTGCCAGTGGAGGTCCTCGATAATGTAAATCCCACCATCCTTGAGTTTTGGCCACATCTCCAAAAGCGCGAATTGCTGATGATGCGAGGCGTGCGAAGCGTCGTCGATGATCACATCAAAGGGCTGTTCAAACTGGGCCGCTGCAGCTTTGATGTTCTCACGCTTTTCCATATCGCATTGGACGAAATCAAACCTAGGCCCCTTGCGCCAAGAAAAGTCCGAGATATCCAGACCCGTGACATGAGCATGTTCGAAATATTCCAGCCACATATCAACCGATGGAACGCGATCCGTTTCACGGTCTGCCCGACGCCCCCGCACCTCGGGGCCACCGCGCAACAACCCCATTTCAAGCAACCGAATAGGCTTGTCCCGAAGCGGGTGAAACAGAAGCTCGTACAGCCGCGTGTAACCATGAGCCAGATCCGTCAGTCCCTTGTCGGTACCGTGTTTTTTGGCCAGCTGGGTGAGATTGGGCATTTTTGGGGCCGCGCTCCGTGAATTCAGACTTGTGATCATACCTACTGCATTGAGCGAGGGCCGGGTATTTGTCAATCAGCGATCCTGTTGGCCTTGAACGCTGTTTGGGTCGAGTACCTCGTAGCGTTCTAATTCAACACGCGGCCTCGTTCTTTGTCATTGGGTTGCTGCAATTCATTTCTTAACCGATTTCAATTGGCAAGCTGAGCAGCAAAAACGAACCTGTGGAACGGGATTCCCCCTTTCCAATATCGCTTTGATACCCTGACTCACTATTCCCAACTGAAGGCAGCAAAGGCGGGTTGAAATTTCAACAGGATTTCTTCAAACAAGATAACTCGTTAACGAAGTTGCCCTTGCGTCAAGCGCCTTCTAAAAAATCCTCTCTATTTTTGCCTATGCAAATACAATATAAACTGTGGGGACTATGAGGGGAAAAATATGGGCGGGATCGCAAGACTATGACGCGGGTCCTTGAGGCAAAACGTATTTCCAAAGTTCTAAATCTGGCCGGTCTGACGGATCATTTATCGATGTTCCGGCAAGAAGGCGTGGACGACCAGCTTTTGGACGATCTGACCGACCCGGAACTGCGCGACCTTGGGTTGAGCGTTGGGGAAAGAAAAAGGTTTCGCAAAGCTCAGGCGGAACTCAAAAGCAAAGACGCGTCAAGCCGAGATGGAGTAAAGTCCGAGGCCGAACGAAGGCAACTGACTCTGGTCTTTTGCGACCTCGTCGGATCCACGCAGCTTGCACAGCGCTATGATCCCGAAGACCTGATGCAGATCATGAATCTGTACTTGGATACAGCCATCGGCACCTTGAAACAGCATGGCTGTCATCTGGCCTATCGTCAGGGCGATGGCATCATGGTGTATTTTGGGTATCCCAAAGCAATGGAAGACGACGCTGAGCGGGCTGTAAGGGCAGTTTTGGAAACCATTGAGGCTGTTCAAAACCTGGACAACAAATTCGGTGAAAAACTTAATCTGCGTGCAGGAATCGCAACCGGAATGGTCGTTGTTGGCATCGTGTCCTCGAAAAGCCTTGGGTCTGAGGAATTTTTGGTTGGCGAGACGGCGAACCTTGCGTCCCGGTTGCAAGGGCTCGCTAAGCCTGGGGAGGTGATCGTCTCATCAGAAACAATGCGGCTGACACAGGGAACGTTCGAATTCGAGCCGCGCGGTAGCCATGATTTGAAAGGGTTCGAAGACCAGCGCAAAGTCTTTTGCGTGCTCAAGGAAACCGTATCTGCCAGTCGATTTGAGGCCCGGACCGGACAATCTGCAGTCAAACTGGTGGCACGGCACGACGACCTGTCGACTTTGACTCAGCTTTGGTCTGCAGCACAGGAAGGGGCCGGCAGAATGGCACTTGTCGGCGGCGCGGCAGGTATAGGCAAGTCGAGACTGATCAAGTCGCTGTCTGAAACGGTCGGGGTCAAACCGCTTACCCTACAATGTACGCCACACCTGACCAGTCTACCTCTACACCCTATAATAAACGAGTTACGACGTGTGTCAGGCGACCAATCCGACGAAAATATCCAGGCTGCGGTAACAGGTTTTGTTCAATCCGCCTCGCGTGTGAACGAAACGGACTTGCCCGTCCTGCTGGATTTGGCAGGTGTCGACTCGGGCGCGCCCGCCGAACCTGATCCGCTGAAAAAGGCGCGGAAATCCATGGATGTGCTTCTGCGCAGCCTTGCCAGCATATGCGACAGGCGCGGCACGTTGCTGTTGGTTATAGAAGATGTTCACTGGGCAGATGCCACCACATTGGATTTTCTGGACACACTTGCTGCCAATCTGGCAGGTTTCCCGGTACTTATGGTTCTGTCACACCGGCCTGAATACGAGCCGCCAGAGCATTACCTGGACAAGGCGGCAACCGTCGATCTGTCACCGCTTGCAAGGACAGAGGCATCCGAGTTGGTACGCCGTGTGGCCGAGCCCTTTAGTCTGCCAGTTATTCTGATCCGTCAGATCATTGAAAAAGCGGATGGGGTTCCTCTGTTCATTGAGGAAATAACAAAGGCGGTTCTGGATCAGCTACCCGCCGACGCGCCGATCAATGCCGAGGTGCTGGATGCGCTGAGCGTTCCATCCACGCTGCAGGATTCGTTGATGTCACGCCTTGACAGAATGGAAAACGCCAAACCTGTTGCGCAGTTGGGATCAGTCATCGGGCGCAGCTTTTCAGCACGCATGATCGACGCGGTCGCCCAGGACAGCATGGATGTCGACAAAGCCTTGCTGGAATTGATGGCGGCCGGTGTACTGTTGGCGACCAGCGACGAAGGGTCCGCCACCTATACGTTCAGCCACGCGCTTGTTCAGGATACCGCCTATAACTCTCTGCTACGCGACGATCGTCAAAAACTGCATCTGAAAATTGGCAAAGCCCTACTTGAAAAGCACAAGGCCTTTGGCAACCCAGCCCCTGACACCATCGCGCATCACTGCGATTTGGGTGGTTTAAAGGACGAAGCTGTCGCCCACTGGTTCACCGCAGGCGAGCAAGCCCTGTCCCGACTCGCGAACTTGCCCGCGATCTCAGCCTTTCGGGCGGCGCTGCGCAATCTCGGGTCCATGCCCGCAACTGCCGAACGTGACGGGTTCGAATTGCGCGTTCAGATGAACATTCTGCCCGCTTACATGGCGATCTATGGCTGGTCTGCTGATCAGGTCGGAGAGACAGCCGCGCGCGCCATGGAGCTTGCCCAGTCTCTGGGTGATGGAGAGACGCTTTTCGCTGCAACCTTCTGCCGTTGGACCAATTTCTTTGTTGGTGGCCAAATGAATCACGCAATGGAGATGGGACAGGCGCTGGATGCGATGGCTGGAATGACCGGGGATCCGGTTGCCAACGTTCTCACCGCCCGCGCGCTGAGCTTCACCCATTACTTCCGTGGTGAGTTCGCCGAATGTGAGCGTCAGCTTGACCGGGCCTTTGCCCTGATATCGCCAGAACTTGATATGGCGATGATGCCGATGACGCAGTCTTCGACCATGGCTTCGCTGTTGGCGATTCAAGGATGCCTGCTATGGCAGCAAGGTAAGTTCGACAAAGCTGAAACTGCGCGTCTTAAGTCCATTGAAGTCAGCAGGGCGCTGAACCACGCGCCCAATCTGGTCTATATCATGGGTGCCTGCTGCATGTTCCTGCCTTACGCTGGTGAGTGGGACAGGATGGACGTAACGATGAAGGAAGCCCGCAAGATCGCAGATGAGGAAGGGTTCCTGTATCTGCACGCCATGCAGGACATCTATATGGGTCTTGCACAGGCCGGGAAAGGCGACCTTGCTGATGTGCCCGAACAGATCGAAGCGCGCATGAACCTGATTTCGAAATCAGGCGGCAACTTCACTTTCCCGCAGAATCAGATCGTATTGTCGGAAATAATGATCGATCATGGTGACCTCGATAGGGCGATGGACCGGCTCGAGGCGGTCTGCGCACCCGGCTGGGAACGCGGAGAAACGCTAAACAAGCCTGAATATCACCGCGTGCGAGCCAAGGCCTTCGCGGCAAGCGGGAAAATAGATGCAGCCAGGGCTGAAGCCGTGCAGGCACTAACGCTGGCGCGCAGCATTGGGGCTATTGTGCAGGAAGATCGGGCCAGACAATTTCTGGACCAACTGACCGAAAAAAAATTGAACAAAACCAAGTGAACCGCCAAATATGGCGGCAAAACCAAGAGGGATTTGACATGACCGATGCATTGGACTGGGGCGACGCCCAGTGGAACGCCGTGAACAAAGCCGTCCATGATGAGGCGCTCCGCGCGCGGGTGGCCGCAAGTTTTCTGCCACTATACGGGCCGCTCCCCGCTGATACACAATCGGTCCCGCTGAACCGGCTTGAACTGGTCGACAACGAAAACGGCACTGCAAAACGCCTTGGTGTCAACGACTTTGACACCACGCGCCTGACCACTGTGTCTGTGAACGTCTATCTGAAAAGCGCGCAGATGGCCGACCCCGAGCTGTCCGCGGCGTTGATCATGTTCCGCCGTGCGGCTGCGATTGTGGCACGGGTCGAAGACGACATCATCTTCAACGGCCAACCGGGCACCGGGCAAGGTCCCAAACCCAACTCTAGCGCGCCCACCTCTTTGCCACCGATCTATACCGTCAGCGGCGGCGGCAAATACGAAGGCTTGCTGGAAGCGGGTGAGACATCTTCTGGTTCGTCGTCAGCAAAGAAGACAACCTACACCGGCACCAAAGTGTTCGAAGCGGTGGTTGCGGGTATCAATGAACTGGAATCGCGCGGGTATCTGGGCCCCTATGCCTGTGTGATGGGCAATGGCCTGTTCCAGGCCGTGACGACGCCGCTGGAAAACTCGATGGTGCTGCCGCGGGACAGCATTCTGCCGTTTCTGGATGGTCCGTTGCTGCGTTCGGGCACCCTGCCCGCGAATAACGCAGCGCTTGTGTCGCTGCAAGGCGCACCTGTTGAAATCGTGGTGCCATCTGAAATCGCGGTCAAGTACTTGCAGACTTCGTCGGAAGGTGAGCATGTCTTCCGTGTGCAACAGAAATTCCGCCTGCGGATAAAGGAAGAACAGGCCATCTGCACCCTCACCTGCTGACCGGAGGCTTGGCTGTGCGCGAGTTTACAGACCGGGGTGTAACCCTGCGCTGGTCAGAAACGATCAGTGCAACCGGTGACAAGCGAGCTTTGATAGAAGCTGGACCATCCGTTTCGCCTCATGACACAATGCGGCTGATCTGTTCACCGGATGGCGGCCCCGAGCGGGCCATTCGCGGCTGGCCTTTGAGCTATGATAAGAAAACCGGGCTTCAGCGCTTTGCGGCAACCCTTCCCTCGGTAGCACAGGACAAGACACTTTGCTGGCGTCCGGTATTGACGTCTGGCGGCCATGAGTATGACCCAGGACCGGACACTGCCCCCAAGACAGCACCGGTGCAAAAGCCAAACCCCGCGCCACAACCACCGGTTTTGGACCATATCGCCAAGTTCGTTGTCCCCTTCGCCAGCGATTTCCACCCTTCGGGCGAGACGCCGGACGGGGTTTGGTTGCATTTCGCCATCAAGGAAGGCGGTACGGTCGAAGGCCCTCATTTGAATGGGGTGATTGAACCGGTTGGAGGCGACTGGATGCGTGTGCGTCCTGACGGCGTGGGGCTTCTCCATGCCAAAGCGCTGATCAAGCCAGCGGACGGCGGCGCTCCGATCCTGTTTGAAGATACCGGCATGTGTGAGTTTGGCCCCGATGGTTATGCCGCACTGTTGAAGGGGAACCTGCCTGCGTCGGCCCCTGTACGGGTGGCGTCGCGCTACCTGACCTCGAACCTGCATTACAGCTGGATGAATCGGGTGCAGGGGTTTGGCATTGGCGAAGCCAGCCTGTCGGACATAACCCTGCGCTTTGACGTCTATTCCGCGAAAGGAACATCAGATGGCTGAAAAGGTTGTCATTCTTGGGGGTGGCGTGGCCGGCATGAGCGCCGCGCACGAACTGATCGAACGCGGTTTCGAGGTTGAGATCCACGAACGCCAAATGATCCCCGGCGGCAAGGCACGCAGTATCCCTGTGATGAAGGGTGAAGGCGATCACGGCTCGAAGGCAAAGCATATCAAAGCGCTGGAGAATTGGGCCGAGATGGACGGGGCCAGCTATCCGCCCGGAGTGAAACGCCCATGGTTGCCAGGCGAGCATGGGTTCCGGTTCTTCCCGAACTTCTATCGACATATTACCGACACGATGGCCCGTACGCCTTATTACGACAAAGGCACGTGCTTTGATAATCTGGTGCCGACCACTCAGGTTCTGGTCAGTCAGTTCGACAAGCCCGGCATCATTGTACCCGAGCGATTTCCTCGCACCCTCAAAGACGTGGCGGATGCGTTCAAGACAATTGCCTTCGCGCTCTCGCCAAGGGACCAGATAGCATATGAGGATGTCGAGCATTTCGTTGCCTGCATGTGGCGGATAGCGACGTCCTGCAAGGAACGCCGGTTCGACGAATATGAACGGATCGGATGGTGGGATTTCATCGGGGCGGAAGACCGTTCGGAAGCGTATCAGAAATTTCTTGCCATCGGCCTGACACGGTCTCTGGTGGCCGCTAAAGCCACGACTGCCAGCACCAAGACCGTTGGCGACATTGCCGTGCAGCTGCAGTTGGGCATTGCCACGCCTGAGCCGCATTGCAACAGGTTGCTGAACGGACCGACCAACTTAGTATGGATTCAGCCCTGGCTGGATTACCTCAAAAGCAAGGGGGTCGTTTACAACTTCGAGTCCAAGGTAACAGGCATCGAATGCCAAAACGGGCGGATCACCGGTGCGACGGTTGAACAGGATGGCAGAGAACAGAACGTAACAGGCGACTGGTTCATCAGTGCCATGCCGATCGAGCGCATCGCGCCACTTCTCACGCCCGAGATGATGGCAGCCGATCCGGCGCTTGCCAAACTGCCACTGCTAGCAAACGACGTTCAGTGGATGAACGGTATTCAGTTCTATCTGACCAAAGAGGTCACACTTACAAACGGGCATGTGATCTTCATCGATAGCCCGTGGGCTCTGACCGCCGTGTCGCAAAAACAGTTTTGGCCGGGGATCAACTTTGACAACTGGGCTGAAGGCAAAACCAAAGGCCTGCTTTCAATTGATATTTCGGAATGGGACAAGCCGGGCTTGAACGGAAAGACCGCGCGCAATTGCACCCGGGAAGAGATTGCAAAAGAAGTTTGGGAGCAGCTCAAACGCAGTCTCAACGTGGATGGCGAGACTCTGCTGCGGGATGAGGATATGCACTACTGGTTCCTTGATCCCGACATCGTGCAGGACCCCGAAGATCCCAAACGCCAAAGCAATGTGGAACCTCTGCTTGTCAACCGCATCAACAGTTGGCGATTGCGGCCAGATGCGGCCACGCTGATCCCGAATTTCTTTCTGGCATCCGACTATGTGCGCACCTTTACTGACCTTGCCACAATGGAAGGGGCGAATGAGGCCGCGCGCCGGGCAGTCAACGCGATCCTGCAACGCAGCGGATCGGATGCCGAGCCCTGCCAGATCTGGGACCTGCACGAGCCTGATATCCTGAAACCGCTGCGCGCCTATGACTACGCGCGTTATCAAGCGGGTCTGCCGTGGGACAACAGGTTTGCTGTCGCGGTCGAAGCTGCACTGAAAATGGGCCAAGACACCGCAGGGATTGATCGCGGTGGTGACGGGCCATTGGCAGCCATCGGTGAACCGGCTGCAGAGTATTCAAAACCCGGCGGTATCATCGAAGACCCGGCCATTGCCGAAGCGCTGCGCATGATTTGCCCGCCAAAAGAACTGTTTGATCTGATGGCCAGCTATGAACCAACGGCAGATCTTCCGATACCCGGAGATGAGGTTGCCGAAGATGTGGCCTATGATCTGGGCCGGGACAGCGGTCAGTCTGATGTGCTGTCCAGAGCCCTGCCGATAACGGATGCACCCTTTGCCTCTGCTGGAACCGGGTTTGCCCCCGCCAGCGCGCAGAGCAGCAAACCTCGCGTGATCATCACGCAGAAGGGTTAACCTTTGAAACCCGGAACCGCGCATCTGGACCCTGCGGCACAGCAGGAGTTTCTGAAACAGCTGACCTCTTACGGGGATCGCGCGCGCGAAACTCTGTTGGGGCTTTTGCCAACGGGTGAACCCCAGGCTTACCTGTATGGTCCGATACGGGATTACATCGAAACATCAGGCAAAGGACTACGGCCCGCGCTATTGCTGGCCACATGCGAAGCCTTTGGCGGCAACACCGAGGAAGCACGAGTGTCCGCAGCTGTGCTGGAGCTTTTGCACAATGCCTTTCTGATCCACGATGATATCGAAGACCAAAGCGATTTCAGGCGTGGGCGTGCATGTATGCACCAGCGGCTTGGGATCCCTTTGGCCATAAATACAGGCGACGGGATGCAGGCGCTGGCCCTGCGGCTGTTGCGGCAAAATCTGGGGTCGCTTGGACTGGAAACCGGGATGCGTGTCGTGGACGAGTTCGACCATCTGCTACAGCAGTCCATCGAAGGTCAGGCGTTGGAGCTGGGTTGGATACGGGACAATCGGCTAAACGTGGGCGCCTCGGACTATCTGCGGATGTGTCTCAAAAAGACCTGCTGGTACAGTTTCATTCACCCCATGCGGATCGGCGCATTGATTGCACGGCCGCAGGATGTCGCCTCGGGCACACTGAATTTGGATGACTTCAACGCGTTCGGTTTCTTTCTGGGCGCGGCGTTTCAAATTCAGGATGACGTTCTCAACCTTGTTGGTTCGCAAGATAAATACGGCAAGGAAATTGGCGGCGACATCTATGAGGGCAAGCGTACGCTGATGTTGGGGCAACTTGGTCTGCACGCAGATGAGCCGGAACAGAAGCGATTGGCCGAACTGCTATCAAACCCGCGCGAAAATCGCTCAAGTCAAGATGTTGAATGGGTGCTTGAGCGTATGGATCACTATGGCAGCATCCGATTTGCGCAAGATGCGGCCAACGATCTTCTTGCTTCCGCCCGTCAGGAATTTGCGCAGGTATTTGCAGGCACCCAAGACACCCCGCGTGCATTTCTCGCGCAGTTCATGGATTACCTCGTGACCCGTCAGGTCTGAGCACCTGCAACCTCAAACACCACAACGATCGAAGTCTGCTCGGTCCCGGTGCAGGCGATCCGACCATGATAAGCGCCCGGTTCCGTCAGGTCCGGTACAGTGACAACTACCGCTACATCTGTGGCCTCACCTGCGGCCAATCGAATCTGGGGCGGAATAACGTTGACGCGGTTCGCAGGCAGAATATCCCCATTCGGATTGGTCAGATCACCAGGTTCGAACTGCATTTCAACCGGCTCGTCACCTTCAGCCGCAGCAAAGGACAACAAGATTGTGGCCGTACCGCCGGGATGGCAGATCTTGCGACAGGTAAAAGGCCCTTTGAGGTGTTTTTGGTTGCCGCGCTCTGTCTCAAGCACGCGGCGCGCGATATCCGAAATCGGTTGCGTGTCCGGCTGCGATGCAACAGAGCTAATTACGCGCGACGGGTTTTCGTAGGGTTTACGCTCGAAATAAGGCATAACTTAATGTGCACCCGCAGCGTGGATCAGTAAATGGCAAATTCACCTACTGATCGCCGGGTTTGTTTATTTCCCTTTCCACACCGGATCACGTTTTTCGGCAAAGGCGCGGGCACCTTCCAGTTGATCTTCACTGGCATAGAGTACGTCCACAGTGCGCAGCTGACGTTTGGTGATATGGTTCATCGCATCCTGGAACTTGGAATCTTCCGCATCGCGCACGATCTCTTTGATTGCGGCGTAAACCAGGGGCGGTCCCGACGCCAACAAACGCGCCAGTTCCGACGCGCGGTCCATAAGTTGATCTGCGGTGACAATCTCATTCACCAAACCCCAGCGATTAGCTTCTTCAGCATCGAACCAGCGCCCGGTCAAAAGCAGTTCCATGGCGATGTGATAGGGAATGCGTTTTGGCAGCTTGACACTGGCTGCATCAGCCACAGTGCCTGATCGGATTTCCGGCAAAGCAAAAGTGGCGTGATCAGCGGCAAGGATCATGTCCGCTGACAGGGCCAGCTCTAGCCCGCCCCCGCACGCGATGCCGTTTACGGCTGCGATCACAGGCTTGTTCAGGTCGCGCAGCTCTTGCAGACCTCCAAACCCGCCAACGCCATAATCTCCGTCCACCGCGTCACCATCAGCAGCAGCTTTCAGATCCCAGCCGGGGCAAAAGAATTTCTCGCCCGCGCCGGTCAGAATGGCCACGCGCAGGTCCGGGTCATCGCGGAACTCGGCAAAAACCTCACCCATTCTGCGGCTGGTGGCCAGATCGATGGCATTGGCCTTGGGTCGGTCTAGCGTCACTTCAAGGATCGTTCCATCACGTCGGGTTTTGATCGGGTCCAATTCTCAGGCCTTTCTTATCAAAGCATCCACAGCAACCGCCTTTTCAGGCGTGCACAGAAGCGGGTTAATTTCGACCTCGCCAAGCGCGTCGGCATTTTGCGTGACATAGGCCTGTACGGCCTGGACTGCGGCAATGATCGCATCCATATCAGCCGCAGGTTGACCGCGATAGCCTTCTAGCAAGGGTGCTATCTTCAATGTGCCAAGGGCGCTGCGGATCTCCGCAGGAGAGCTGGGCACCAACAACGAAACCGTATCGCGCAGCAGTTCGGTCAACACGCCCCCTGCCCCCAATGTCAGCACAAATCCATGCGCTGGGTCCCGAAAGACGCCAATTAAAAGTTCGGCGACAGTGCCGGTGATCATCTCTTCTATCAGAATGATTTCCGTGCCGATTTCAGCGGCAACAGCGGCAACATCTTCCGCCTGAATGCCCAACCGAACGGCGGCGTGTTCTGATTTGTGAGCAAGCCCCACGCCTTTTACAGCAAAGGGGCCGTTCATGTCCTGAGCCGCCGCGCGGGCCTCTTCCCTACCTCTGACCGAACGGTTTTGCGGGATACGTAAACCAAACTTGGCCAGCGCCTGTTTCGACTCACCTTCGGTCAGGGTTCGGGACACCTCGGCACAGCCCGGCAGCAAAACAGGCTGTACACAAGGCGCACAGATCTGACCCGCTGCGCGTGTTGCGGCCAGCGCTTCGCGCAAGCCCATAAATGGCACCACTCCGCCAGCCATCAAGTCTTGCGCGACATCCTCCGGCAGCAGTTCTGGCAATGTAGCGACAACAGCAAAACGCGCTCCAGTGTCAGCGCGCACCTTCAAAGCCGCTCGGGTCGCGCTGGCCCAGTCAGTTGGATCGGTGGTCGGGTAGTCGACAATAGAAAACGTCAAATCGATATCCGCGCCAGTCATACCTGACCATGCCCGGGCCATCGCCTCTTCATCGCGCCAGATATAGGTGTGATAGTCCAGCGGGTTATTCAACGCGACCATCGGACCGAGCGCGTCTCGCAAGCGAACCTTTTTATCATCGCTTAACATTGGGAAAGTCAGGTCAGTGCCAACCGTCATGTCTGCAATCAGGCTTGCTTCCCCGCCGGAACAGCTGATCGAAGCGATACGGCCGCCGGGAAGCGGCCCGTAGCAATGCAGAAGTTTGAGCGTTTCGAGGAAATCCGGAAGCGCAGTCAGGCGCGGGATGCCAAGCCGGTCCAACAGCGCCTGCGCGCCTGCATCACTGCCCGCCAAAGATGCCGTATGAGAGACAGTCGCTGCCTGCGCCTGTTCCGATGCACCGACCTTGAGGGCAACAAGCGGGATGCCCTTTTCATGCCCCTTGACGGCCAGCGCCTCCCACTCGCGGATGTCCTTGAAGCCTTCGATATGCAGGCCCACGGCTGTCACGCGTGGATCATCTAGCAGGGCCGCAGCAATCTGCGCCTGGCTGGTCTGAGCCATATTTCCGCAGGCCACCATATAGGCAATCGGCAAACCGCGTTTCTGCATGGTCAGATTGATCGAGATGTTCGAACTTTGCGTCAGGATCGCCACGCCTTTGTCCACCGGCGTCGCCCCGTGCTGGTCAGGCCACAGCAGGGCTCCGTCTAGCGCGTTGATGTAGCCATAGCAGTTAGGGCCAAGAATGGGCATTTCACCGGCTGCGGCGATCAGCTGCGCCTGCAAGTCCCCGCCGCTATCATCTTCAGCGACGGCTTCGGAAAAACCCGAGGCGAAGCAGACCGCCCCGCCCGCGCCCATGCTGGAGAGGACCTGAACCGCCTCAATCGTGGCGTGGCGGTTGATGCCAATGAACACCGCATCCGGGGCTTCAGGCAGGTCTTCGATGTGGCCATAAACCTTGTGTCCCGCGATCTCGTTGGCTTTGGGATGCACTGGCCAAATCTGCCCGGCATAGCCCATACGTTCGGATTGCAGAATGACCTGCTGGCACCAGGCACCACCGCCAATGACAGCGATGGTTTTGGGGCGCAGCAGCCGAGTTAGGTCTTTGTTCATGGTCAGGCGCCCAGTGGACGCAGAAGATCACGACTGATGATATGGCGCTGAATCTCACTGGTGCCGTCCCAGATGCGTTCAACGCGCGCATCGCGCCAGAACCGTTCGATCGGGAAGTCGTCCATAAGGCCCATACCACCATAGATTTGCAGCGTCACATCCGTCACCCGCGCCAGCATTTCCGAGGCGTAAAGCTTGGCCGAGGCAATTTCACGGTTCGATGGCAGGTTCTGATCCAGCCGCCAGGCGGCGGCGAGGGTCAGCCAGTCGGCGGCGTCGATCTCGGTGATCATGTCTGCGATCTGGAAGCCGATGCCCTGAAACTTTCCGATAGGCTGGCCGAACTGCTTGCGCTCGGCCGCATAGTTCAGCGCATAGTCAAAGCAGCGCCGCGCGCGCCCAACCGAGAACGCCGCAACCGTCAGGCGGGTTGCGTAGAGCCATTCGTTCATCACGGCAAAACCACCATCGACTTCGCCCAGAACCTGCGCATCCGGCAGACGGCAATTATCGAAATACAGGATATAGTTCTTGTAGCCCTTGTGGCTTACCGAGTTGTACCCTTCGCGCACTTCAAAGCCCGGGGTGCCGCGATCCACCAGGAAAGTAGTGATGCGCTTTTTGGGGCCCTTGGGGGTCTCGTCCACGCCTGTTGCGATAAAGACGATGAAGAAATCCGCGTGTTCCGCGCCCGAGATGAAGTGTTTCGAACCGTTTACAACCCAGTCACCACCATCGCGCGCCGCCTGACATTTCATACCGCGCACATCCGACCCGGCATCCGGTTCGGTCATCGCCAAAGCATCCATCTTTTCGCCGCGCACGGCGGGCAGCAGATAGCGTTCGCGTTGCTCTTCGTTGCAGGCCATCAGGATGTTTTGAGGGCGTCCAAAGAAATGCGTCAGTGCCATCGAGCCTCGGCCAAGCTCGCGCTCAACAAGGGTGAAATCCAGATGGGATAAGCCCGCGCCACCGACCTCTTCAGGGAAGTTACAGGCATAAAAACCCAGATCGATGCATTTTTGTTTGATTTCGTTGCCCAGCTCCAGCGGGACCGTACCGCTGCGTTCGACGGCCTCTTCATGCGGGTAGATTTCGTTTTCAACAAAGCTGCGGACGGTCGAAACGATCATCTCTTGTTCTTCGGACAAACCAAACTGCATAGCGCGCATCCCTTGGATCAGTTGTTGACCCAAAGAACGTCATCCTCCAAGTATTCGGCATGCAGACTTGGTCGCATTTCATGCAGGATTCGAAATTTTTGCCACAGCACTACAATATTCTGCTTTTCAATGGGTTCTCGAACCATTGTCTTGCGAACATGGTCGAACCATTGCGGGCGGCGAACAACATGTCACGGCAAACGCTCTATGCATGGAGGTTCTGTTCGCTTGATGGGGCGCCCGTACGCAGTTCCAGCGGCCTAAGCGTAACCCCGGATTGCGCCCTCGAAGGTCAGAGCGGAGATGTTTTGGTGGTTATGCCATCTTACGGCTTTCTGAAACTCGATACCCGGTCGACTGCGCGGGCAATTCTGGCCGCATCAAAACGGCACCAGCAGATCGCAGGATTGGACACCGGAAGCTGGCTTCTGGCACGAGCCGGTTTGCTCGATGAATGCCAAGCGACCATTCATTGGGACGAGCTTTCGCGGTTCGAAGAAAGCTTCCCGGCCGTCGATACCGTGCGGGAGCGATTTGTGATTGATGGCAATCTGCTGACCTGTTCCGGGGCAATGGCGGCGTTCGATTTGGCCTCTGCCCTCATTCAGCGGGATCATGGCCCGCTTTTGTCCATGGAGGTAGCGCACCTGCTGATGGGCCGTAAGGGGCGCGACGCTTATGCTCTTCCGTTGAAATCCAAAGACACACTGGTCAATCGGGTACTGGACGTGATGCAGGCGCATATTGAAACGCCGCTTTCAATCGCTCAGGTTGCACGACGCATTGGATGCTCGCAAAGACGGATCGAGGCTCGCGTCCGGGCGGACCTGAAAACAACGCCGCAAGCATTGTACCGACGTCTACGCCTAACGCTTGCGCGTAATCTGGCGGAGGATACGGAACAGTCCATTGCGGAAATCGCCGGGCGTTGCGGGTATGATAACGCCAGTGCGATGACACGGGCATTCAAGGCGGAATTCGGCCAGACCCCGACCGCGTTTCGAAAAATGAACGCCTAATACGCGTTTCAATCTGCCTAGGCAGATCATGTTGGCGAGGCTGCCAATTTCGTCATCGCAAAAAGGCACCATTATCTAGGGCGACAGACACTGGCCTGGCATACTCGTGCTGCGTTCAGCCAAGGGCAACGAAATTTCAAGCCTCCGGTTTCGGCAAGGCTCAGAGCATCGCACGAAGGCCCAACCAGAATGCAATCCAGCATAGACCCACGCTGAGAAGGATATTTCCTGCCGCCATAAGGATGGTGCGCTCGCGGTGCAGTTGCAGAGACTGGTAGGCAAAGCTGGAAAAAGTGGTGAACCCTCCGCAAAAGCCGAACACCAGGCGGCGTTCCTCGTCCGGCAGAACCTGGGGATCGCCCAGATAACCGACCCACAACCCGAGCAGCAAACAACCTGCCACATTCACGATCAGCGTCGACAGCGGTAGTTCGTGCGTGATCACGCGGTTGAGCATGTGCCGTGCGACTGCGCCCAGACCGCCGCCAAGAGCAAATGCTGCGTGTAAATAGAGATCACTCATCCGGGTGCTCTCCGGCGTGGTACTTGCGCCCGATCGCCTCACCCAAGATAGCGGCGGCAAGGCCCAAAACAACCTCAAGGGTCAGAGCTGCGACCATATAGGTGACATCTGCTTGGTGCAGCCGGTCAAGCTCGGCCACGAACGAGGAAAAAGTCGACAACCCGCCGCAAAAGCCAACCGCGCCCAGGTGGATGACATGGGCATGAACCCTGTGCCGCACCGCATAAAGCCAGCCGATGAACAGACAGGCCGCGATGTTGATTCCGAAGGTCGCAGTCACGAAGGGCACACCGGGTATCTCAAGCGACAGCACTTCGCGCAGCAAGGACCCAAGCGCGCCGCCGACAAAGACGGCGAGGTACATGAGTGTTCTCTGCAAGCCCTTGGCCCCCCTGATCAGAATCGTATTCTTCGATCTATTTCCATACAGGCTTGGGTGGTAAAACGCCAATGATCGAGCCGTCGGTACTTCAGAACCGTTGGGCCGATGCACGCTCCCAATCGCTTGCAAATCCCGCAGGGACACTGTCTGCCAGCAACCCACCTTCCGGAAGCCGTTCATAAAGGTCCGCGTATGTAAGCTCTTTTTCGTCCGTTGAGCGGCGCAGAATGTCCGAAGGGTGCAACTCCGTGACCTTTTCATAGCCCATTGCACCCAGAATTTCGCGGAAGCTTTCCAGCGTCGCATCATGATAGCGATGCACCCTCTGACGTTTTTGAGGTACATTCACAGCCTTGGCGCGTTCCTGATCCTGAGTGGCGATGCCCGTAGGACAGCGGTTGGTGTTGCAATGCAGCGACTGGATGCAGCCCACGGCAAACAACATCGCGCGGGCTGAGTTGCACATATCAGCGCCCAAGGCGAGTTTCTCGACAACGTCATAGCCCGTCGCCACCTTGCCCGAACAAATGATGCGGACCTTGTCGCGCACGCCGATGCCACGCAAGCAATTGTCGACAAAGATCAACCCTTCGTTCAGGGGCATCCCCAGCCTGTTGGAGTATTCCACTGGTGCAGCACCGGTACCACCCTCAGCTCCATCCACGGTAATGAAATCGGGCAAAATCCCGGTATCCAGCATTGCCTTGCAGATACTCATGAACTCGGACCGTTTACCGATGCACAGCTTGAAACCCACTGGCTTGCCGTCCGACATCTCACGCAGATGTTGCACAAACTCCATCAGCCCGGTGGGGGTCTCAAAGGCCGCATGTGCAGGAGGTGAGATCACGTCTCTATGGGGTTCAACACCGCGAATTTCAGCGATTTCTTCATCAACCTTAACCGCAGGCAGCACGCCGCCATGAGCGGGTTTTGCGCCCTGGCTCAGCTTGATCTCAATGGCCTTGACCACGTCCTTTCCGGCTCTTTCGGCAAACTTGTCCTTGTCGAACCCACCTTCGGGGGTGCGACAGCCGAAATAGCCGGTACCGATCTGCCAAATGAGATCACCGCCTTCCGCCAGATGATGCGGGCTTATCCCTCCTTCACCGGTGTTGTGGGCAAAGCCACCGTCCTTGGCCCCACCATTCAAAGCCCGGATCGCGGTATGGCTCAACGCTCCGAAGCTCATCGCTGAAACGTTCAGGCGCGACGCATCGTAAGGCTGAGAGCATAGAGGACCACCCAGCGTAACACGCTTCTCGCTTTCCCCCACCTCTTTCGGCACCAACGAATGATTGGTGCGGTGATAGCCCACCTGCGTGATGTCGTACTGGGTGCCAAACGCCTGTGTATCCTGTTGACCCTTGGCACGGGCATAGACCAGACTGCGCGTAATCCGGTTGAAGGGCCGTCCGCTTTCGTTTGTTTCAACAAAATACTGGCGTATTTCTGGGCTGACGAATTCCAGCATGTAACGAAAATGGCCCAGAACCGGATAGTTATTAAGCACATTGTGTTTGGTCGTCATCAGGTCATAAGCCCCGATCGCGATATAGGGCAGCACGATCACCAACAGCCACAGCGCTGGGGTCCAGAACCAGCCAAGCAACAAGGTCAATGGTAGACCAAAAAAGGCCACCGCGTAGTATATATTGCGTACAATCATGCGTCCGATCTCCGGTTACTAGCTTGGATTGGCACCTGCACTAAAGCTGCGCCTTGAGTTCTTTGACCCAGTTGTCCCACTGCGCGTGGTCGCCCTTGGCCAGAAGGATGCCCTCTTTCAGTTTGGATATGCCAAATCCCCAGGCCATCTTTGTGTCCACATGAGGTGGCATGACCAACTCACCCGGCGTGACCATGGCGTCGATGATGAACGGCTTGGTGCTGGCTTTGGCCTGTGCCACGGCTTCTTTGATGTCAGCGGCATGTTCCACGCGCACGCCATCACCACCGCAGACCTTGGCGTATTCGGCAAAATCCGGGTTCACCAGATCCGTTGCCATAGGGTTCACAGCATAGCCCGCGACCTCCATCTCCATCTTCACGAAACCCAGTGTCTGGTTGTTGAACACAATCACCTTGATCGGCCAGTGGTAGCGCACGGCGGTCACGAAATCCTGCATGGACATACCAAAGCCGCCGTCGCCACAGAACGTCCAGACCTCACGCGAGGGATCCAGCGCAGCCGCGCCGAGCGCCGAAGGCAAGCCAGAGCCCAGAGAGGAATGGTTGAATGATCCCACCATACGCCGCCCACCCTTCATTCGGGTCTGCCGCGCCACCCAGACAGTGCATTCACCTATGTCCATCGCAAAAACCGCATCTTCTGCGGCCTGATTGGATATCTCGCGGGCGAATAACTGCGGGTGCAGCGGTTCGCTGGCACGTTCAAGGCTGGCCTCTTTGTCCTGTTGCGCCAGCCACTTGTTGCACAGTTTGACCTGATGATCAGCGAAGCTTCGGTCTTCTTTTTCGGCTATTTGAGGCAGCAGCCGGTCCAGCGTTGCACCGACATCCCCCAACAAGCCCGATGCGATAGGCGCACGGCGACCCAGATTTTCAACGCTGCGGTCGATCTGCACGATCTTGGCCGCTTCTGGCAGGAACCATTCATAGGGAAAGTCGGTGCCCAGCATCACAAGCACATCGCAATCGCGTACCGCATAATAACCACCGGGGTTGCCGATGAGACCAGTCATACCAACCACATTCGGGTCATCGTAGTCGAAGATGTCCTTGCCCTTCAACGTATGCGCAAGCGGAGCGTTGAGCTTTTGCGAAAGGGCCAAAACCTGATCTTTGGCCTCGCGGCAACCTACACCGGCAAAAAGCGCCACCTTCTTGCCTGCGTTTATGATCTGCGCAGCACGGGCAATCTCAGCTTCGGGTGGGATCAGGGTAGAGGGCTGTTTCAAAAGCGGGTGGAACTGGTGCAGGCTGGGCACCTTTTGTTCGGATACATCGATGGGCAGTTCAATCCGCACCACCTCGCGGTTGATGAGCGCACGTTGCACGGCGATCTGGGCAAGACGCGGCATCTGATCCGGCGTGTGGATCACCGCCTGATAGTCGCACACATCATCAAATGCCTTTTCCAGGTTCACTTCCTGATGATAGCCAGTGCCGCGCTCGCGATGGGCGACTTGGCCAGTGATCGCCACCACGCCCGCGCCTTCGCGTTTGGCATTGTAGAGCCCGTTAATCAGATGCAAAGCACCGGGACCAACCGTGCCGGCACAAATGCCGATACCACCGGTCAGATGCGACTGCGCATAAGCCGCGTAGGCTGCGTTTTCTTCATGCCGCAAACCCTTCCATTCAAAACGGTCGTCCCCGCGCATGGCTTCGAGAAACGGGTTG
Organism: Ruegeria sp. HKCCD7296; assembly: GCF_013110775.1. NCBI lineage: Bacteria > Pseudomonadati > Pseudomonadota > Alphaproteobacteria > Rhodobacterales > Roseobacteraceae > Ruegeria > Ruegeria sp. HKCCD7296. The sequence continues at coordinate 120,531 of NZ_WVRF01000014.1, forward strand.
AGCGCATCGCCAACCACGCCAAAGATCTGGCAACCACCTGCATCCGACAAAATGTCCAGCAGGACCTCACACACGTTTTTCGCCATGTCTCTCTTCTCTCGTTTCGAGCAAATTCAACAAGATGTAGCCAACATCCTGTCCGCCTTTAATTCAATAGCCATCCTAAAAATCAAAGTCGCTTCACCGACTTTTCAAATCACACAAGGGTCAATTGGATGTGACGGACACAAACACAGTATGATCCTGTAGGCTTGTGGATTGCCACAGGTTCCAAGTGTTTTTGACAATAAACCAGCCGGGGCAGGCGAATGCAGTTACTAAGCTGCACATAACCTCAAACAAAACACGTTGCGGTTCAGGAGTTGAAACCGCAACGCGTGCTTGAAAAGCTATCGGCAGTGTATTGGGTTATTCCCGACCCACAGCTTGACCATCTTCATCAAAAAAATGCAGCTTGCTGGTCGGAAAATGCAAACCGATATGTGCGCCCGGTTTGAGGTCCGTGTCTCCATTCAAACGCACAGTGACGTTTTCTTCAGCACCGACATCGACGATCAGGAACGTATCAGCACCCAGGTATTCGATCACCTCGATCACACCGTCCGTCTGGCCCTCGCCCGCTGCAACCACTTCAATGTGTTCAGGACGAACACCCAATCGGTTGGCTTCGCCGGAAAACGCAAATTGGCCCCCTCTGCCGTGTGCCAGCGTATAACTGCCGCCTTGAGCGGAACAGGTCAACACGTTCATTTTCGGGCTTCCAATGAACTGCGCCACAAACAGATTGGCCGGACGTTCATAGAGCTCGCGGGGCGTACCGACCTGCGCGATCTTGCCGTATTCCAGAACCACGATCCGGTCGGCCAGCGTCATGGCTTCGACCTGATCATGGGTCACATAGATCATCGTGCGCTTGAGGCTTTGGTGCAGCTTGGCGATCTCGTATCGCATCTCAACGCGCAGCGCCGCATCAAGGTTCGAAAGCGGCTCGTCGAACAAAAAGGCCGTCGGGTCGCGCACGATGGATCGGCCGATGGCCACACGCTGGCGCTGCCCGCCTGACAAGTCTTTGGGTCGGCGTTCCAGAAACGGCCCGAGTTTCAGAACCTCAGCCGCTTTGTTGACCTGTTCTGCGATTTCAGCCTTTGGCACCCCGGCCACTTTCAGCGAGAACCCCATATTTTCAGCAACAGTCAGATGCGGATACAGCGCATAAGACTGAAACACCATCGTCAGGCCGCGTTTCGAAGGCGGATGATCGGTGACGTCATTGTCGTTTATCAGAAGCGATCCGCGCGAAATATCCTCAAGCCCGCCGATCATGCGAAGCAGAGTGGATTTTCCGCAGCCCGACGGACCGACAAAGACAATGAACTCGCCTTCTTCAATCTTGAGGTCCACACCTTTGATGACCTGGGCGGACCCAAACCATTTTTCGACGGACTTCAGTTCGATGCTGCCCATTAGCTCCTCCCTGCCCAGTGTAGCCAGACCGCGGCTGTCCAGGTGAAGGCAGTGCCGCCAGCAGCGCTGCCTGTGTTGGGGTCAAAATACTCGGCGAAGCCGTAGGTCGAAATCAGCTTTGCTGTTTTCAGGCGCAGGTCTTCTGCCTGCCGCGTGTGTCCCATATCAGCCAGACCGAACCCAATCATCATGTTCATGATCGCCCAGGTCGGACCACGCCAATAGCGGCGCGCATCAAAATTCGGCATCGACGTATCATAGCTTGGAACCGGATAAGGAACGGTGTCCAACACAGCATCCAAACGCTTCAGCATCTGTTCCGACTGGATGCCTGCGTACCAGCACATATATGAAGCGTTCGAGATGCTGCCGGCCCATTCATCTGTACGAACGTCACGGGAATCGAAACTACCCAGATCCTCATTCCACAAGGATCGCGCACCATTTTCGAGCCTCTCAACATCCGAATGCAACCCTTCGGCGTCGACGCCCAGCTGGTCGCTGATCGCCAGCAGATCCCGCGCAGCGCGCAAGGTCGTGAATGTCATTGTCGGGTCGGCGACCCGAAACGGGTTTTTCTCCAACAGAGCCTGTTGGTTCCATCCGGCCTCTCGGCCAATCTGGACCAGTTTGATGTAACGATCATAGTCAAACTTGGTAGGGCGATCGTCGCTGTTCACATGCGCGATGTCCCTGCGCTGGTATTCCCCCACGTCAGAGGCGTCCATGCGCGCCATGGATTTATCCCAGTCAGGGGCATTGTCGCGACCTGCCTCCCAAGGGTGCGTCGTACAGACAGCGTCCTTTTCATCAAGCCGCCACTTCATGATCCAACGATGCCAGGCCAAAAGCTTTGGAAAGAGGGCACGCAGGCGCTGGTCGCCCACCTTTTTGTCCTGCTCCCAAATTTTGCGAACCATCGTTGCTGCGATGGGTGGCTGAATAATACCCGACGACGGGATCGGGCCGTTGCAACCCCATACATCCGGGCCTGGAAAATACCCGTCGTCTTGCTTGTGGAACAGGATATGCGGCACCATGCCGTCCGCCCATTGGCCCGAGAAAAGCGTCTCGACCTCAGTCCAGGCGCGGTCGATGTCGAATTCGGCAAAGCCCACGGCGGCAATCGCGCTGTCCCAGTTCCACTGATAAGGATACAGCCCCTCGGTCGGGATTGTGTAACCCCCGCGATCATTGGCAATCAGGATATTGCGCGCTTCGCGGTTGTGGTTCGTATGTTGATTCATTTCTGTCATCCTTTGACGGACCCCGCAGTCAGGCCTTTGGTCATGAAACGTTCAAGCCCCAGGAACAACGCCATGATCGGCAAAGTGGCGATTACCGCGCCAGCCATGAGATGTTGTCGGGGAATTTCCGAGGAGTTCAGCATCGTGACGCCTCGGGTCAGGGTAAATTTCGACGGATCGTCCAGCAGCATGAAGGCAAGCAAGAATTCATTCCAGGCGATCATAAAGACATAGAGCGAGACCGAGGCCAGCGCAGGCAGGCTGAGCGGCAGGGTGATCTTCCAAATCACGGCCAGACGCGACAGACCATCCATCAGACCAGCCTCTTCCACTTCGGTGGGCAGACCACGGAAATAGCCTTGCAGCATGTAAAGCGCGACGGGGATCGTCGTGACCGGGTAGATCATGACAATGCCGAGGATCGAGTTCCGTAGGCCCGTAAGCGAAAACGCGATATAAATCGGCAGCGCCAGAACGATCATCGGAACCATGTAGATCAGCAGGATCGACCGCGAAAACGCCTTTTGCCCTTTGAACCGGAACCGCGCCACCGCGTAGGCACCGGGGACACTGAACAGCAACGTGATGAATACTGTCAGGACCGAGACGTAGAAGGACGTCCAGAGATAAGTGCCGAAATTGAAGTCGCGGAACAGCTCGGTATAGCTGCGGAACAGTGCAGTGCCCTGGCTCAGATCAACGGAAAAATCCAGCGGGTTCTGCAATAGCGCCTGCTGAGATTTCAGGCTGGTCATCACCATCACATAGAAGGGGATGACGACAATTGCCGTGAAAAAGATGTACCCGAATCCGGTGCAAAAGCGGATCACCGCATCTTCGAATTCATGGCGTGTCAGTTCGGTGAAGGGCAGTTCCTTAAGGATCTCGGCCAATGACAGGTGCATGACAACCGCAACAGCGATGACAGTAGTTAGGCTTGCCTGCAGCGTCGTATCCGGACCAATCAGAACGGGACCCAAACCGCTTAGGCAAGACAAACCCAGCAGCACAGAGATCGCCAAACGCGCCGGAGCATGACGCGCCGGAAACGCAACATAGGTAAGACCTGCCACCGCGCCCCAGATCAGGCTCAACCCCACCTGCGGGCGAAACGCTGCGCCCGTGGCGAAGGACATGGTGACGGAAACGGTGGTTGAAATGATGACCAACCAGAGTGCGCCCAGAACCGGGCCAGTGATGAAACCTTTGCGCATCACAAACCCTCCTCACGGCTGATGAAGCGGAAGAAGACAAAGCTGAAGGCGATCAGGCACAGCAGGATGACCACGGCCACCGCCGCGCCTGCCCCGATGTTTGAGATCGCAAACGCCTGCTCATAGACATTCACAGTCAGTGTGCGGGTACCCGCATTACCACCGGTCAGCAGGAAAATGTCGTCGAACTTGTTGAACGTCCAGATAAAGCGCAGAAGGAACAGTACCGACAGGATGCCCAACAATTGCGGGATGCTCAGCAACCAGAACTTCTGGAAGGGCGACGCTCCATCCATATCAGCGGCTTCATACATGCTGCTATCAATGGATTGCATCCGCGCCAGAATGAACAGGAAAGACAGCGGGAAATAGCGCCAGATTTCGAACACCGTGACCATGATCAGTGCCAGAGGGCGTTCGCCGAAAAAGTTGATCGGCGCACTGGTCAGACCCATCTGGATCAAGAGCGCATTGGCTGAACCCGAAAACGGATCAAACAGCGTGACCCAGGTAAAGGCCACCGCAATGACAGGAGCGACATAGGGAAACAAGTAAAGGCCCCGGATGACCCCCTGCCCTTTGAAGCTCTTGTTCAGCAAAAGCGCTGCAAACAGGCCCATAACCAAGGCGCCAATGGTCCCGAACACCGTGTAAAACAACGTTACCCAAAGCACGCCCCAGAACTCAGCTCCGTCAAAGACGCGAGCATAGTTTTCGAGGCTGAATTCAAAGTTGGTCAGAACGTTCGGTCCACTACCAGTCAAACGCGGTTCTGACGCTTCGACCACGTCTTCAAAGGCATCGGGATCGCCGTCGACGGCAACAGGAATGCGGATACGCTCACGCTGGCCCCCTTCCAGAGTGCCGAAGTCACAAAACAGGTCCTGCCCGTCCAAAACGCAGGGGGCGGCAACGTCCCCCGCAACGACACCGTCGGGCAGAACGTCACTAAGGGTGACGCCGTCGATTGCGATCTCCTGACTGGAGTTGCGCAGACGGTATTCAATCCGCAGATCGTCGCCCGATCCGCGCAGGCTTTCACGCACAACCGGTGCGGGTGGGCGGAGATCGGACAGGGTAAATGGCTTGAAGCTGATCCAGAAGATTGCCAGCAAAGGCAAGATCACCACAAGCGATACGCTGATCACGGTCGGAGCCAGCAGCGTCCAGGCCAGACGCGCCTCGCGTTTGGCTAACGCCCCGGTTCCGGTCGGTGGGGTGGCCGAAGTCATGGGGTACCTCGAAGGGTTAAGTGCAGCGGCGCGCACGCCGCTGCAGATGCCACTTGATTACTGAACCTTCGCCAGTTCTTCGTTCATGGCTGCAACCGCTGCGGCTGCGTCGATCTCGTCATCAATGTACTGACGTACAACACGATTGATGGCCTGAGAGTTGATCATTTTCGACGCCAGCGCCAATTGACCCTCGGCTACGCCCCAACGCTGCGCCACGTCCAGACCACCGACGATCTCATCGATCATCGCCTGTTCATACAACTCGCCCAGAGGGGCCTTACGGTCGACACCGACAGGCAGTTCCGCCCAGGCTTCAGAGAATGCAGTCGGATTGTCTGCATTACCACGGCGCACGGGGAACTTACCCTCAGGCGCAATGGCCAGCGTCTGGGTATAGCCGTCATCCATGGCAAACCTTACGAATTCCATGGCCGCGTCGGTGTCCGCATCATTGGTGATACCGAAATACCGCACGTCGCCCCAGGCCGCGCCATCGGGGTTCGACGGGCCCGACAATTTGGTCACGATACCGGTCTTGCTGGCCAGATCGCGCGATGTCGGGTCGTCGTTGATGGTCGGAGGGGCGCTGTCCCGCAGACCGGCCAGTTCATCAAGAATGAAAGGCGACCAGATGATCATCGCGGCTTTACCGTCGAAATACAGCTCACGCGATTGCTTCCAGAAAAGTTCACCCGGAGGCGAGGCTTTGGAAATGGCCTTGTAGAAATCCAAAACCTCGGTGGTCTTGGCCTCATCAAGCGGCTGGAAGCCATCGGGGCCAACCGGGCTGACGCCGTTTGCCAGGAATACATGCTCCAGCACCTGGCTCATGAAGTTCTCGTCAACTTTTGTGGCCGAGACAAAGCCATACATTTCTGGCGGGTTGTGCAGCGCCTCAAGTGCGGCCTGAATATCTGCAAAACTGTCGGGCGCTTCCAGACCGGCCTCTTCAAAAAGGTCCTTCCGGTACACAACCATTTGCGTCCAGCCATCCACCGGAACCGAGGCGGTTTCACCATTGAACGCAGCCATGCCCAAAGCACCCGGAGCGAAAGTATCAGCGCCCAGTTCTTCGATCACTTCGGTCGCAGCTTCGGTGTCCAGAATGCCAGCTTCGGCCCACGGCAGGGCGTACTGCAACGGGTGGTAGACCACATCTGGCAAGTCACCTGCGGCAAAAGCTGCTGTCGCGCGGGTGCCCAAATCTGTTTCTGTGACAGGGATCACCTCAACGGTCGTGCCGGTCTGCGCCTTGAACTGGTCGGCCATTTCCTGTTGTTTCGCCAGACGCTCGGGCTGCTCTTCGGTCGTCCAGAAACGGATCGTGTCCGCCTGTACCGACATTGCCGTCAGCGCCATTGCCAACGAAGAGCCGAGCATCAGCTTGGCTGCTTTTGGTGTAAGTTTCATGGTCGGTTTCCTCCCCGATTGTCTTCCATGGATCGTTTGATTTTTTTCGCCAACTCGTTCGAGGTCAGCAGCGGCGGTCCGTCAGAGTCGCGTTCAATCAGCACCGCCTGACTGAGTTCGCGCAAAGTTGCGGGTTCTTCTCCTCGGGTCTGACGTATCAGCATCGTAGCAAGGCGTTCACCTGCCCGTTTAGAGTCGACGCTGAACGTCGTTAGCCCGGGGCTGGCGTATTGGCATTCCGGGACCCCGTCATATCCAAGAACCGAGACATCGCGCCCGATCTCAAGGCCAAATTCTGCGCAGACAGAGTAGCTTCCCAGTGCCGCTTGGTCTGTCGCAAATACAATCGCGGTCGGCGGGACAGGAAGACGCAATAAAGCGCGCGCTTCAGCGGCCCCTTCTTCGCGGGTGCGGGCCCCTTCGCGTATCAATTCGGGATCAACTGGCAATCCTGCGTCCCTAAGCCCGTCGACATAGCCATCCCGACGCAGGTGGCTGTAGTTGAACTTTGGATCACTGCCGACAAACCCGATACGGCTGTGACCAAAACGGGCCAGACGTTCGACCGCGTCGCTCATGGCTGTTTCGCCGGAAATATCAAACCACGACGTATCGTCCTGAAACCCGACCTGACCATAGCCAGTCCGCCCATAAAGGATGAACGGCACCTGCAAGTCCTTCAGGTATCCAACGCGCGCATCATCGACTTCGGCTCGCGGCAGTATAAATCCGTCGGCCTTACGTTCTTCAACCAAACGGCCCAGCATGTTCAGCATGTCCTGTTTCGACTTCGCGGTCGAAATTGTCATCGTCCAGTCAGACGCACTGGCAGCTTCACAAGCCCCTGCCAGAAAGTCTTGGAAAAACGGATTGTGCCGATCCGGTTCTTCACTGTTGATGACCATTGCAATGGCACGCACGCGCCCCGTTCGGATGGCCTGAGCGTGGCTGAGCGGGCGATACCCCATCTTGCGCGCCGTCACCTCAACCCGCTTTCGCGTTGATTCTGAGATGTCGGAATACCCATTCAATGCCCGCGACACCGTGCTTTTCGAAAGGCCGAGTTGATCGGCCAGTTCATCAAGCTTCACCCGTCCAGTCGCCGAGGCGCGCCGGGATCGGATTTGTCGCTGTCGCGTGTTGAGATTCGCTGTCATTCCATCATTTTGCGTTTCCGAAACCGGTTTCGGCAATGGAAAAGTCCAATTTTTGTGCGTATTGTAAATTTCTGGTTTCACAAGCCGGGATACTTATGCTTCGGCATCAAATCTGAGGTCACCGCACTGATTGTCAGACAGTGACACTGATCACCTCTATGCACCGAGCCGCAACTACACGGCAGAAACACCTTATTGAAATTCGGTATTGCCCTAAGCGATGCCGCAAACGAGAGTTGACCGTGTACAAGTTTTTCTGCCATCAACGCGCCATGTTCGGTTCCGGGGACTCACCCGGAGGCAATAGGGAATGCAGTGCGGCTTTTTCTTCGCCAATTCTGCAACTGCCCCCGCAACTGTAAGCGGCGAGCGCGGCTGATCGTGCCACTGGGATATGCCCGGGAAGGCCAGCCAAGCGTTTTGACCCGCAAGTCAGGAGACCTGCCGAACATGCGCCCTCGGAATGGGCGTTGATCGTCGGCGACGGGGTGTGCGCCGAAACTGTTTGCTTATTTGAGCAAATGGTTTCGCATTCCCCAATGTCAAAAACCAATGCGTGCCGGGGAAGGCGCGACGTGAGAAGGACTTGTTTGTGAAACACTTTTTGTTGGCGGCAACAGCTGCCATTGCATTGCCTGCGATGGCTCAGGCTCATTTCCTGCTGGAATACACCGAAGATACCATGATTGATCGTCCTGGTGACGTTCCGGTCAAGTTGGTCTTCTGGCATCCGTTTGAAGCCGGGCACGTGATGACCCTGGAAAAGCCAGAAGAATTTTATGTGATCCACAACGGCGAAAAGACCGATTTGTTGGGTACGTTGGAAGAAACCACGTTCGAAGGCCCCGAGAACACGGCCAAGGCCTTTTTGGGCTCGGTTCCAGTGAAACGTTCTGGCGATTACGTCGTGGTAACGGTACCTGCGCCTTATTACGAGGAATCTGAGGATATCTATATCCAGCAGGTCACCAAGGCATATCTGAACCGAAACGAGCTGCCCACCGACTGGGACCAGCCGCAAGGTTTGGCTACCGAAATACTGCCGCTGAACAAGCCCTATAACATCATCGCTGGCTCGACCTTCACGGGACGTGTATTGAGCGAGGGCAACCCAGTGGCTGGCGTAGAGATTGAAATCGAATACATGGCCGCGGAACCCGACTTGGCCGGAAACGGCGCAAAAAACGCAACTGCTTCCCCACTGCCAGGCGGCGCACTGGTCGCAATTTCGGACGAAAACGGCTATTTCACCTTTGGCGTGCCAAAAGCAGGCTACTGGGGTTTCGCAGCGTTGGGTTCGGGCCCGAAGACTGAACATGAAGGCAAAGAACTAAGTCAGGACGCTGTGATCTGGATCCGCGCCTGGGATCTGGAGTAACCCATATGCATATTGTGGACGGAGCCCTTTCGAACCCTGTTGTGATTGGCGGCGCAATCGCGGCAGCAGGCGGGATCGCCATGGGGCTGAAATCGCTGGACCTGGATCGCATTCCCACTGCAGGGGTGTTGTCAGCCAGCTTTTTTGTCGCCTCACTGATCCATGTTCCGATCGGCCCGTCCTCTGTGCATTTGATCCTGAACGGTCTGGCCGGGCTTTTGCTCGGCTGGGCGGCCTTTCCGGCGCTTTTTGTTGGCTTGCTGCTTCAGGCTGTGTTCTTCGGCTTTGGAGGACTGACAGTGCTTGGGATCAACACAGTCAACATCGCCCTTCCGGCGGTGCTTACATGGATAATCTTCGGTCGTCTGATCGCCAAGGGCACGCCTGTTCAAGGAGCAGTTTGGGGCGGCATAGGCGGCGCTTTCTCAATCGCAGCTACGACGGCTTTTGTCGCAGTATCGCTGGCGCTGTCGGGCGACGAATTCCTGCCGGCTGCGAAGCTTGTGTTATTTGCTCACGTCCCTGTCATGGCCGTCGAAGCGGTTCTGACCGGGTTCGCCATTTTACTGGCTCGTCAGGTTAAACCAGAACTCTTTTATAAAGGCGCATCGGCATGAGGCAACTGCTCGTTGTTATTGCGTTGTCACTGATGCCGCTTCCTGCGCTGGCCCACAAAGTTATCGCAGGGGTCTTTCCTGCAGGCGATGCAATCGAAGGCGAATTGGGCTTTTCAAACGGCGATATGGCGCAAAACCAAAAAGTCATCGTGTACGGGCCCGATGGTGCTGAGTTGGGACGAACACTGACCGATACAGATGGTTTCTTCCTTTACACCCCGACCAACCCGGTAGAACACACGTTCAAAGCAGACTTGGGCGCGGGGCATGTGGCAGAAGTCACCATGCCTGCTGCCGATGTCGCGGCGATAATGGGTGTTGAAGCTGACGTGGTCGAAACTGCCGCAATGATTGCCCCTAAGGAAGGTGGGACGCAGGTGACTGTCGCATCATTGACGAACGAAGAACGCGCCGCAATTGCTCAGGCGGTCCGAGACGAAACCCGCCCGCTGCGACGCGAGATTGCCTCCTATCGTGAACACAATGATCTGCAAACGATCCTGGGTGGCATCGGTTACATCATTGGTTTGTTCGGAATCGGCTTTTACATCGCCGCACGCAAGAAGATGACCTCCTGATGGCCCACGCCCTGGAACCCCAGGCCAAGACATTGGCCGAGACTGGTACGGGTGCATCCTTTTGGGTGATCCAAGGCTTGGATCCTCGGATGCGGATCGTGGTGGCGAGTGTTTTTTCCATTGTCACGGTCTCGCTCAGCACCATTCCAGGGCTGATTGCGGCATTGGCTGTTTCTATCGGAGTGCTGCTGATGTCTCGCCTGCCCATTCGCCGAACGCTCAAACGTATGGCGATGATGGACAGCTTTATCATCTTCATGTTGGTACTTTTGCCATTTACCACGCCCGGGGATGCGATGTTCAACTTGTTTGGGTTTCCGGCCAGTTGGCAAGGCCTTTGGAAAGCCACTGAGATTGCGCTGACAGCTAACGCCGTCATATTGTCCCTGATGGTTCTGGTTGGAACGATGGAACCGGTTACGCTTGGCCACGCGTTGCATAAACTGCGCTGTCCCGAAGCACTCGTCCACCTTCTGATGTTTACCATTCGCTACATCGAAGTTTTACGCGTGGAATATATGCGCCTGCGCGCGGCGATGAAGGTCCGTGGGTTTCGACCGGGCACTAATTGGCACACGTATCGCAGCTTTGGCTATCTGGTTGGCATGATGTTGGTCCGCGCCATCGAACGGTCCGAGCGAATCTTAGCAGCGATGAAATGCCGAGGGTTCTCTGGACGGCTTCTCTTGCTGCAGGAATTTAACCTGACCCTGCGCGACTACGTGTTTGCGGCGACTCTATGCATAGTGTGCATTGGGCTTCTTTGTCTGGATTTCGCATGACGATCCTCAAGCTGGAAGACATTCATTTCGCCTATCCCGGTCAAGCACCCGTACTGGACGGCGCCTCGCTTACGCTTGAACCAGGGCAACGCCTGTCGATTGCAGGACCTAACGGAGCAGGGAAATCCACCCTGTTTGGAATTGCGCTTGGTTTGCAAAAGCCAACCTCGGGTAGTGTGATCGCCCTTGGAAAAGATCGGCGCACCGAGGCCGATTTTCACGAGGTTCGCCGCGAGATCGGACTGGTGTTTCAAGACCCTGACGATCAGCTGTTTTGCCCCACTGTGGCAGAAGACATCGCGTTTGGGCCTCTCAATCTAGGGCGCAACAAGGACGACGCTCTCGCCATCGTCGACAGAGTTCTCTCTGATCTAGACTTGATGCACTTGCGTGATCGCATAACACATAAATTGTCGGGGGGCGAAAAGCGTCTTGTGACCCTTGCCACCGTATTGGCGATGGAACCCCGGGCACTGTTATTGGACGAACCAACAAATGCGCTCGATATCCAGAACGAAGCCCGCCTGCTGGAGATACTACAGGGTTTGCCACAGGCCATTTTACTGGTCAGCCATGCGCCATCCTTCCGTCAGGCATTGGCCCCGGACACGCTTGAATTGAGAAACGGTAGACTTGTCGCCGCGGGATTTTGAACTGCTGCGCTTTGCCGACGATTGGTCAACACATCGGCCCCCTGCCCCTCATCAGGCGAAACGGTATACGGAAAAGGCCGGTAAGCCCGCGCAGTGGTGCCCATGGATGTCGTTTCAGCTTCGATAGCGCTGTCCAGTGCTTTGCGGAACAGTTTTGCGCCCTTATCCAGACCAAGATCAATATAGGGTGTCTTGGCGTGCTTAATACCCAGATGCACCTGCTCCAACACCCCTTTGTCTTCGAGAAACGCCATCCGCATGCGTCATTCATGAACTTTAAAACCTCTGCGTTATCGGGGTCTGTGTTTCGGTGCTGAAACCAAAAGTACCGGGTTCGGTCCTCGTCAAACGGCGTCATGAAATTGTACGAGATATTGACTTAGATCTTGTCGAATGGGGGTTGCCATAGCCACCGGTTCCAACAGGCGCGTAAACGGATCTGTTCAGCGCGATAGCAGGCAGGCACATCTCGTAATGCTGAAGCCGGTCGCAATCGCTCGGAAACGACACCGGGGTGCCATCTTCCTGCCGGAAGAAAACGATGTTCTTAGCCAGAAACGTTTCGGCCTTCAGCACGCGCCCGATATTTTTTCTCAAGGCCACAACTTACCAGCAATTTCTCAGAAACATCGATTGCCCGCCAATCCATCATTTGGCTTGCTAAAGTATGGGCGCCCAAACGCCGCCATGCCATGTCAGAGTAGTAATGGGTTGTATAAGCCTGACTAATTTCAAACTGAAGCCGGCGGAGGGATGTCAGGTTGCGCAGCAACCTCGGAATGAATCCAGCTCAAGAATTCGGCAACCTTTTCGCTACCCTTGGTTTCGTGCGGTCGGACCAGCCAATAAGACAACGGCGATTGGGTCATTTCCGCAAAGGGTCGGACCAAACGCCCGTCTGCCATCATGTCAATGACCAAAGGCTCGCGCCCCAGTGCCACACCTAATCCTTCAATCGCCGCCTGAACAACCATGTTTGACTGCCCCAGTCGCCGTGTCCGCAGCGCGGCTGGCAAGGTCAGGCCACAGCGCCGCGCCCAGAATTCCCATGTGGGGCTCGCCGCTCTGTGATGTAGATTCTCGTCCACCAACATCGTATGACGTGCGAGGTCATCGACCTTGCGAAGGTCCGGCAACAACGACGGCGCGCAAACCGGAAACAGCTGCTCTGTCATAAGTAAATCGACCTGACAGCCCGGAAAATCGCCCAAGCCATAGCGAATTCCGATATCCGCATCCGCACCGGAAAACGGGAATTGTCCGGTATCGGTTGCTATCGATATCGACAGGTTCGGGTGGGCCATGTCAAAGCGTAAAAGTCGTGGAAACAACCAGTTGAACGCAAAACCCGGCAGACATGAGATAACGATTGTCCGATCCGAGCGTGTTTTATCCCTGAGTTGTGCGCATACATCCGAGATGCGCCCCAGTCCTTCCGAGATCGCAAGGGCCAACAACTCTCCTTCACGGGTTGGGCGCGACTGACGTGCGCCCCGCACCAAAAGCTCGCGCCCCAACCATTCCTCAAGGCTGCGCACATGCTGACTGACAGCGCTCTGGCTGACGCCCAATTCGGTAGCAGCGGGTGAAAACCCCGAATGTCGGACGACGGCCTCGAACGCTCTTAGTGCGGAATAGGGCAAGTTCAAGATCATATTAGTAACTCTAATGTCACTCATTAATACTTTCAAATAGATTGGCTGCAAGCCCCTGGCGTAACCTTGACCAATTCGATCCTATGGGAGACGCGAATGTCGGACATCACGCCGGAACGTGGCGCGCAAAACCTGTTGGCAAACTGTGCCCATGCAACGGCCGGAGACCGGCTGCTGATCGTCTACGAACCGCCAGAGTACGGGTATTTCGACGCGGACAGTGTCGAAATCGTCTCGCGTGTTGCCAAGTCCATGGGCCTGTCCGTCGAAACGGTTGATGTGGGGTTCAACCCTGACACTCCGCATCTGCCTGTGGACTTGCTTAAAAGGTTCGAAACCGCCGATGTTATCCTGTTTCTGGCCCGCCTCGGAGATCAGCTACGGTTTTCGCAAATGCCCAAGGGCAAAAAGATCATCGTCAGCTTTGCCCTCAGCCGCGAACAATTCGGGTCGGGGTTTTCGAACGGGCACCACGACGCCTTCATGGAACTCAAGGCCGAGATCAACTCTGTACTAAATACCGCGCAGGAAGTGCGTTTCACGTGCCCCCTTGGCACGGATGTGCGGGGGCGGCCTGAAATGAACCTGGACCCTTCGGGTGATACCTCCATCCTGCGCTTCCCGATGTCGGTTTTCACGCCTGTCCCTGCACACAGCTTCTCTGGCCAAGTGGCCCTGACCTTCCTGACAGGGACCGGATCAAAATACTATGAAGGTTACACTACCGAATTCACTCATCCCGTTCTTGCGCGCCTAGATCAAGGCCGCCTGACCGGGTTCGAGGGGCATCCTTCAGATGTAGCGCGGGCAGAGACTCATTATGATCGGGTGGCCGAACAGTTCGAAATTGACCGGAACTTTGTGCATTCCTGGCATGCTGGCATTCATCCCGGATGCGGCTACCCCTGGGACATGCGTGAGAACTATGAACGGTGGGGCGGGGCGGCATTCGGCAATCCGCGCATCTTGCATTTCCACACATGTGGTGCTTACGCTCCCGGTGAAATCAGCTGGAACGTGATCGACCCGACCATTGTCATCGACGGCACAACCTATTGGCAGAGCGGGCGTTTTTACGCCGATCGTCTGCCGCGCGGTTCAGAGATACTAAGCCGGTATCCTTGCGCCGCAGGGCTATTTGCCCATCCCGACACAGATATCGGGTTGCGCAAAACAGGTTAATCATACTGACACTAATGCGCGCGCTCTACATTGGTTCACCAAGATACGGAATTCGCCAAACAAACGTGGCGTGAAACCAACGATCGCTCAAAACCTGGGCTATGAATACAAGGAAGGAACCAAATTTGTCTGCCTGGATCAGGATGATATCTGATGAAGAGGCCGAAGCGCCGCTTAAGGCCGTTCTGGACCTTGCGCGAACTCCGCATGGAACGGTGGACAACGTTATGCGCGTGCATTCCCTGCGCCCCAATACCATGAAAGGGCATGTGGTTTTGTATCGCGCCTGCTTGCACGATGACAGCAACACGATCCCAATGTGGTTTCAGGAAGTGGTCAGTTCTTATGTTTCGACGTTGAACACATGCCCGTATTCCTACGCAAATCACTGGGCCAACGCGCGGCATCTGATCGGGGATGACGCGCGGGCGGACAAGATCGAGGCCGCGCTCAAGGCGCAACGACCGCAGGATGCGTTCGACGGCGAACATCTAGAGGCCTTGATCTACGCCGAAAAGCTCACTGTGTCGCCTGGCACTATGGTTGAATCCGACGTCACCGCACTGAGACACGCAGGTTGGGACGACGGCGAGATTCTCGAAATCAACCAGATCGTCGGCTATTTCAATTATGCCAATCGATTGCTCAACGGATTGGGCGTCACAACGGATGGCGATGTCGTAGGGTACTATGCCGGCGAATGACCTGAGCGCGACGCGTGCTGGTTTCATTGTCAATCGACAACCATCCTGATTTCGCCGAAGACCTTGAGTGAGGCGCTCTTGGTTCAACCTTTTACGCCACGGAAACTGGCAAACGCTCAGAGAAGAAGACTTCAGTTTTCACGCGTTTTGCCAATGGCGGGATTAGCCAGCCAGACCAAAGCGCATACGCTCGGTTTGATCTGGCCAACTTGCTCTGATGTCCTCGCTCCAAGCCAATGGAAGAAACGCACCTCAGGATAATTGTCGTCCTTGGCGATCAGCTGACCCCCCAAGATCGCCGCGCTGCGTCGGGGCATCGCCGCGCGTGATACCGTTCTTGTTTGCCGCAACACGGGACAACGCGCTGGAGCACTTTGTGCAGACGGCCTTACCGCATTTCGGTGACTGTCAGGACGCGATTTAGATGGGTGAACCGTTTCATTATTATTCGGTCCTAGCTCAGTATCTGAACGCCGGGCTGCTGTATCCACTGGAAATCTGCCGACGGGTTAAACGCGCCTATTATGACGGTCATGCCCCGCTGAACGCGGTCGAAGCCTCCAATGTCATTAGCTTGAGTCAGTTTGCCGACTGAGGATTGCTGGGATCGAAACCCTATGCGGCCAGCAGCAATTACATCAACAAAATGTCGGATAATAGCGACACGTGCCGATATGATGTAAAGCAAAAAACCGACCCGAAAGCTAGCCCGTTCAATCCGCTGTATTGGGATTTTTCGTTGCACAACGTAGAAAAACTGCGCGGCAATCCTCGCCTCAGCCAAGCCTAACGAACGTGGGACCGGATGAGCCAAAAGAAAAAATCAGGGCTATCTTGAAAGCGCGGCGAGGGTGTTGGACAACCTATGGCTCATCGGTGGGCGTACCACAGCAGCGCGACAACTATGGCTAAAATCAACGAAAGAGGCGGCAGCAGAAAACCTCGGAAAAGGTGTGCCATTGGTCAAAACTGCTGTCCAAATTCTTGACGTAAATGTCCAACAGGAAACGCCGCGACAGGGCAGTAATAATACAGCTTGTTGAAAACGGCCAAGTCATCGGGACAGCTACCCTTGATCCGGCCACAGCACCTATCGCCCGTACCGCTAGATCGCTGGAAACCCGCAACTGCTAATTCAAGCAGACATGTGTCCAAGAAACCGTCCGTTCCGAACCTGTTCTGGGCGTAATTTGTAACGTTTAATAAAGGCCCGCGACATTGCCGTTCGGGACGAAAAACCAGTTGCAGATGCGACCTCAACAAGTGGCATGTCAGTATACTTCAAAAGACTGTTGGACCTCTCAAGGCGGAGTTCCTTATATGTGTCCAAAAGAGTCATGCCCGTTTTACACAAGAACCTTCGCTGAAGCTGCCGGATGGACGTCCCGACCAGTTCAGAAAGCTCAGAAATCCTGAGCGGGTCTTCGATGTTATCCAGCATTGTATCCACGGCAAGGCTCACAAGCCTGTCTCCATTGGACTTTCGAATGAGGCGATTTGCGAGCTGGCTTTCAGTTGCACCCTTGGGTTCGGCCAGCCCGACATACCGCCGCAACGTGTCTGCCAAATGCTCACCATGATCCATTGACACAAACTCGGCCAGCAGACGTAGGGCGCTGATCCGTGTGTTTGCGCTGTGCGTGCGCCCATCTGGGGGAAAATGGATCGAAGTTCCGCTGTTTCCAATCCCCAGTTCCAGCGCTGCGGCTTCGAAACCCGAATGCACGGCTGCTGTGCTTCTGTCAGCACTTCCGAGTTGGGCCAGCAGCATCACCGCCCCCCCTACAAGAACAGACCTGGGGGACAAGTTCAGCACCTGATTCACCCAGGACCTTTCAGCTGCAGTGGGGCACCAGGCGCGTTCAAAATCCCCCCAAAAAATCGCGGTACGTCCGGCCCAATACAGCGGACCTCCTACTGGCTCTCTAGCAAGGACACGTAAATTCACAACATAGGTGTGTTTTTCCACCAAAGTGTTCAGCGCCCGGTAAAACTCCATAATCAGTTCAGCAGAGGCTTTGTCAGAGTTTCGGTACAAAACGACATCGATGAATTGTAACCGATCTGACACCGGGGCAGAGCCTTTGGCAGCATTCTCGTGATCATTCGTGACAACGTAGTGTTTCATTGGATGTACCAACCTTGGTTTGGTCAGTGCCAAATTGTTTGGGAAGTTTCCGATTGGCGAAAACCCCGCCTATGTTTTGGCGGGGTTTTGTTATGGGAT
>NZ_WVRF01000035.1:0-2351 GCF_013110775.1 Ruegeria sp. HKCCD7296
GGCTGCTTTGACTAGGGCAGACGTGGGCGGAAAACATGGCAGTGACCGCTTTGCGGACAAAACCGACGTCGGAGGTTTCATCCCTTAAAGGAAGAATTCGAGCTGAGAGCATCAAATCATTCGCCGCATACTTGCAATGCAACTTGTTACTTTTATTACTTCGTTCACGCGATACACTTCGATAACCCAAATGGAGAGAACGAGATGCCGAACCGTAGAGAGTTCATTTTAACTTCAACAACTTTTGGCGTTTCCGCACTTGCCACCCCGGCGATTTCCGCTTCTCATTCTTCGAGCAGATTTGACGTAGATGCTCTAAGAGACGATCTCGAAAAAGTCCTTGGTGCATTCTCCGCACCTGGAATGGCAGTTGTCGCGTGTAGTGGCGAAGACATCGTCTTCCGTGAGGGCTTTGGGTTTCGGGATGTGACACGCAATGAGCCTTTCACACCGGAAACGGTAATGCTGGTGGCTTCCACCACGAAATCCTATACAGCCGGATTGGTCGGAGGTCTTGTCGATGATGGCATAGTTTCTTGGGACACGCCTGTCAGGGAGTACTTCCCAGATTTTCAAATGATGGACCCTTCCGCTACTCGCGACATGACGCTAACGGACATGATGTGCCACCGATCAGGCCTTCCCTATCATGAAAACTTGCTAGCACACGGAGTTGCGCGCGAACTTCCGGATGACGGCCGAGATTTTCGCCGCCACCTTCTGGACCGGCTGCAGCATTTCGCTCCATCTCACAGTTTCAGAAACCATTTCCAATACCAAGACATAATTTACACCTCGGCGGGTGCGATACTTGAGGCCGCGACCGGTGAGTTCTTTGAAGACCTAATGCAGGAACGCCTCCTAGACCGCCTCGGCGTGAAGGCAACGTTTGTCCGCGCGGAAGCGACTGCAACCGGTCGTCTGGCCAAGGGCTACGGTCTCGTTGACGGGCAGATCAAAGAGATCGAATTTTGTGACACGCGCTACTTCGCGCCCACTGCTGGCCTCTATATGACCGCCGATGAAATGATCAAGTGGATCAAGTGCCATTTGGCGAACGGACGGGCCGGTGATGATCAGGTGATTTCTGAGGAAAGCATTTCTTGGATCAGACGATCTCACATGCCAGCTGAAGTATTTCGGCCCTTGGTTGGCGGGGCGCTCTACAATTATGGGTTGGGCCTCGCTCAAAGCATGTTTATGGGACATCTGACCTTTGATCACGGCGGGTCCTTTAACGGTGCTCGGACGTCTATAGCCTTCGTACCGGATACTGGTCTGGGTGTGGCCGTTCTGATGAACATGAACTTAACCAATGGCGTAATCGCAACCCATCAAGTGGTCCTTGCCCATCTGCTCGGTGAACCGGATACCGACCGTATTATTGCACATTTTCTGGCACTCGATCAGGCAAGAACAGAAGGGGAAGCTGCCGCGGAGGCGGCCTTTGAAGCGGGACGCAATTCTGCGAACCAACCGCGTCTTCCTTTCGATGCATATGAGGGAACGTACCATCATCCTGGATACGGAACATTTGTAGTGAAGAGGCAGGGAGATGCGCTCCTTCAAACATTTGATGGAAGATCCTTCCCCCTAGAGCCCTACGATGGCGAAACATTCGAAACCAAGTACCAATCTACTGAAAACCACCTGCACCACATGACCATGACCTTTGAAAGCGGCACTGATGATCGCGTAGATGGAGTGCGTGTGCCAATCGTTCCTGGCATTGCTCCGCCCAAATTTGCGAAACAGCGCGACAGCTAGGTCTTCGATCTTCATCTGCCCTTAGCGGTGAAATTGCTCGCCATCCGAAGCCAACCTGCGCAGCACATGAAGTTGTCTCCTTTGGGCTCGATACTGAAGTTCGCCTGAATATCCTGAAAGGCCGCTATGCGGACGAAGCAGCCAAGCGGATGGAAAGCAACTGAGATTGTAAGAAGGCCCAAACTGGACGCGGTGGAGTGCGCTGCTAAGTACTTCATTGCAGCTTCTGTGCAGCAATCGTCCATGCAGACCGCAGCGAACTGCGGCTTTTGTCTCGAAGCGACAGACACTACGGTTCGTACCGACTTCCGCTTCCACTTTAGGGCTCGCGGTCGGCCCTCAATTTACTTCGCTACAGTCCTGGTCTGATGTAATTCAGGATTGAGTTCATCCTGACAATCACTTTGCGGATTACGTGCGTTGCCGCCGCTGAATCAGTGTACATCGCCGCCAAACCGGCTGCGCCCGGAGGGATCGTTTCCAGTATGTCAGGGTCGTCCGGAATAATGGTAACGATGAAGGGCTCGCTTTGTCCGCCATCAGCACCCATGGAACAGACTAGGTTGATTGCGTAGCGGAGGATT
>NZ_WVRF01000015.1:0-137520 GCF_013110775.1 Ruegeria sp. HKCCD7296
GCCTTTGGCACAGAGCTCTTAAAGACTTCTCGTGAAATGACCCGCGATTTTCCCAGCCTCGCCACAAGAGGAACACTTCGAATTTAGATCCTTCTGGCGATGTTTGCGGCGGACTTGTTGCGAAGAAAAACAATTTGGGCTCGGATTGGACATCTAACAAAACTCGTCTGGTGCCAGTTGCCCGAAACACAGGATCTGTGGGTCTGGAACCTATCGTGTCAATGTTTCAACGTTTATGGCGCGCGCTGGACCGTTGCACTTGAATGCTCCAATTAGACTTGGACCACTACTACGTATGAGAAACTGAGTTCTGTACACGGCACACAACAGACGTAAACCAGAAAAATAGTGTAGAAACATCAGCAAGTTTATGTGCTTGTCGGCTGGAGAATGAAATGTTCAACCCAGTAGGTCTACTGGAATGGGAGTCCCTAAAACGTCTTGGTCAATACCTAAACAGAACGCGCAGTCGGTATTGAAACGTCTGTAATTTGTAGAAGAATAGTTGCCGGTTTCAAAAAAGGTGTCTTAAAATCTTTGGCCAACATAGAAATATAGAAACTGGTCTCCGTCGTCGTTGACCGCCGCATCTATCGAAAAATCCAGTTTGTGTTTTTTTGTTACTCGGTAGCGCAAACCAACACCGCCAGCGTAGCGGAAGCCACTATCGACAGAAATACTGTTCTTTTGCACTTCGCCACCACCAGCAAATGCGACGTATCCAAATCGCTTAGAAAGTCTTCCTCGATATTCAGCTTGCGCGGTCAGCATCGAGTTTCCATAAACATCAAACAATGGAAAACCCCTTATTTCAGAACCTAGAAGGCAACTGTCGAAGAAAGGAGTGCGGTCGCTTTTTTCGCAAGCCGTTGCTCTGAAGGCGATAGCTGATTCATTGCTAACGGGCCAAAACTTGTCGTAGCTTAGCTTCAGTCCGTAATAGGACAGATCCCCGTTTTGAACATCGTTTGAGTAGGTCAGTGCCAGATCCACTTTGTTCCCGCTAACCGGGTAAAACGTATCGTCACGAGTATCCCATTTCGCGACAAGGCCTACTGTTGGTAGCGCAGTGTCTGAGAGTTCGGCAACTTCAGGGGGCAACACGAAGCCGTCTACACCTGAAACAACGGTGTTCAGATACTGCAACGATGCACCTGCTGAAAAAGTATCCGTAAAGCTGTAGCGATACGCGCCTTGGAACGCGAGGCCCTGCTGCGAGACGTTTATCGAGTCATTAATCAGGAACAAATCGTATTTTAGATCTCCATATGCGAGTATGAACTCAACGTTGTGGCGATTGTTGTCGAGAGACAAACCACCACCTAGCCCGATTGCGTAGCTTTCCTTGTTCGTCCCTGCGAGGGCTGCACCTAAAGACGAGGTTTTTGATCCTTCGTCGCTTTGAAAAAGGTATCCAACACCCAAAACTAGCCCAGCACCGAAAGTCGGGTCGTTAATCGGGATGGGAACACCAACAAAAGAACCATTTTTGAATCCCAGTTCACTGTTGTCCTGGTTCGCATTGTCATCAGTGCCTTCCGCGCTCGCTCCAAACGCAGTGCAGAACATCGCAACTGCGCAAAAACCGGCCAAAGAAGTGCGAGGTTTACTCATTGAATAGGTTTCGTGAAAAGTTTGGCACTTAGTAGATACTCAGTCTTGAAAGCTAATCTGGACGTTTTACTTTCACCACAATAAGAGTAGCAAGCAGCTGACAGCCTTGTCCAGCTTATCGGTTGGGAACGCTCAATGCAGGTCCTGTGACTCGCTAATAATCATCTAAGCCGGATTTTCTCGCATACAAATCAGGCTGATCATGACAGCGTACTGAGCTGAATTGAGAGCAAGGTAGACATTCTGCCGAACGGCGGGAGCAGCTTTTCAGAAGTTCAGTCAACGAAAAAATGGAACATCTGAATAGTGAAAGCCCATTGGTGAACGGAAGGATTGGCATCAAACCAAACCGGAACCAGTGAGAAAATACTTGATTGCGTCAGCGATGAAAGCCAAGCCCAAGACGCCGAACAGCAGTGGGATGAACCATGATGCGGTGCTGCCTATGAACGTGATGAACGCTTCCAGTTTGGCTACAATGGACTGCCCCACGACAGCATATGCAAATGGAATCAGCATATATGGTAGCGCATACAAAAGGTTGTAGATCAGCAAACCTAGAGCCTTAGATTCAACATTGAAGCTGAACAACTCATTGATTAAGCCGAAATACGGTACAGAAAACGGCATACTCAAAACGCAAATTGTTACTCCCATCATGAAAGATGGAAACAAACCTTCTTTCTGCTCGCTGACTTCAGATCTTGTAGATTGCTTTTCAATTTGGGCACTTGTGCTCATCCTCACAGCGAAGCCGAGCAAAACCAGCCCCAGAACAAAGCCGATGACGAAGTTGATGCGCGTTGGGTCCACGAAACCTTTGACGACGAAGTCCACCACCGGAGCGAAAAGTTCCGCAAGTCCGGTGGCGATTAAACTGCCCATCACAAAGTAGACAAATCCGTAAACGATTAAAATGCCCATCAGAAAGTAGGCAAGTGTATGGCCTAAGATGAGTGCGTAGCTTTTTGCAATCGGACGGCTCCTTGTAAGAGCATATGCAATTGCGACGAGTAGGACGGGGTTTGCTACATCAACCAATAAAATAGGTATTCCTACCGCCCAAATACTACTCATTCCCGGCACCACTCACTCACATCAATAGGTTTCTTAGACATCCATTCATGTCCTTAACTTAGACTTCAGAGGAGCCGAGTGTAAAAGATGCCCCACTGCCCTGTGGCCATTTACCGGTTTCTACACGCGTATATACGTTTGACAAACCTGAGATTGTGCGACGGAACCGCGAACCAAAGAGGCGTCCGCGACTAGCAAGAACCTTTAACCTCTTTTTGCTGCGGGTCATGCCACTCAGTGATTGATCGTCCTCTAATGATTATGGCGCACGCTTTCACGTGCGCCGCAACAACGAGGTAGTCGCCGCTATTGTGCAAGATAACCAATTATCGCGTCATAGGCATTGATATTGTATTCGTCATAGTAGTTTGTAGAAGCCTCCGGCTGCGAGCTTTGTTTGACAATTGCCACGCCACGCTCAACGTCGATGTAAATCCACTGCCCATTTACCCCGATGGCATTGAACGACTCTTTGCCTGGCGTATGACGCACCCACCATTGTGCGCGGTAACTCCAATCCCCTCCGCCCATGACGCCCTTAGCATCTGGACCATTTGAGAACTTGTCTCTGTCGGCACCGTCCGAGAGCTTTTGGATAACTTCCTTCGGAACAACCTGTTCGGCTCCAACCATTCCGTCATTTAGCATCATTATTGCAAATCGTGCGAGGTTTCGTGGCGTCGCGTTTAAGCCGCCACCTGCAAAAAGCGTCCCATTCTTGTCCAGAAGTACATATGTTTCGCCTTCTGCACCAATTTTCGACCAAAGATCCGTAAGTTCATCCTGAAATGAGCGACCGGTCGCACGATTTGTCACCCAATTCACGACATCTGTTTTTGGCGTCTGATAGTGAAACACATCACCCTGTTCGTGAGCTTCGTCCTTTGGCAGCGTTGCAAGGTAAGAGTAAATACTGTCAGCGGGTATTTCGTCGGCAGGAGCTTCCCTTAACCCAAGGACCTTAGAATATTGTGTAATTCCTGAGTTCGGGTCAGCATAGTCTTCTGAAAAATCCAAAGACGCTGTCATGTCTTCGACCTGCTCAAACGTCGCATCTCCAAATGCACCGGAACTTTGCAACTCGGGGACGTATTTGGTTACTGGGTCTTCTTCGCTTAGAGAACCATTTGCAACAGCCATGAGACCAAACATTCCAGCGAACGACTTCGTGACGGACATCATTTGATGAGGCCGGTTCGGGCTCATACCGTTCAAGTACCGCTCATATACGATGCGGTCGCCATGGATAACGACAAAAGCATCGGTATAGGTTTCTTTTAGGTATGTATCGAAATCTACTTCGGACCCATCTTCCCGTTTGTAGGTCAGGCGTTCAATTCCACTGTCAATGTTCACCTTTACAGGTAGGGGCGATAGTGACGCGGGAATATTGGCGGTTGGAAACAACTCGCGCATATGCTGGTAGGACCAACGGTTGTAAGGAACGCCAAACAGCCCGTTTGTTCGGTTCACGCGCTTGTCTTCTGGCGGTGGAAAGCCTTTCATCAGACCAAGTTCGTCGGCAGTAGCGTAGGGATTATCTTCCGCATCAGCCGTAACTGCCGAAGCCAAAACGGCAACACAGAACACTGCTGCGACCTTACCAATTCTGGCGATTGGTAGCTTCGTGTTGGTGGCCATGTAGTTCTCCCTTGTTTCCTGCGTGACTAATCATTTGATTGTATTCATCAAGTTCTGCACCGAATATGAACCCGTGACCAAACAAGTCGTAGCTTTTTGAGTACGCAAATTGCGCAAAACGACAGCACGTCAACCAACGAAATTGTAAACCCTACTGTCCAAACACTACTCAACCCCAGTACTGCACAGTTAAATCACTTGAGTTCTCAGACATCCATTTCCGCCCACTGCTTAAATTCCGGAGGGGCCAAGAGCGAACTTCACTTTTCACTCTTGGGACATTCCATCAGTTTGAACGATGCTCGATGCTGATTAAGAGTGTGTTTCCGACCATCGCATCGAAAGTGAGGTCGTGTAGCTAACCCAAATGCGGGGGTTCAGTATCGTGGTAACGTCATAGTTCGAAATCGTATCGGCCAAGACTTTTTGCTCCTCAACGTGCTTGTTTCGTTCAGAAGAAAAAAGAGATGCCAAACTTGAACTGTCTGTTTGGCCCACCTGTGGGAGACTGGGTAACGTCGTAGTAACCAGCGCTCAGGTCCAATGCGGTACCCTTTTCGTCGTTGGTTATGATAGTTTTGCCGACAGTTAGGCCCAGTGGCACTAACCAGGCCTCGTCATTGTTAGAAGCATTCCAATTATATGATATCACATTATTATATCCGAAATACCAACCTCCACCAAGGCCGTAGATCAGGATCGGCTGTAGTATAGTCGTGTTGAAGTCGCTCTCCCCCCACATATGAGCAAGAACACCACCCCAGGACAAATCTCCTGCCTGACCAAACATCACGAAGGCCGGACCCGCCCCCCAACCCGCGCCCTGAAGCGCGTCGTCGGTGTGGGTTGGTAGAGATACTTGTAGCCCATAGCCGAGAGAAATATTGCCCGAAGGTGTCGGTGCGTAAAACGCTTGAACCGTTGAATCACCTATACCCCATTCGAGATCGGAGTTTTGGGTAGGTTCACCTATGCCGGGCGGTAGAACTGCACCCGGTGCAACACCTTGAATTGGGATAATGCCCCTTAGCACCAGGTTGGCGCCGTCAAGTGGAACCGCGTAGACTGGTTGAATCTGGAAGTTATAACTGTCTTCCTCATCTGTGCCCGTTCTGAATGCCACCGTGTTGTCGGTCATGATCGCGCGAATGTCAGCGAGGGGGTTGGCGGCTTTTCGGGCCGCTTCGCATGCTGCATCGCAGCCGGCGTCTTGAGCTTGAACCATCACAGGCAGAAAGCTGTATGTCAGCGCACCAATAACGAGATGTGACAATTTCTTTTTCATCTTCAATTTTCCGTCCCTAGAATACTGATTTACCAAAAGTCTTCTGTCTCAAGGCTGCAATGCGATCCGCCAGCGCACAAGTCCTCTATCAAAATTAACATTCATTTTTGTTTAACTATGCCGTGTCGCCTTCAAGATATCGAACGGATTGGATACGCAAATTGTGCAAATCTCGCTCAATTTGCTCTTCCAGTTGTGACCGTGGTTTTGGGGCACGTGAGGAGGTGGAGAACCAGTTGAAAACCCAGAACAGAATAGCCGTCCAATATCTTACCGTTTTCTCAGTGTGTCGCTCGGCAACTCGCCATATTGTCGTTTATAATACTCAGAGAAGCGCCCAAAGTCGCGAAACCCATGTTTGCTTGCCACTTGCTTGATCAAAGTGCTCTGACTGCTGCTCATCGCCAATTCGAACCGTGCGTTCTGAAGCCTTCGAAAGCGCATAAATTTTGTTGGAGAAACTCCAAGCTCTTGTTGGAAAGACAGGTATAACAGTCTAGGGCTAACGCAAATCGCATCCGCAAGCTGTCGAGAACTCAAGAACTGCTGTGAACTACTTATCGCTTCCAAGGCTCGTGCAACAGTCTTCCAAGTGGCGGCACTTTTCAGGTTCGCGAAATCCTTTGACTTCTCGCTGTTTTTGCAAAGCATGTCACCTAGCGAAAACATGATGTGATCTTGGAGATCATCGGGTGAAAATTGATCCCAAAGACGCGGTTGGTCAAAAAGGCTGAACAGCAACTTCCTTAAACGCCGTCCAGTCGTCCCAAGCTTTGCAATTCCGTTTGTCGTATTCTGCGCCGAGTCAATTCGACAAAGTTCTTGGACCCCGTAGCGGTCTAGCAGGTTGGTCTCGAAGGTCACAAAAATCGAACTAAGGCAAGCTGGTGTCAGGCTTGAATGGTCGCGACCGGAGGACGTAATCAAAGCATCATCCGCTTCTACAGGTAGGCCACACCAAATCTCATTTTCGCTATTCGGGCGATAGAACGCAAAGCTTGTTGTTTCGCCGTCATGGGTCCAGTTTACGTGGCAAGGATGAGATTCTTCATTTAGCATGATTTGAAGGTCCGCTGCGCGAACGATCTGCAACTTGGAGTTTGTTATACCGGGTTTGAGTTGGACGGCTTCAATGTTCCAACCACCCATTGCTGCGTCAGTTTCCTGAAGAAAAGAAAACTCCTGATCTACCATCCATTTAGTTGCTCTCATGCGCCAGGCACCTCAATAATCGAACATGGACACGACCCCGCCTCTTCCATAGCCGACGTTGCAGGTCAGAGTGTCTACATTTGCAAGACCGGTTCCGTCACGGGGTAATCTGCCCTCTGCATTCGTACTGTTGCGAAGAAAAAAGTCGACGCGTATCCTCCTAACTAACTTCGCCGCAGCGTTTCAGCCGGGTTCTCACAAAAGAAGTCCCGGTACTCAGCTGCGAACCTGCCTGTATGGCGAAAGCCATTGTCGAGAGCGATCTGCAACACACTACTCTCGACTTGAGAACGCGCAAGCAAGTCTCGACGCGCGGCGGCCAATCGCAACACGCGCGAATAGCGCGCAGGTCCAATACCCGGCCAAATTCGAAATGCGCGATACAAGCTGCGGCGGTTCACACCGATGACCCGCGCCACCTCGTCCACGTTATCGAACTCCTCCGGCCCAAGTCCGGAGATATGACGACGGGCATGGGCCACGATCTTAAAAACATCCGAAGCGTCATCGTCTGGTGAGCGTTTGCTATCCTTGAAAAGCTGCGCGCCAAAAGCTTGCTCTAACGCGTTCAGGAACGCGAAGGCGATGTGCGGCTGTCTCAACATTGTGCTTTGGGCGAGTTTGTCGCTCAGGGCTTTCAATGCGTTGAAGCCGTCAGCAGAGGCTTTCATGAAACGGGCAGGCGACATAGACCAGCCGCGCTGTTCGGCGGTTTCTTTTGAGACCATAACCACGAACCCGGAAAAATTCTCAGGCATTACATATTCGTAGTCAAAGCGATCTCCAGGACGCCAGACAATTGTATCCCCGCGCTCCAATGGGTGGCCCAAAAACCGGGGACTGCCTTCGCCTTCTGTGACAATTCCGAACGATAAAAAGGGTACATTGTGTATGTCGCGCACCTGAACCGAGGCTGCGCATTGGATGTATTCCACTATGACTTGTCCGAGATCGACTGTGCTGTAGCGGTGCAACAACGGCCCTGCGGAAAGCTGAAGCATGTCAACGCTCCAGTCTTCGCCGAACTGCAACTCCTCAATCTGATAGGAGATATGTGTCTTCAGTTTCATTCCTCCTGATCTGATGCCTGCACCAAAAAGGTCAATCATTCGCAGTTTAAATTGCTCGTGGCACAAAGTGGATCGACAGGGTGCAAACAGTGGACTTAGACTTTTGAGAGAACTGCAGCACAAGGCTATACGCAAATGACTTTTTTTTCCAAGACGTTGATCCTTTCCAGCACAATGTTCTTGGCTGTGTCGAACATGGTCCAAGCGCAGAGCGCTGATACGATTTTTCTGAGCGAGAACATTGTCACGTCCAACGTCGAAATGCCGCTTGCGAAATCGGTCGCGGTAGAAGGTGATACCATCATTTGCGTGCGCACAGACGATAGTTGCCGAGAGCTTGCAGGCCCAGATGCCCAAATCGTGGACGCGGGCACAAACACCATCATGGCTGGTATCATCGACACGCATTTGCACACGCGCATCTTCGGACAAACGCATTTCGTCATGCTCAACCTGTTCAAATACAACGATGCAACACGCGAAGAGGTGGTCGAAGTCATCCGGGAATATGCATCGACACTTGCGCCGGATGAATGGGTTATCGGGGGCGGTTGGTCAGATGCGCATTTCCAGAACCCAACTAAGGAGGAACTGGACGAAATCGTGGGGGGGCGTCCTGCATTGATCTCGGACAATACTCAACATAACGGCTGGTATTCGACGAAAGCCCTGGAATACCTTGGGATCACTGCCGATTGGGAGCCACCGAAAGGCGGCTACATGCCGCTTAACGAAGCAGGTGATGAACCCTCTGGTCTTTTGCAGGAGAAAGCGCATCTTTCGACTGGTTTCGTCGAGCAGCATAAACTCTATTCCTTCGAGAAACAGGAAGCAGCGATCCGTGGCGCCGCCCGCGTTCTCAACGCGGTTGGGGTTACAGGAGCGACGGAGGCTGCTGCCGGGTCCAAGGAGGGTGCGGATGACGTCTACGTCCGTCTGGCGCAAAAAGGTGAATTAACACTCAGGCACGAGTTGGCAATGGTGTTCTGGGGCACCGGCACGCCTGAGGGTGATACCGCAATGATCGAACAATTGGAGATGCGGCGGGCCGCCGTCGAGGATGCAGGCGTTGACTCCAGCATTCTCCATGCGAACACTGTCAAATTCGCCATCGATGGAACGCCGGGGCGCTTCGCCTACATGGAAGGCCCGTATTTGGACGGCACAAGGCCAGATATGAACTTCCATCCAGACAATCTTGCAGAGATTTTTGACGCTCTGACAGAGCGCAATTTTACCCTGATGCTCCATGTTGAAGGGAATGCAGGGATCCGCCGCTCGCTCGACGCGCTGGAATTTGCACATGAAACTGGCGAACCCGTGCGCGACGACATCCCCCAAATTTTCACCCATGTCGACCATTTGTCGATCGACAACGCGCGGCGCATGTCCCGGCTTGGAGTTTCCGGACAGCTTCAACTTCACTGGGCTGATCCGACCGAGGAATACTTCCTCAATGTCACCAGCCAGAACCTGCCGAAAGAGGTTTTGGAGCGCATGTACCAGTTCAAGCTCGTGACCGAGTTCATGGAGTACGGATTTGGGCCTGACGCACCAACCTCGCCGGTGTTTTCACCGTGGGAAGGTATGGAGATCGGCATGACAAGGCAGGCGATGGGAACACCCGGCGGTCTTGTAATGCCCGGAGAGCCATTGACCTTTGATGAGGTTATCCATGGCTCAACACTGGGCAGTGCGCGCCTTCAGGATCGCGGCGATGTGTTAGGTAGTCTTGAGGAAGGCAAGCTTGCGGATATCATTGTGCTTGACCGCGACATCCGGAAGCAGGCCCTAGAGAATATCTTCGATTTTCATAAGATCGAAGTGCTGCAGACCTATATGGGCGGTGAGTTGGTCTACGACATTGATCGTGACGGCGAACCGGACAAAGAGCTGACAGAGCCGGTCTGGGAAGAAGGTGACGACGAAAAACTACGCCGTGGCGTGGCGGTCACCAGCGTAAGGGTGTCTGAGGGATGATGAAAGTCGCGTATGCGCTGGCGATGGTCGCGCTGTTCGGCCTTATAACTTCTCCAGTATCGGCGCAAAGCGTCGAGAAGGCACGGCAGCGCGCGATTGCAGGCCAACAAAACTTTGGAGTTCCGTTAGATCCGCTTGCTGCGCCGCCTATTTTAACGAGAGCACCGATCGGTGCTCCGCCGCATAGCATGTCGGCGGGGGGTCGTGTTATCGGTTGGCGAGATCTGCAACCGCCGCATGTTTTGAGCGAAACCCCCTTTGCTGACCTGCCTCCTTTTTTGCTCGATGCAATGCGTACCCACGTCGAATGGCGTACTTCATCGCCGCGCGAGCGCGAAAACTCGGCATTCATAAAACGCCACGAAGCTGCCCTGAAACTCCTCTCTATGCATAATGTCGATGTTGAAGGCCTGATGAAAATGCGCCGTAAGATTATTAGGCAGAATGGCCGTGCGGGACGCGGCCCTAATCCGGAAATTCTCGGACAGTTTATCCGCCTCCCGGGTTATGTCGTCCCGCTTGCTTTTGATGAGACAAAAGTGACCGAATTTCTGTTCGTGCCTGTCGCAGGGGCCTGCGTTCACACACCAACCCCACCTGCAAACCAGATTGTACACGTGAACTACCCGCAGGGCCTCGCTTTTAGCTCGATTTTCGACGCTTTCTGGATTGAGGGAGAGCTGGTAGCTGAAGATAGCAAAAGCAACGTTGTGTTTTACGACGGTGCTTCGAACATCGAGGCGCATTATAGTCTCACTGCCAAAGCCGTGGAGCTCTACACCGCGTGGTGAATGCGATCGTAAGGCCCTATATATGCTCGAACTTTTCCGAAATGCCCAACCAATTGCGGCTGCCGGTGAGTAAGACCTTCCGCCCTGAGACCAGTTACCTCTATGGACTTGTTGCAAAATTTGATCCGGTTTCATAACCGCTAGTTATAACGGTCACAGCGGTCATTTGCGGAAAACAGTCTGTTTATAGTGTAGCAAAAGACCGCTCTGATGGGCTTCTCTAGAAAAGGAGTTTCGTTGACGTTCGGCAAAGGTCAAATCCTCTCCCCGCAACCAAAATCCAAACAGCCCGGTCGATCTACAAAAAATCCACCGGATCAATTGCTTAACGATCAAACACCGTCAGCCTCGTAACCCGAAGCTCAGAGGTGCAAACCCTAATCACGTAAACAGCGTCAGAATATCTAACAACAGACCATTCTAAACGCGTCAAACCCATAACACAAACGTAACGCGGTCAAATTAAGTTCCATCAGGCTCTGTCAAACGCCGGTTGAACCCCTGGTTCGGCAAAGAATATCCGCAAAAACGGAATATCCTCGGAAAAAGCCAAATCAGGTTCTCAGGGCGCTTGCTTGACGCATCTTCTCCTGCTCGCTCGGGGTCGGCGTGTGATTGAAGCAATAAGCCGTCCGACAAGCTTCCTCTCCGCCCAGTTCTTCAATCCTCGCTTTTTGATCGGCAAAACATAGTGCGTTGACAGCATCGGGATCGCAAATTTCTCGTAACCGGCGTTCACCTTCGGCAAGAGCAGCCAGTGCAAAGGCGCCATCTGATTGCAGGGCGACAAGATCCCGGAGTTCGTTCGGGTCGGTTGCAAGATCGAAAAGCTGCGGATCATGGCCGACATAATGGACATACTTCCATTGCTGCCACCGCACCATGAACGTTCCGGTGGTTGACCCGCCATCATGGTACTCGCTTAAAATGGTGCGGTCTGGATCGTCAGGCTCACGGGCCAGTTGGCGCAGGGAAACACCGGGCAAAGCGCGGCTGATTTCGTCTTGGGATACTGCTGTGGCGTCGAGCGCAGTGGCCGCCAGATCGATCAACGAGGTTCCGGTGGCCACCTTGCGCCCCTTTGGCACGCCAGGCCATGCAAGGATCATTGGGACCCCTGCGGATTGTTCGTACATCACTTGTTTGGTCCAGAAACCCTGATCACCCATCATGTCCCCGTGGTCCGAGACATAGATGACAACTGTGTCTTCGGCCTGACCGCTTGCCTCTAACGCCTTCAAAATGCGACCGACGCAATCGTCCATGAAACTGGTCAGGCCATAATAAGCAGCCTTGGCTTCGCGCATCCTTTGTTCGTCAAAGTACTTTTCGTAGTCGAAAAAGCCCGCCAAATTCCGTAACTCTCTGTGTTCTGGGCGAAAACGGTTCTCGTATCCGACGGGTAGGTCAATCCGCGCAGGATCATAAATGGTGTAAAACTCTTCCGGGCATGTCAGCGGATAGTGCGGGCTGACCAGCGAGATAAATGCGGCCCAAGGTTGATCCGGGTCCGCCGTGTTCTGCAACCACGCTTCGGCAGCTTTGGTTATCTCGCGGTCATAGTCGGTATAAGTGCTGTTCCCAATGCCGACATCTGCGGCCAACTCTGCCGCCGCATCGTAGGGTTGCGGGGTTTCGCGGAGGAGGCCAATCGTCCATCCGACGCCGCCCACAACATGCATGGGAAGGAGTTCTTCCGAGAAACCGTTGTCATCTTCGGCCGAACGAAAGTGCAGCTTGCCGATGGAAACGGTCTTCACCCCTTGATCCCGCAAATGACGCATCCAGCTTCGGATGCGGCCATCATAGGGCGATGCACTGTCCCAATACCGGGTCTTGTGAACATGATCACCGGTTGCGATCGCCGCGCGGGTTGGAACACACATGGGCGAGGGCGTGTAAGCATTGGTAAAATGCGTGCCACGCGCGGCCAAAGCGTCAAGATTGGGCGTTTTGACGATAGGGTGTCCCGCACATCCCATCGCGTCCTTTCGATGCTCGTCCGAGATGATGATCAGCATGTTCGAACGATCACGGCGCTGCGTTCTTTCTTTTTGCCGAATATGGCTGCTCATGGGGATGCCCTTTCATGCAAGGTGTCGCACAGGACGGTCGTTCCAATTGTATGTTGGGTCAAGCTTGGTCCGCATTGGCGCCAAATTTAGTCGCCCGGTTTGGGGCGTTGCACTTCCTCAAAATGCCTCCTGGTTTTCACGAGACCGCTGCAGATCGGGCCGCATTCCAGCAATCGGTAAGGATCAGCTTTCGTGTGACGGCTCCTCGATAAACTCGGCCAGCAGGCGGTTGAACGCGTCTGACCGTTCGATATTGACCAAATGACCTGTCGCCGGAAAACGATGCCATCTGACCTTGGTAAGGGTGTCCTTCAAGAATGCATTTGTTTCACCGACCAGATAATAATCGTCATCCCCGGTCACGAGCATGACAGGCGTTTTGAAAGCCTGCAGCCGAGCGCTGTCGTCAAAAAGGGAACGCCGGTTCCAATGCAGGGTAGATAACACATGCACAGCCCCTTCGGCAGACTGACCGCGCAGGTTTGCAGAATATGTCGCCCAACCATCGGGGTCGTTTTTCTCAAAGCCTTGATAGGCGGCATCATTTTCCAGCACCGCGACGGCTCCGTCTCCTCCCCGGTCTTTACGCAGCTGAATTTCGTGCCCGACCCAGGTTCTTCGATAGTTTTCCTGTTCGCCCGGATCGCGGGGTCCAGAGCTGTTACCAACCAGCGTCACGCTCAGGACGCGTTGGGGGTGGTTCAGGGAAAAGTCCAGGCTGGTGAAACTGCCCATCGAGGTTCCGACAAGATGCGCGGCGTCCAGACCCAGATGATCGAACAACGCCAAAAGATCACCGGTTGATTGCGCCTGCCCATATTGCGCGCGGTCTGAGGGGATCGCAGAGGGATGAAACCCACGCGCCGAGTAGGTGATGCAGCAAAAGGACTCCGACAGGTCCGAGACCTGCCGATACCAACTGCGGTAATCGCCGCCGAATTCGTGCACAAATACAATCGGGGCACCTGTTCCGGTTGCCTCGTAGTACAGCGCTATCCCATCAGGTGTTTGAAACTCGGGCATTCGAATGGTCCTGTCTTGGTCGGAGAGTTTTGAGTTCAGCGTGTCAAAACTGCGATGGCTGCATCGTCATATCCCAGTTCTGACAGAACTTCGTTCGTATGTTGTCCAAGGCGGGGTGCCGGGCTTTCCTGAAGGCCGCGATCTGCAATGGGGTTGCGCGCAAAACGCATATCCTTCCCTTCAGAGCTTACGGTGGAAAAGGCGGCGTATTCTTCTGCGATAGGATCGTCTGCAATCGTTTGGATGTTCTCGACCATCGAGCACGGAATGCTGTTGTCGATCAAAATCTGTATCCAATGAGATGCCGGATGCTGTTTCAGATGCGCGCCCAACACCTGATCCAGAGCGTCGCGATTGGCCAGCCGCACCTCATCGCCCTGAAAGCGCGGGTCGTCCAGCAGGTCAAGGTATCCTATGGCCTCGCAAAAACGGGGCCAGTCCTTGTCACTTCCCAGGCCAATGACGATATCCCGGTCCGCTGTCGGATAGGGTTCAAAAGGTGTCATCGACGGGTGGCGTGAGCCGATGGGTTTTGGAACGATCCCGGCATTGAGATAACGCGCAAAGGCATTTTCCAAGCAAACCCACTGACAGGCCAGCATGGAAACGTCCAAGTGACTGGTATTTTGGCTCCCTTGTGCGTCGCGCGCATACAGACGTTGCAGAATGCCGATGGTGGTGAACAGCGCAGCCGAGATGTCCCCAATCGAAAAGCCGACGCGGGTGGGGTCTCCGTCCAACTCTCCGTTAATACTCATCATGCCGCTCATTGCTTGGACCACGATGTCATAGGCCGGGCGGTGCGAAAGGCTTCCGGTTTGCCCAAAGCCGCTGATCGAGGCCGAGATCAGGCGCGGGTTGATCCGTTTCAGATCGGCGTCGCTGCATCCCAACCGGTCGCGCACACCGGGCCGCATGTTCTCGACAAACACATCTGCTGTGGCCAGCAGCTTGTGCAGGGCTTCTTTGCCCTGTTCAGTCTTCAGGTCCAGAACGACCGAGCGCTTGTTGCGGTTCAGGGACGCAAAATAGAGGCTGATGTCATTCTCGAACGGCGGAGTTGTGCGGGCAAGGTCACCAGTCGGGTTTTCCACCTTGATAACGTCGGCGCCCAGACTGGCCATTAGCCAGGTGCAGAACGGCCCGGACAAAACGGATGTCATGTCGACAATTCGGATACCTTTCATCTGGAACTCCTTCCGAGCATGGATTTCAGGGTTTTCAGATGCCCGTCGGCAGAGGCTATGGCCGGTGCACACAACGTTTGGCAGGTGTCTGTTAAAACTTCTTGCGTCACCATTCGGTCGACCAGACCCCACATGGCTGCATCCTCTGCGCTGACGGCATCGCCCCCCAACAGGATTGCTGCGCTCCGACCCGGGCCAATCAAGGCGTGCATCCTGTTTACATCGTATTGACCGGGTAAAACGTTGTTCTTGAGCACCGGGTAGGAAAACCGTGCTTCGGGCACACAAACCCGGATGTCGCAGGAAAGGGCCAGTGTCATCCCCCCGCCGATGCAAGGCCCATTAATGGCAGCCAGAGTCAGTACCGGGATGGCTCTGAGCGCTTCGGCCATTTCGTCCCAGGGGTCTGGGCCGTTCACGTCGATGGAAAGTGTGTTTAGATCCGCGCCAGCGCAGAAAACACGCCCGCATGCGCCGGTAATGATCACAGCCCGCAGCGCTGTGTCACTGCCGGCTTCAAGGAAAACGTCACGCAGAGAGACCAGCATCTGAGGTGTCAGCGAGTTGGCCTTTGCTGGCCTGTTGATCGTGACAGTCAGACAGGCACCTTCGCGTTGGGCCATGATCAGGTCATTGTCACTCATGACCGGAACTCCGGCACGCTTCGATCCAGCATACGCATCAGCGCTGGCCACTGGACGCCCCCATGTGGTCCGTTTTGCGGCGCCCCCCAGTCGTGCAAGGCATCCATTGCATCGTCTGTGATCGTGATCGGCTTGTCCGTTGAACTCAGAATATCGACCTGAATTTTGCAGGCCATCTCAAGGTAGTAGTGATAAATAAAGGCCTCTGCCGCCGTGCGTCCGACCACCAACAGCCCGTGGTTCTGCAACAGCATGGCAAAATTGCTACCAAGGTCGCGCGCCAACAGGGTACCTTCGTTCTCAACCGCTGTGGAGTCCTGATAGGGATGGCTCGACAACGTACCCAGTACAAATCCCGCGTGTTGGGACAAAGCCAACAACCCTTCGGGCATGGCCGACACGGCAACGCCAGCGCGCGTGTGGCTGTGGATCACGTAATTCACGTCAGGCCGAGCCGACAGAATGCCCGAATGGATGATGTGCCCGGCCAAATTGACGATCTTACCGCTGCCCGGCCCGTCATCCACGGCCTGCCCGTCGAAAGACATACGGGTCAGGTTCGAAGCCGTGATTTCGTCGAACATCAAATCGTGTGAGTTCAACAGGTAATGATCAGGGTCCTCTGGAAGACGCGCTGAAATGTGGGTCGATGTCAGGTCGGTCCAGCCATAGTAATGAGCAAGGCGGTAAAGCGCGGCCAAGTCCTGACGGATTACGTCACTCATCAAGCCTCTCCCAACGCTTCGCGGTACAAATTGTGGAAATGGCGCAGCCCGACCTCACTCATCGCACCAGAGCCGTCACCGATGACATAAGGCCCCGGTTCGAACGCGCGGCTTTGCATGCCTTTCTGGATCTTGGAGACAACAACTTCGTCTTCGGCCCCGGTTGTTTCCTTGTGCTTGTGCATCAGTTCAATCACATCTTCATCCGAAATGCCTCCGCTTGAGAACCACCGATACCGATAGATCGTCTTGTTCCATGCCACAGGCAAAAACTGACGGATCGTAAAGTACCCTCCGGGGTAACAGCACATCGACACATTGGGAAAGATCCAGTAGGCACCGTAATCACCTGCGCGTGGGCCGGCGTTCAGATCATAATCATACTGCTTTTCGTTCTTTGTCTGCGCCTTGCCATCATGCCAGATTGTCTTCCCGTGCGGGACCGTTGTGTATCCGTCCATCTCAAGAACGCCATGGGTCAGCGAGCTCGCATGCACTGTCGGGCAATGGTAGCACTCGTTGTAGTTTTCGACCGAAAGCTTCCAGTTGCTGTCATGTTCGATTTCAGTTTCGCAGACAAATTTCAGCTTTGTTGGGTCGGAATGAAAGCTGAGGATGTTGTCGCGGTATTCCTCAAGCCCGGGCCCCATAGGCTCAGCGTTTTCGTCTAGGTTCACAAAGACAAAGCCACAGAACTCCTCGACCTGAATAGTGCGCAGGTTGATCTGGTCACAGGTCAACCCATCGCTTTCCGCAGAACCCGGCGCGCGGCGCAGTCGGCCGTTAATTTCATAAGTCCACGCATGATAAGGGCAGACCAACACCCTTTTGCCCTTGCCTGACCCTTCGACCAGCGGATGACCGCGGTGGCGGCAGATATTGTAATACGCATTGATGCCACCATCCTGTGCGCGAATGACAAAGACATCCTCATCAACGATGGTGAATGTCTTGAAATCGCCCGGCTCCGCAACTTCGGACACATGACAAACGCATTGCCAGCTTCGGAAGAAGATTTTCTCTTTATCGACCTCGAACCAGTCCGGCTGAGTGTAATATTTGGCCTGCAAAGGCAAATCTCGTGGCATCTGGGGTCTCTTCTGGTGGGTTTGCCAAAGTGGTGCTGCATCGCGGGGATGTTGTTCAGCATTAGCCTGCATTGCACTGGCAGCTTTGCACAGATATAGAATCTTTATATCTAGGATAACTTAAAGTTGGTCTCATGAGGCAAAGCGGCAGTGACGTTCCACCGCTCGGGGCAGTTCGTGTCTTTTGGATTGCCGCGCGGTATGGAAACTTTAAACGCGCCGCAACTGAACTTGGTGTGACGCCCACAGCCGTGAGTTCACAGATCAAATCGCTCGAGGCTCATCTGGGCTGCCCCCTGTTTGAACGCCATGCGCAGTCGGTTGCTTTGAACGAAGCAGGGCAGCAGTTTTCCGAAGCGTGCGAGGCGGTGTTCGCGCGGCTTGACCGGGCCGTGCAGGACGCGCGCCAGACCGCTAATAGATCGTCAATAACGGTTGGCGTCGGCGCGCTGATTGGGTCGCAATGGTTGTCCCGCCGCCTGTTCAGCTTTTGGCAACGTTTCCCGGAAACAGGCCTGCATCTTCAGTATTCCCCGGGTGGTGTGGAGTTTTCGGATGGTCAGACCGATATGATGCTGGCCTGGGGGGACGGAGATTGGCCGGGATTGACGTCAGAGGCGCTGCTGCGTTTCCCAACGTCGCCCGTCATCAGCCCATCTCTGATCGCAGAGGGGGGCCATCCTACCGAACCTGCAAACTTGTTGCGCCTACCTCTGTTGCACTGGAAGGATCAAGTCGACTGGCTGGAGTGGTTCGATGCACACGGGGTGGAAACCGGCGACCACCTTCCCGGTGTGATTATAGACGATTCGAGTGTTCTGCTCCGAGCGGTGTTGTCGGGACAGGGTGTTTCCCTTGGGTTACTGCCGTTGATCGAGGCTGAATTACAATCCGGCCAGTTGATACGGCCGTTTGCCAAAGACTTTGCACCTTCCAGATCCTACCATCTTGTTTACCCATCTGACGCGATAAAACAGCCGCAACTCAGGGCATTTCGGGATTGGATTTTGCAAGAAGCAGGTCGGGACAACCGCTAACAGATGCTGCGATTGAAAGGGGGGCCTCAGGTCAGCTTGCTGGCAAGAATGAATGCGCTGCATTCATCTGCCAAGGCTTTGAACCGAGGCCTTTCCTTCACATACAAATAGACCTGTCGCCTGTCGGGTAGATTGGACAATGTGCGAAAGGCCATGCTTTCAGGGATAATACGAGCAACGGTTTGCGGAAGGATGGTAACCCACTTGCCCGTTCCAACCATTGTTATCAGGGACTGCGTATTGTGAATGGTGACATTCGCCTCTTCAACCGCCTTAACGAACTCAGGCGTCTCGATGAGGTCGCACAAGGCGTTTCGCACAAATGAAGGTGTGACCACATCATTTACACTGGGCGGAACCGCCTTTTTGTTGAACGGATGATCAGCGGCGCAGACAAGACCGAACTGATCTTCGAAAAAGAGGTGCGCTTTAACCCCTTTAACGGGGTGAAAGCCTGACGCTATGCCAATATCAGCTTTGCCCTCGGCAAGCGCATCCAAAACCTGTCGCGTATCAGCGTCCATTAGTTCGACTTTCACGCCTGGGAAACGGTGTGTCATGTGTTCGAGCACGGACGGGAACACCAACGCGGCGACCGAAGGGACGGACGCAATTCGGATCAATCCATTGGCGGCATGAGCAGCAGCTTCGATCGACTGCACCGTTTGGTCAAACTGGCGGACTTGTTTAAGAGACAACTCAAACACTTGCTCGCCCAATGCAGATAGGTGGTTCTTACGCTCGCCAACAAACAGCTTTTTTCCCAAGTGGTCCTCAAGTTGTTTCAATGTCATCGAGACAGCAGATTGTGTGCGCCCCAACCGGTCGGCTGCTTCCGACAAGTTGCCCGTTTGCGCGACCGTGCAAAAACAACGCAGCATTTCGATTTTTAGTGTCAAATTTCAAAATTCCTGAAGTTTGGTCAATTATATTGAATTTGACTGATATTGTGTGAGAAGTCCATTATGCCCCAACTTCTATTTTTTTTGGGGCGAACCGTGACCAACCTGAACCTGATTGCTGGCGAATGGCTTGCCGGCGAAAGCGAGATTGAAAACCGCAATCCTTCAGACCTGAGCGACCTTGTTGGCCATTTCGCACAAGCCAGTGCGGATCAGCTGGACGTGACTCTGGACCAGGCGCGTGTCGCGCAAGCCGAATGGGCGGCCTACGGGCTCGAACGCAAGCAGGCGGTGCTGATGAACATCGGCAACGAGCTGATGGCCCGTGCCGAAGAGCTGGGCACCTTGCTCAGCCGCGAAGAAGGTAAACCCTTTGCAGAAGGGAAGGGCGAGGTCTATCGCGCCGGTCAGTTCTTTACCTATTACGCAGCTGAATGCCTGCGTCAGATCGGTGAGAACGCAGATTCCGTACGTCCTGATATCGAGATTGACGTGCGCCGCGAGGCGGTTGGCGTGGTCGCCGTTATCAGCCCGTGGAACTTCCCGACCGCGACGGCTTCGTGGAAGATTGCCCCGGCGCTCTGCTATGGCAATGCGGTAGTCTGGAAACCCGCCAACATCACGCCTGCCTCTGCCGTGGCCCTGACCGAGATCATCAACCGTCAGGATATTCCCAAGGGCCTGTTCAGTCTTGTCATGGGCTCGGGTCGGTCCATTGGGCAACGGCTGGTGGAAAGCCCGAAGGTCAACGCCATCTCGTTCACCGGATCGGTGCCGGTGGGCAAGGGCATTGCAGCAGCGGCCATCCAGAACCTGACCAAGGTTCAGACGGAGATGGGATCGAAAAATGCGCTGGCCGTGATGGACGACGCCGATCTCGACCTTGCCGTTTCGCTGGCATTGGGCGGCGCGTTTGGAGGAACCGGTCAGAAATGTACCGCCTCATCGCGGCTGGTGGTTCATGCCGCTGTGCATGACGCGTTTGTCGAGAAACTGGTATCGGGTGCTCAGGCGATGAAAGTCGGTCACGCGCTGGAAGAGGGGACTCAGATGGGCCCTGTCGTCAGCGCGCAGCAACTGGCCGAGAACCTGGCCTATGTTGATCTGGGTAGATCCGAAGGCGCTGAACTGGCCTGCGGCGGGCAGCGTTTGGACATGCCGCATGATGGGTATTACATGAGCCCCGGCGTGTTCCTGAACACCACCAACGACATGCGCATCAACCGGGAAGAGATGTTCGCGCCGCTGACCTCGGTCATCAAGGTCGACAGCTATGATGAGGCCTTGGCCACGGTCAACGATACCAATTTCGGTCTGACCTCGGGCATCGTCACGCAAAATCTGGCCCGCGCCACACATTTCCGGCGCAATGCGCGCACCGGGGTTGTGACGGTGAACCTGCCCACAGCGGGCACGGATTATCATGTACCCTTTGGCGGGCGTGGTGACAGCTCTTATGGCCCACGTGAACAGGGCAAGGCGGCGGCCGAATTCTACACGACGGTCAAAACTGCATATATCAGCGCCGGAAAGCCGATCTGATGCGGATCGATGGGCTGCAATACGCCAACTGGTCCGAAAAGATCTTTCGGCAATTGCGCGAAGGGGGCGTGGACGCGATCCACGTCACCATCGCCTATCATGAAAATTTCCGTGAAACCGTTCTGAACTTTGAAAAGTGGAACCGCTGGTTCGAACAATACCCGGACCTGATCATGAAGGGTCAATGGGCCAGCGACATTGACACGGCGCGGGAAACCGGGCGCACAGCAGTTTTCTTTGGGTTTCAGAACCCATCGCCCATCGAAGACGACATCGGCTTGGTCGAAATCGTGCATACATTGGGCGCGCGATTTATGCAGCTGACCTACAACAACCAATCGCTGTTGGCGACAGGCTGCTACGAAGCCGAAGACACCGGGATCACCCGCATGGGGCGTCAGGTGATCAAAGAGATGAACCGGGTCGGGCTTGTCGTTGACATGAGCCATTCAGCCGACCGGTCCACGATCGAGGCGGCCGAGCTGTCCGAGCGTCCGATTGCGATCACTCACGCTAACCCGTTTGATTGGGCCCCGGCCCTGCGCAACAAGCGAGACGAAGTGATCCGTGCGGTGACTGAAAACGGTGGGATGTTGGGGTTTTCGGTCTATCCTCATCATCTGAAGGACAAGTCGGACTGCACCCTTGAAAGCTTCTGCGAGATGATTGCGCGGACGGCTGAGAAATACGGAGCGGAACATCTCGGGATCGGAACGGATCTGTGCCAGGATCAGCCCGACAGCGTTGTCGAATGGATGCGGGTCGGTCGTTGGTCGAAGCAGATCGATTATGGTGAGGGGTCGGCAAGTAACCCCGGATTCCCCCCGATGCCGTCTTGGTTTCAGGACAATCGGGATTTTGGAAACATCGAATCCGGGTTGCGTGCGACCGGTCTGAACGATGAAGAAGTGGCCGGTATCATGGGTGAAAACTGGTACAGGTTCTTTGCCGAGAATTTCGGTGCTCAGGGGTAGTTGAATGGACGCTCAGACGCAGACACAGATCGAAAGACGAGACCCGGCCACAGTTATGCGGCTGTCGCGGTTGGGTTCTTTGCATCAGTGTCGACTGAGTTTCATGCGGCAATTGACCCGCCGGATGGCACGGGAAAACTGGTCGTTCACACGGCCTCTCTTCGACATTGACGCCAATGGTGTTGGTCGGGCGGTCTATACCGCTCAAGGGCCGGATCGGACATATTCGCTGGTGGCCTTTGCTCATGACTTGCCGCCGGAGCAACGCTCGGATCGTGTGATTGCCGAAGCGTGGGATGCCACCTTTGCTTTGTTCGACGGCATCCCGACCGAGGCCGACATCGACCGCCTTTCCCAAAACGTACCCCTGCAAGAGGCCGGGCGGGTGAGCGAGAGCGAGCTGTCCTTGTCTCGTGCCAATCGCTCGGTCCGCCTTTGGGACCATGTTGTGAAATCCTTGGCCGCAGGCCAGCAGCCGGATGTAGAGCAGATCTATCAGGTTGGGTACCTGATGCGGACAACTGCTGTATATGGCTCGGGCAAATTTGGCGCGGCGGATCGGGAAAAAGTTGCCGACCGGCCCGAGACGCAGGCCCCGTTTCAGGTCGAGATGCTATCGGTCTTTCTGACCCGGGCGTTTGTGCGGGATCTGGTGCAACACATGGCGAACGTCCAAGGCGGCGATCAGGCTGCAACTTTGGACCCAGAAATTTCCCGCTGGCTGGGGATTGGTAACTCTACCGGGCTTGGCATGGCGCCGTTTATCGTCAACCACCCTGTTCTGTTCAACAACTGGATCATGGTACGGGAAGAAGCGATTGCGCGGGTTCGGTCTGTGGACGTGGCCAGCGAAGCCGAGATCGCACGGTTCCGCGATGTTTTCGAACGCAGCCGACTGTCGGTTTCGTGGTGGCGGTCTGAACATCCGATACAGGTCAAAAAGCTCGAGGCATTGAAGGCTGACCTGTTGTTGATCTCCGAGTATCTGCGCCAAGATAATTTGACCGCAGATCGACCGTGGAATCGACTGGTGGACTGGTCAGAAACCGCGTTGAGCGAGGAAGGTCAGGAGTTGCTGGCGTCGCTGATCCTGGAGCCTTATAGCGATTTGGTGGACGGGCTGGCCTCGTGCATGGCAGACACCCGTTCGCAGGCGTTTGTAATTGATGGAACCATGTCCATCGGGACAGTTCGTGATCTGATCCGGGAAACATATGCCTGGGCTTTGGATCTGGATTGGGACGTCCGCGAGAATTGCGCGCGGGCGTGGTATGTTTCTGAAGAAAAGCTGGAACCCCGCATGGGGGAACGGTTTGATGAACCCATTTCTGACTATGAACAACCTCTGGCTCCGGCGCGGGATGCAGCGGCTGTCTATGACGCGCTGGGCGGGTGGGAAGACACCAAGCCCGTGGCCGAATTTCTGTTGCGTCACCCGGAACATCGCCACACGATCCGGCGCGTACAAATGACCCCATCCGCACCCTATGGTGAAATCCGGGATAACACGATTGGGTCAAAGGTGCTGCCTATCGACATGCTGCGGGCAAAGCTGTCTTTCTTTGGAGCAACCCATTTTGACCCCCGTTCGGATCGATGGGTGCGAATCTGCATGTATTCCGGTGCGCCGTACCCGGAGGAGCTGACTTCTGAAAACGCGGATCTTTGGGTCTACCCGCAGGAACCAACATGAATTTTTCGCTCAACGAGATGGAAGCAACCGCAAAACGGGCCACCCGTGGCGCGGGCTATTCCTGGGGCCAGGCCGAGGAGGCGTCGAAGGCGGCCCGCTGGCTGTGCGCGCAGGGGCTGGATGGGGCCGGGATTTTGTCCTCGTTGTTGGAGCAGGGGCTGGCTTCGGACCCGGCGACGCATCGCCCTGGGCAGATTGATCGTCTCTGGCAGGGCGAAGAGGCGTTGTGCCCCTTGTCTGCGGGGCCTTTGTTGTCTGATGCGGCCCACTTGCTGAAAACGAGTCCAATCGAGATGCGGAACGTCGCAGTGCCCGCCTTGATGCTGCCGTTTGCGCGCCACGCCGCGCGTAAATTGAACGAAGCGCTGACGATTGAGATCGACACGGTTCAGAATGTCGTGGGCGAGGATTGGCTCATGGCCCCGGAC
Source organism: Ruegeria sp. HKCCD7296 (assembly GCF_013110775.1). NCBI lineage: Bacteria > Pseudomonadati > Pseudomonadota > Alphaproteobacteria > Rhodobacterales > Roseobacteraceae > Ruegeria > Ruegeria sp. HKCCD7296. The sequence goes on from NZ_WVRF01000015.1 coordinate 23,989, forward strand.
AGTTTGCCAAAAACGGCCCACACGGTCGTGGTTTCCCGAGGCGGTGCACCGACCGCAACACGTGAACAAGAGACACGCGCCTATCCTGACCCGCAGGATTGGGACATGCTGAACCGCTATGCCCACCGCACCTATGCCCCCGCAACCGAGGAATCCCGCCTGCTGGGTGCAGGGTCCGGGCTTTCTGACAATGATTGAAGAGACGCCAAAGTGACCGATACACAAACCCTGACCCTTGCTGAGATCGAAGACCTGTCTTTCCGTGCGCTCGTTGCGGCTGGCACATCCGAAGAAAATGCCCGCCCGCTGGCGCAGGCCACAGCGGCAACCGAAGCCGATGGCGTTGCAAGTCACGGGCTCGCCTATATCCCGATCTATTGCGAGCATGTGCAATGCGGCAAGGTCGATGGTTTAGCGGTTCCCGTTCTATCACGCCCCAAACCCGGTGTTGTGGCGGTTGACGCCGCAACCGGCTTTGCGCATTCGGCCATTGACACAGGGTTCGAGACCCTGATCCCGGCGGCCCGAGAACAGGGCGTCGCGGTGCTGGCCATAAAAAACAGCTATAACTGTGGCGTTTTGGGCTACCACACTTATCGTTTGGCCCAGGCCGGGCTGGTGGGACTGGGGTTCACCAACGCCCCCGCTTCGATCGCGCCTTCCGGTGGGTCGAAGCCTGTGGTTGGAACCAATCCGTTTTCCATTGCCGCGCCCGGCCCCGATGGCGAACCCGCCCTGCTGATCGATCAGAGCGCCAGTACCATAGCCAAAAGCGAAGTGATGAAACATGCGCGCGAAGGCAAACCAATCCCGGTTGGGTGGGCGTTGGATGCGGATGGCAACCCAACAACCGATCCTGAAGTTGGTCTGAAGGGCTCTATGGCACCGTCAGGTGGATATAAAGGCGTCGGCGTCGCGCTCATGGTAGAGCTCATGGCCGCAGCGCTGACGGGGGCCAGTTTGGGCATCAACGCGTCCCCGTTTTCCGGAACTGTGGGCGGCCCGCCGAAGACAGGTCAATTCTTCATCGCGATTGATCCCACGATAACGGCGTCGGGTGTGTTTGAGACCGGTGTTGCCGAACTGGTCGGGGCGATCCGTGCGCAGGAGGCTGCGCATCTGCCCGGAGACGGCCGCCGTACCAAGCGCCTGTCATCTCGGCAGTCGGGGGTCGCGGTCAGTCGCGCGACGCTCGACAAGATCGCGGGTTTTCTGTGATGCGCGTTTGAACAGGTTTCAGACTGCCACAGATGAAATAATGGGTCGATTTCGTACCAGAGGTGGACCCGCAAGGCTGAGCGCCCGGGGCGAAGCAGTCACGTAACAGGACCACTCGTTGAACGCATTACCCCGGGCTGCAAGGAGCCCGACCATGGTCGGGCTGTAGCAATAGAGTCAAAGGCACTCGGCCAAGGATTTCGCAAGGTTGCGAATGACGTTAGGATAAAGATCCGCGCCTGGCTGAAGATCGGATCCAAGGGGGTCCATCACGCTGGTTTTGGCCTCGACGCCACCCATAACGCTTTCAACGATCCCCGGATCGAACTGGGGTTCTGCCAAAACGCAGTCGATACTTTCATCGCGGATACGTCCTTGAACTTCCGCAATGCGTGCTGGGCTGGGGTCGGACGCATCGCTGAGTGAGATTGCGCCAGAGGCGGGGAAGTCGAAGGCGTCTTCAAAATACTGATAGGCGTCGTGGAACACGATGAAGCTGCCGCCCCGTACAGGGTCCAGCGATTCGGCCACTTCAGCAGACAGTGCAGCCATTTCCTCGCGCGCGGCGGCGGCGTTGGCAAAATAGGTGCCAGCATTTTCAGGGTCCGCCGCAGACAGCTGCGCCGCGATCACATTCAGCCAGGTTTCTGCGTTTGCCGGTGAAAGCCAGGCATGTGGATCATGGTCACCATGGTCGTGCCCTTCGTGGCCATGGTCGTCGTGATCATCATGGTCATCCTTGGCGTGATCTTCGTGGTCGTGCTCGTCATGCCCATCGTGGTCCGCATGTTCTTCGTGATCATGGTCGTCATCTTTGGCATGATCGTCATGATCGTGCTCGTCATGTCCGTCATGATCCTCATGATCGTGCCCATCTTCTTTGGCGTGATCGTCATGGTCGTGATCGTCGTGATCCTTGTCTTCGGCGTGGTCGTCGTGGTCATCTTCGTCGCCGTGATCATGCGCTTCGAACAAAGCGTTTTCGCGGAATTCAAGAAGAACGGTACCGTCGGCCTCCAGCATGGATGTAACGGTTGCGCCTTCAGCCAGCGTATCGATCGCATTCTCCATCCATGGCGTCAGATCTTCGCCCATCCAGAACACCAGATCGGCCTCTTGCAGCGCTGCGGCCTCGGAAGGGCGGAGGTTGTATTCATGCGGCGAAGCACCTGGTGCAACGATCAGGTCCGGGGTTCCGACACCGTCCATGACGCGGGCGACCAGCGAATGGATTGGTGCAATATCAACCGCAACGTATGGCGCGTCCGCAAGGGCTGTTCCACCCATCAATGCAGCCGTGATCGACAATGGAAGAAGCTTTCTGGACATCAGACCCTCTGTGTGATTTTATAACGTTGCGAGTGGCAATACATGATATGAAATAACATGACAAGTGATGCGCGCCCTGCGCCGGTCAAGGACTCGGCTCCGGTAGGGTTTCTGGAACATGACCATCAAACCTGCGTCGAAACAGCCTTGGCCTCGGTCGAAGCTCGATGCAGCACCGAAGGGCTGCGTCTTACACCAGTGCGCCGCAAGGTGCTTGAGATGCTGCTGCAAGAACACCGTGCGCTTGGGGCTTACGCAATTCTGGATCGGTTGCGCGCCGAAGGATTTGGTTCGCAGCCGCCCGTTGCCTATCGCGCGTTGGATTTTCTGGTGCAGAACGGATTTGTCCACAAGATCGAGCGGTTGAATGCGTTTGTGGCGTGCTCGCATCCGGGGCAGTCGCATTCTCCGGCGTTCATGATCTGTAGAAAGTGTGATGCAGTGGCCGAAGCGCAATCAGCCCCCGCCAAGGGTGTTCTGGGTGCTGCAGCGCGCGCAGCGGGTTTCGAGATCGAACGAACGGTTGTAGAAGCCGAAGGTCTCTGCCCTGACTGCACCGAAAAGGCGTAAAGATGGCCCTTATCACTGTTGAGAACCTCAGCGTGCGCTATGGCGCGCATACCGTGCTGAGTCGTGTGGACATGGCCGTCGAACCGGGTGAAATCGTCACCATCGTTGGTCCCAACGGATCGGGAAAAACCAGCTTGCTGCGTGCCATTATCGGTGCGACGCGTCCGTCTTCTGGGCAAGTGTCCCTGAAGCCAGGGTTGAAAATCGGATATGTGCCGCAGAAATTGCATGTCGACCCGACATTGCCCATTTCCGTTGAACGGTTCATGCGCCTGACCGACCGCGTGTCTCGCACGCAATGCGGTTTGGCGCTCGAAACTGCGGGCGTGCCGGATCTTTTGCACCGCCAGATGTCGCAGTTGTCCGGTGGACAGTTCCAAAGGGTGCTGCTGGCGCGGGCGTTGATCAACCGTCCGGACATTCTGTTGCTGGACGAGGCGACCCAGGGTCTGGACCAACGCGGGTCAGCCAGCTTCTATCAGCAGATTGAGGCGGTGCGCCGTGAAACCGGATGTGCCATCCTGATGATCAGCCATGAATTGCACGTGGTCATGAGCGCCTCGGACAGGGTGATATGCCTCAACGGGCATGTCTGTTGCGAAGGCTCTCCGGCGGTTGTTGCGTCGGCGCCGGAATACCGTGCGTTGTTTGGTACAGGCACCGGTGGGGCGTTGGCGCTGTATCGCCATGAGCATGACCACCATCACGATCATGAACATGATCATGACCACCCCCCTAAAGAAGCGGCGGAATAATGCTTGATGATTTTATGACCCGCGCGACGCTCGCCGGTGTTGGTGTGGCATTTGCAGCGGCCCCTCTTGGGTGTTTCGTCGTGTGGCGGCGCATGGCGTATTTCGGAGATGCAACCGCACATGCCGCAATTCTGGGTGTGGCGCTGTCTCTGACCTTTCAAATGTCAATCTTCACTGGTGCGCTGGCCGTGGCACTGATGATGGCGCTGACCGTGACCCTTTTGGCTGGTCGTGGCTATGCGATGGATACGCTTTTGGGAGTCCTGGCGCATTCTGCCCTGGCGTTTGGCTTGGTCGCCGTTTCATTCCTGTCCGGTGTACGCATTGATCTTATGGCTTACCTGTTCGGGGATATTCTGGCCGTATCGCGCTCGGACCTCATCGTGATCTGGGGCGGTGCGGCGTTGGTTGTCGCGCTAATCACCTGGCGCTGGTCGCAGCTGTTGACGGCCACTCTGAACGAAGAACTGGCTTATGCCAGTGGCTTTGATCCTAAGCGAGAGCAGTTGATCCTGACACTGTCCCTAGCTGTCACCGTGGCGGTGGCGATCAAGGTTGTGGGCGTTCTGCTGATTGCGGCCATGCTGATCATTCCGGCCGCAGCGTCCCGCAACTTGGCGCGTTCACCCGAGTCCATGGCCCTGATTGCCGCCGGGATCGGCGCGTTTTCAGCCGTTGCTGGGCTGAGAGCAGCTTACGTTTTCGACACCCCGGCGGGGCCATCGATTGTCTGTGTGGCGGCAGTTTTGTTTGCCTGCCTCAGCATCCTTGGATGGAAATCCCAAGGCAGGGTGTAAAGACGCTCGGCCTTAGGCGTTTGTGAACATGTCCTTGTACTGATCACGCAGGATGTTTTTCTGAACTTTGCCCATGGTGTTGCGGGGCAGTTCGTCCATCAGGATCAGTTCGCGGGGATGCTTAAACCGGGCCAGGCTTTTGCACACTGAGGTCTGTATCTGATCCAAATCGGGGCTCGCACCGGGCTCGGCCACGATCACGCCCAGGACGGTTTCGCCGAAGTCCGGGTGCGGCACACCGATCACCGCGCTTTCCAGCACACCGGGTTGGTCGTCCAAAACCAGTTCGATCTCTTTGGGGTAAATGTTGTACCCGCCCGAGATGATCAGGTCTTTGTTGCGGCCAACGATGTGAACGTATCCGTCCTCATCAACACGGCCCAGATCACCGGTGATAAAGAATCCATCTGAGCGCAGTTCCGCAGCGGTCTTCTCGGGCATCTGCCAATAGCCCTTGAAGACGTTGGGGCCGCGTACCTCTAGGACACCGATTTCTCCTTGCGGAAGGGTGTTGCCATCGGTGTCGCAGACCTTGAGCTCGACCCCGGGCAACGGGAAGCCAACGGTTCCTGCGCGCCGTTCGCCGTCATAGGGGTTTGACGTGTTCATATTGGTTTCGGTCATGCCATAGCGTTCCAGGATACGGTGGCCGGTACGATCCTCGAACTGCACATGGGTGTCTGCCAGCAAAGGCGCCGAGCCGGACACGAACAACCGCATATGGGCCGACAGGTCCTTGGTGAAACGCGTGTCTCCCAGCAGGCGGGTGTAGAAAGTTGGAACGCCCATCATCGACGTGGCGCGCGGCATCCAGTCGATGATCTGGTCCAGATCGAATTTGGGCAGCCAGATCATGCTGCCACCTACCGCCAACATGACGTTGGTCGCCACAAACAGCCCATGTGTGTGAAAGATCGGTAAGGCGTGCAGCAGCACGTCGTCAGAAGTAAAGCGCCACTCGTCAACCAATGTCTGTGCGTTGGATAGCAAGTTGTTCTGGGACAGCATCGCGCCTTTGGATCGACCGGTGGTGCCAGAGGTATAGAGGAAGGCGGCCAAATCCTCTTCGTCCCGGTCAACGGTTTCGAAATGCGCGGGCAGCCCTGCTGTCTGATCTAAAAGAGAACCCGAGCCATCGGCGTTCAGGGTTTCGATCTGTGCGTCAAGTCGGGCTGCAATAGGCGAAAGGTTGTCTAGGGCGCCGCTGTCACAAACAACTAGCGACGCACCGCTGTTTTCGATGAAATAGGTCAGCTCGTCCGCAGTATAGGCGGTGTTGAGCGGCAGAAACACAAGGCCCGCTTGCGCGCAGGCCGCAAAAAGCGCCAGCGCCTCGGGTGATTTTTCAATCTGTGCGGCGACACGATCACCGGGTTTCAGGCCCAGCTTAACGGTCACATGGGCGATCTGAGCCGCGGTGTGCAAAAACGCTTGATAGCTGAGGGTTTTACCATCAGGCAAATACAAAAAAGTTGTGTCTTTTCCTGCGTGAACGCCGAACAAACCATCGTAAAGTGGGTTGGCCATCAGGGGTACCTTTCTTGCATGCCGCGTCGCGTGTCAGATGCCATGCGGAATAGCCTAAGTGCCAATGCTTGTCATCATCACTCAGTGTGGCCAAAGCACAGGGTAGAGCGAGGCAATAAGCAGCGCGGCCATCGTCCAGTTGAAAGCAACCAGCCTGCGCGGATTTGTCAGCAGGCGTGCCATCTGCTGACCAAGGACCGTCCAGGTGCTGACCGAGGGCAGATTGACCGCGCCAAAGACAAGGGCCACCAGCAGGATCGCGTGCAACGTCTGATTGGGGGCGTATGCAGTCGTGGCCGTCAGGGCCATGGCCCAGGCCTTGGGGTTCACCCATTGAAAGGCGGCAGCTTGCAGAAATGTCATCGGGATGCCCGACGCCTCTGATCCCTTGGCTGGCGCGGCATGGGCAATCTTCCACGCCAGATACAGAAGATAGACGACTGAAACGATCTTCAACGCGGTGTGGCTGATAGGGTATCTGTCGAACACCTGCACCAACCCTGCACCAACCAGCAGCACCATGACCGTGAACCCCAGGCCAATGCCCAGCATATGCGGGATCGAGCGTCGAAAACCGAAGTTCGCGCCAGATGCCATCAGCATCAGATTGTTGGGTCCCGGCGTGATCGAGGTCACAAAGGCAAAGACGATCAGGGCCATAAGGATGTCATAGGTCATAGCGCGTAGTATTGATCGTGCTCATGAAAATGAAATTGCTTATTTGTGCGTGTTTCCGGTAATTACACAACTTATGATGAAGAATGATCAAATTAACCGCCAGATATTGCGTGAACTAACGCGCGACGGGCGCATCAGCAACCTGGAACTGGCGGAACGGATCGGCCTGTCTCCCTCGGCTTGCTTGCGTCGTGTTCAAGAGCTTGAAAAGGCTGGGGTGATCACCGGCTATCGCGCCGTTCTGGACCCTGCCGCCATGGGTGTGGGCTTTGTTGCTTACATCGGTGTTGGCTTGGGTGAACACACAAAAGCCGCGCAGGAGGGGTTTGAACGCGCCTTGCAACAAGCCCCCGAGGTTGTCGAATGCCACAACATCACTGGCACTATCGAATACCTACTTCGGGTCGAATGCGCCGACCTGCCGTCCTACAAGACTTTTCATACCGAGGTGTTGGGAACGCTGCCCCATGTTACGTCGATCACGTCGTATGTGGTTATGGGATCACCCAAGGATTTGAGGGCATAACCCTTGAAATTGTGAAGTTTCACTCTCTTGCAGGGTAAAAATTCACAGCCTAGTGTCATGGTAATGACGTTGCCAGGGGATAGGCCCAGCCAAAACGGCGCGCAAACAGGGAGATTACGATGAAACTCGTTCGAACAGTGGCGACCGCAGTAGCCATGTCGCTTGTTGCCGGGGCTGCTTTGACTGCCCCGCTGAAACTGCAACCTGCCAGCCCGCAACCTGCTCCGAAAGCGGGGCTGAATGTGAAATACTATGGTACTGGCAACCAACACAAAAAGATCCGCGATCTGAGCCAGGCCAAAAGCTTGCTGTCTCAGGCGAAGCCGGGAAAACCGTTGCGTGGGTTGGATTACCGGGACACCAGCAAGGGCGAGGACGTCATGACCTTCGACCAAGCCTACAATGTTGCCGCCGAGGTGACGGGGTATATGCGGTTCGACTCGCCTGGGGTTTACGAGTTGGAAACTTGGTCAAATGACGGGATCGAGGCTTGGGTTGGCGGCCAACAGATTGGCCGTGTTACAAGCATTCAGGGCTGTGAAGCCAATCAACGCACCGAAGTAGAAGTACCCAAAGCGGGCTGGTATCCATTAAAGATCGTCTATTTCCAAAAACTGGGAACATCGTGCCTGATGATGAAGTCAGGAAAGAAGGGTGAACGCTTCACATGGACACCGAACGAGGTTTTTGGTCGTTGAAATAACACAAAAAGGGCGCTCGATTGAGCGCCCTTTTTTGACTTAACTGCCTGCCGCAATCAGTTCGGCCTGCGCCACAATGACTTCCGCCTGCTTGATTGAGGCGATGTCGACCAAGCGCCCCTTATAGACAGTCGCGCCTTCGCCATTTGCCTTGGCCTGTTCCATCGCGGCAAGAATTTCGCGGGCCTCGGAAACGGCTTCGTCAGATGGGGTGAAGACCTGATTGGCCAATGCGATCTGCTTGGGATGGATCGCCCATTTCCCAACCATACCCAAAGTCGCTGAACGTTTAGCCTGCGCGATATAGCCTTCGTCATCGCTGAAATCGCCGAAAGGCCCATCCACCGGCAACACGCCATGGGTGCGGCAGGCGGCCACGATGGCAGCTTGCGCCCAGTGCCATGGATCAGACCAGTGTTTCTCGCCTTCACGCAGCATGTAGTAGTTTTCTTGCGTGCCGCCGATGCCGGTGGTCTGCATTCCCATCGAGGCTGCGAAATCGGCGGCCCCAAGGCTCATGGCCTGCAGGCGGGGGGATGAGGCTGCAATTTCTTCAACATGCGCGATACCAGCAGAAGACTCGATGATAACCTCGAAGCTGATTTGTTTGGTACGGCCCTTGGCACGCTCGATCGCTGTGACCAGCGCATCGACCGCATAGACATCCGCCGCACATCCGACTTTGGGGATCATGATCTGATCCAGACGGTCGCCTGCCTGCTCCAACACGTCGACAACGTCACGGTACCAGTAGGGCGTGTCCAGCCCGTTGATCCGGACGGACATGTATTTGGTACCCCAGTCGACTGTGTTCAGCGCCTCAATGACGTTGGCGCGTGCCGCATCCTTGTCCGAAGGCGCAACCGAGTCCTCTAGATCCAGGTTGATCACATCCGCAGCCGACGCTGCCATCTTAGGGAACAGTTTGGTGTTCGACCCGGGGCCAAACAGCTGACAACGGTTGGGGCGTGCCGGTGCGGCAGGTTGGATGCGAAAGCTCATCGAGACCTCGTGCGAGTAATGAAATTGCGATTTTCCTGCTCAATGAGGTATTAAATTGCGCGGCGTGGCGCAAGGGCGATTATGCATCTGCGGCAATGCGGCTGCAGAATGGAGGTATTGGATAACTGCGAAAAGGTGATTAAAGTTTAATCATTTTGAAAACTTCGAATATTTTTGCGCATCAAAGTAAACTTGTGCAAGAATATCGCGCCTTAGTCGTATCAAGCGGATCAAAACGCGAAACGCTCGTTTTGCCGTTTCTCTAGCTTAAGCCGGAATCAAAGGAGTGACCGCAATGATCGAGACACCGTACCTGCTGTTTTTGGGCGATGCGCCCGACCAATTGGCGGCCAAAGTGGCTGTGGGCATCAAGGACTGGCGTCCAGAAAACGCCGTCGGCCAGTATCGCATGGACGGCTGCAAGGCTGATCTGGGCCTGACAGATATGACCTTGACCGAGGCGAAAGAAGCCGGCGCCAAGACGCTGGTTATTGGCGTGGCCAACCGTGGCGGCGTTATCAGCCAAGAATGGAAGAAGGTTCTGGTTATGGCGCTTGAGGAAGGATTTGACCTTGCCTCTGGCCTGCACAATCTGTTGCGCGACGAACCCGATCTGGTGGCCGTAGCCGAAGCAACTGGTCAAAAGCTGCACGACGTGCGTGTGCCCGAAATCGAATACCCGATTGCCAACGGGATCAAGCGTAAGGGTAAGCGTTGCCTGGCTGTGGGTACCGACTGTTCTGTCGGCAAGATGTACACAGCCATGGCGATCGATGCTGAAATGCGCAAGCGCGGTATGAAGTCGACATTCCGGGCGACCGGTCAGACTGGCATCCTGATCACCGGCGATGGTGTGCCGCTTGACGCGGTCATTGCGGACTTCATGGCGGGCTCAATCGAGTGGCTGACGCCCGACAATGATGAGGACCACTGGGACCTGATCGAAGGGCAGGGCTCTTTGTTCCACGTGTCCTATTCCGGTGTGACAATGGCGTTGATCCATGGTGGCCAGCCAGACGCCCTGATCCTGAGTCACGAACCGACCCGCGAACACATGCGCGGTCTGCCCACCTATCAGCAACCGTCACTGGAAACCCTGCGCGACACCGCGCTGGCACTGGCCAAAGTGGCGAACCCTGATTGTCAGGTTGTCGGCGTTTCGGTTAACACCCAGCATATGTCCGAAGAAGACGCGGTTGCCTATCTGGCCAAGATCGAAGCCGACATGGGCTTGCCTGCAACCGACCCGTTCCGCTTCGGGTCCGGCAAGCTGGTGGACGCGCTGGCAGCGATGTGAGCTGAACAACATGCCGGAGGTGGGGTCATCCGCCTCCGGTAAGAGCATTAGAAAAGAAATGAAGGAGCGGTTGCGTGCAGATAGAGGTCTCTCGCGATGTGTTTCGACTGGCGCAGGTGTTTACCATTTCGCGCGGGTCGCGGACCGAAGCAAAAGTTCTGACGGTTCGCATATCAGATGGAACCTATCAGGGTTGGGGCGAATGTGTCCCCTATGCGCGCTACGACGAAACGCTCGAGTCTGTTGAGGCCGAGATTGCAGGGTTGCCTGCGGAATTTACCCGACAGTCGCTGATGGACTTGCTGCCCGCTGGCGCTGCGCGAAATGCCGTGGATTGCGCCTTGTGGGATTTGGAGTGCAAACGCGCCGGTAAACGGGTTTGGGAACTGGCAGGTCTGCCGGTTCCGGGGCCTGAGATTACCGCCTACACGTTGTCGCTGGATACGCCCGAAGCGATGCGGGCACAGGCTGCCGATAACGCGCATCGCCCGTTGCTGAAGATCAAACTGGGTACACCTGACGACATGCCCCGGCTTGAAGCCGTGCGTGCAGGGGCGCCTAAATCCAAGATCATCGTAGATGCGAACGAAGGCTGGTCGGCTGAGGTTTATGCCGACCTCGCCCCGCATCTGGTGCGTCTGGGAGTGGCACTGGTTGAACAGCCCCTGCCGGCCGGAGACGACGATGCGCTGATCGGAATGGATCGTCCGGTACCGGTCTGTGCAGACGAATCCTGCCATGACCGCAACAGCCTGCCTAAGCTGAAGGGCAAATATGATGTCATCAACATCAAGCTCGACAAAACCGGCGGTCTGACCGAGGCGCTGGAATTGCGCAAAGCCGCGATTGCCCAAGGCTATGACATCATGGTGGGTTGCATGGTCGGAAGCTCGCTTGCCATGGCTCCTGCGACACTGCTGGCGCAGGGTGCGATGGTGACAGACCTTGACGGCCCGCTTCTGTTGGCCGAAGACCGCGACACCCCGCTGATTTTTGACGACGCCGGAGTGCACCCTTCGGTGTCCGCGCTCTGGGGCTGAGGAGACAAACATGACCCGAACCGTTTACGTAAATGGCGAATACCTGCCCGAGACCGAAGCCAAGGTGTCGATCTTTGACCGTGGCTTTCTGTTTGCAGACGCGGTTTACGAAGTCACCAGCATTTTGGACGGCAAGCTGATCGATTTCGAAGGCCACGCGGTTCGCCTGAAGCGCTCGCTGGACGAGTTGGAGATGGCCGAGCCTTGCACCAAAGACGAATTGCTTGAGATACACCGCAAGCTGGTGGAATTAAATGGCATCGAAGAAGGCCTGGTGTATCTGCAGGTGTCGCGCGGCAGCGATGGCGACCGTGATTTTGTGTTCCCATCGGCAGATACCAATCCCAGCCTTGTTCTGTTTACACAGAACAAGCCGGGTTTGGCTGACAGCCCGGCGTCGAAGAAAGGCGCCAAAATCATCTCGATCGACGACATTCGCTGGGGCCGTCGCGATATCAAAACCGTTCAGCTGCTCTATCCGTCGATGGGCAAGATGATGGCCAAGAAAGCGGGTTGTGATGATGCCTGGTTGATCGAAGACGGATACGTGACGGAAGGCACCAGCAACAACGCCTATTTCGTCAAGAGCGGCAAGATTGTCACCCGCCCGCTGTCGAACGACATCCTGCATGGGATAACACGTAAGGCTGTGCTGCGCATGGCGGCCGAAGCGCAAATGGAAATCGAAGAGCGTCTGTTCACCATTGATGAGGCCAAAGAAGCGGATGAGGCGTTCACAACCTCGGCCAGCGCCTTTGTCATGCCGGTGGTCGAGATTGACGGAGTCGTGCTAGGCGACGGCACACCGGGGCCGATTGCCAAACGTCTGCGCGAAATTTATCTGGATGAAAGTCGCAAGGCGGCGATCTAAAGAAAAGGCCCGCCGATTTGGCGGGCCTTGTTCATTTTGGACTTAGCCTTTTTTGGTTACATTCTCTTCAAACGCGACCTTGAAGGCTGCCTGTTTTTCGGGGCTGGCATCGGTCTGATAGTTGGCTTTCCATTCATCCATGGTCATGCCGTAAAATACTTCGCGGGCTTCATCCTTGCCCATCTCGATGCCTTTTTCATTGGCGGCTTCCTGATACCAGCGCGACAGGCAATTGCGGCAGAATCCGGCCAGATTCATCATGTCGATATTCTGAACGTCGGTGCGGTCTTCCATCAGGTGTTTTTGCAACCGACGAAACGCGGCGGCCTGAAGTTCGATTTCGGTTTGCTTGTCCATAAGGCTGCTCCGGGTGGTTTGGTGTGCTGTGCTTGACCTAACAATCCAGCAGACTTGTTACAATAAGCGGGCTGCCCCACCTACATCAGTTTCAAAGCCAACCATGGCACAATGCAAAAGATAAGGGTCAGGATCTTATAGTTGGCAAGATACCTGAAATACGCACGTTTCACGTCTGGGTGCTCCATCTGAAACAGCTTGCCGTGAATGCCCGCAATCCAATCCTGCAGCATCAGGACCATGACAGTGGTGAACAGAAGAACCGCGATATTGAGGGCGGCCATCCAGCCGAAGAACGTTGTCAGAAACTCATGTGTCACGACGATCCCCTTTCGTTCATTATATGGGGATCAGACTGTGCGCTCACAATAGCGTGAAGTGCGGATCGCAGGTGCACGACCTGCGTCTTCAAAGGTCGCTGGACTCCAGCGCGTCCTGCAAGACAACCGCCAACCGTTCGGCCCATTCTCGCTGCCCCTCGTGGTTGCCGATCAGGTCATTTCGCAGCTCGATCAAAGCGTTGGGGCGGCCAAAAGCGGTGCAGTGCTTGTCAATCGCATCTCCGGGCAGCACACCGGTATAGGGTTCATTGACGCCGACACACAGATCATCTTCGGCCTGAAGCCGCTCGATCAGGGGGCGTGAAAAACGTTCGTCTGGGGTGTGCAAGACGCCGATGTGCCAGGGACGTGGCTCACGCCCGCGCAGTTGGCGGGTGAAGGAGTGCATCGAGACAATCACCGCGTGGGGCAGGGCGGCCATCTGCGCCAGCGCATCATGATAAGGGCGATAGCACATGTTCAGGCGTCTTTCGCGCTCGGATGCATCCGCGTGGCGGTTGCCGGGGATGATCGAACCGTCATAGAGCTTCATCAACAGGGTCGGGTCGTCCTCGCCACGGTTGGGGTCAATGACAAGGCGCGAGAAATTGGCGGCAACCACTGGTGCATCCAAAATCTCACCCAGATGTTTGGACACTTCGTATGCTCCAACATCATAAGCAATGTGACGTTCCATATCTTCACGTGGCAAACCAAGGTCGCCGCCGTTTATTTCGGGGGGGACGGTATTGGTTGCGTGATCACATGTAATCAACCAGCGCGACGGGCGATCCGCGCCGTGAACAAAAAATGGGGTGTACGTCATGAGCCTGTCATCTAGTTTGTCGCAGGTGTAGGGCAGTTGCTTTGAAAAGGGAATTGGGCAATAAGCACTCAGCCAATGTTTGCGGTAACATTTTGCTGCACCCTAATCTGCAAGTAAGACGACGTAAGGAGATCAAGACCAATGCGACGCCTGAGAAATGTAAAAATCGTGGCGACGCTGGGACCGGCGTCTAGTGACTACGATACTATTCGCGCCTTGCATGAGGCCGGGGCCGATGTGTTTCGACTGAACATGAGTCACGGCAGCCATGATGAGATCCGCGAGCGGCACAAGATTATTCGGCAGGTCGAAAAGGATCTGGACAGCCCGATTGCCATTCTGGCTGACCTTCAGGGGCCAAAGCTGCGCGTTGGCGTCTTTGCAAACGAGGCGGAAGAGTTGGAGGAAGGCGCGGCCTTCCGCCTTGATCTTGATCCCGCCGCCGGAGACATAAACAGAGTATGCCTGCCGCACCCCGAGATTTTTGCGGCGCTTGAGCCGGGTGCGCGCCTGTTGGTGAATGATGGCAAGATCCGCCTGACGGTTCAGGACTGCGGTCAGGATTTCGCCAACTGCACGGTCGAAGTTGGCGGCACCATCTCAAACCGAAAGGGCGTGAATGTCCCGGATGTTGTGCTGCCGCTGGCAGCGTTGTCGGCCAAGGACCGGGACGATCTGGAGTTTGTCTGTCAGCTGGGTGTCGACTGGCTGGCGCTGAGCTTCGTACAGCGTGCCAAGGATGTGTTCGAGGCCCGGTCTCTGGCTGACGGTCGTGCTGCGATCCTGTCAAAGATTGAAAAGCCCGCTGCGGTTGAGGCGTTTGACGATATTCTCGATGCGTCAGATGGGATCATGGTGGCGCGGGGTGATCTCGGCGTGGAGCTGCCGGTCTCTGCTGTGCCGCCGATCCAGAAACGGCTGGTCCGCAGGTGCCGTGGCGCGGCCAAACCGGTGATCGTGGCGACCCAGATGTTGGAAAGCATGATCGAAAGCCCGATGCCAACCCGCGCCGAGGTATCGGATGTGGCGACGGCGATCTATGAAGGCACGGACGCCATCATGCTTAGCGCGGAATCGGCGGCGGGGGCCTATCCGGTCGAAGCCGTGCAAACCATGAACAAGGTCGCTATCGAGGTCGAGGCAGACCCGACTTACACCCAGATTATCGCGGCATCCCGGACGGCCAAGGGCAGCACCGTGGCCGATGGTATCGTCGCTGCCGCGCGCGAGATTGCGGAAAAGACCGACATCAAGGCCATCTGCTGTTTCACCCAAAGCGGCACAACAGCCTCGCTGACGGCGCGTGAACGTCCGGGCGTGCCGATCATCGCCATGACCTCGCAACGGGGAACCGCCCGGCGGTTGTGTCTGAGCTGGGGCTGCAACTGTGTGATGACACCTGAACTGCAACGGTTTAAGGGCGCTGTGGTGAACGCAGCCCGCGCTGCGCGGGCCGGTGGATTTGCATCCGAGGCGGATCAGATTGTGGTCACGGCAGGTGTGCCGTTTAATGTTCCCGGCACCACCAACATTCTACGAGTCGCCCCCTGTGACGAACGCCTGATTTACAGCACCGATCCCGAGTAGTTCGGGCCCAAGTCGACATCAGAACTAAGGAAACGGCTGCTGTTTAAGCTGCCGTTTTCCTGTTGTGCGACGGGTGAAAAACTTGATTTATAAGCGAAATTTGACCGGTATGGGCGAATTTGGCACAATGGTCTTCATTCGTGGGTAGAATTTCCTGATAAATGACCTAGGGGCAGTCTCAGCCAAAGTTCCAAGTTCCGGCTGCCCTGCCGGGGGCACGGGCCCCGGACCAAACAACAAAAAAGGAGGAACAAGATGACAACAAAGATTGTCATAGGACTCGACGGGACAGAGACCGGTGAGCGCGCGATTGCCTTTGCCACGGACCTGGCAAAGCTGATCGGATCATGTGAATTGCTGGTCGCATATGTGATTGAATGGTCCCCTTATACATTCCAGACACCGGAAGAAAACGCACAGCGCCACAAGCGGCGTGAGGAAGAGGTCGAGTTGGCGACGTCACGTATTGTGACGCCCGCCGTTGACGCCCTCAAGGCAGCTGGTTTCGCGGCGCAGGGCGTTGTGCGCCATGGCGATGTGGCGGAAACGTTGAACGCCATCACCGTTGAAAACGAAGCCTCTCAGATTGTTGTGGGCCGGGCTTCAGCGGACGGCATCAAGAAACGTATCTTCGGCAGTTCAACACAGAACCTTGTGATGCATGCCGATGTTCCGGTTACAGTTGTAAATTGAGGTGGGCAGAAGAATGAAAACGCTACAACACCTGTACCTTGCGGCGCTTGCCGCCTTCATGGCCACTGCAGCTTCGGCGCAAGAGGCGCCGGGCCTGGATGATAAGATCAATCAAGCCTTTGCAGATGCAACCGGGCCCTTTGTCAGCTTTATTTTTGCACCCTTCCCGGGAACCGGTTTTCCGTGGATCGTCGGCTGGCTGGTGATCGCGGCCACTGTCTTTACGCTTTATTTTGCGTTTGTGCAGTTCCGCTTCTTTGGACACTCGATCAGCCTTGTCAAAGGCGACTATTCCGATCCAAATGACGCCGGTGAGGTTAGCCACTTTCAAGCTCTGGCCACGGCGCTGTCCGGAACGGTTGGCCTTGGTAATATTGCCGGTGTGGCGGTTGCCATCGGAATCGGCGGGCCGGGAGCGACGTTCTGGATGATTGTCGCGGGCCTGTTGGGCATGGCGTCGAAATTCACCGAATGTACGCTGGGCGTGAAATACCGCAACGAATACGAGGACGGCACCGTCTCGGGCGGTCCGATGTACTATATGTCCAAGGGCTTTGCTGAACTTGGGTTGCCCGGTGGTAAAATCCTCGCGGTTCTGTTCTCGATCTTCTGTATTCTTGGCGCGCTGGGCGGGGGCAATATGTTCCAGGCCAATCAGGCACATCAACAGATTGCAGGAATCGTGGGGGATTACCCCGGTTGGATCACTGGTCTGGTCTTTGCGGCCATCGTCTTTGCAGTAATCGTAGGTGGTCTGAAGTCGATCGCGCGTGTGACTGAGAAGGTCGTACCGTTCATGGGCGTGATGTATGTGCTGGCAGCGCTGGTCATCATCATCATGCACGCTGATCAGATCGGATGGGCCTTTGGCCAGATCTTTGCGGGCGCTTTCACCGGCCTTGGCGTTGCGGGCGGTATGGTCGGTGCGCTGATCCAGGGCTTCCGCCGTGCTGCGTTTTCGAACGAAGCGGGTGTGGGCTCGGCTGCCATCGCCCACTCGGCTGTTCGGACCAAGGAACCGATCACCGAAGGGTTCGTTTCACTGCTGGAGCCATTCATCGACACCGTTGTGATCTGTACCATGACGGCGCTGGTGATCATCATCACGCAGCAGCTCATCGTTGACCCGGCGACGGGCAACTACATGCTGAACGAGGCGGGTAACGCCATTGCCACCGTTGATGGCAACTCCGGCGTCAGCCTGACCTCCGCCGCCTTCGGTAGCGCGTTCAGCTGGTTCCCCTTCATCCTGGCGATTGCCGTGGTTCTGTTTGCCTTCTCGACCATGATCAGCTGGTCCTACTACGGCCTCAAAGCCTGGACTTACCTGTTCGGCGAAGGTCACACCAAAGAGCTGGTGTTCAAGATCATCTTCTGCATCTTCGTTGTCATCGGTGCGGCGGCCAATCTGGGCCCGGTCATCGACTTCTCGGATGCGGCGATCTTTGCGATGGCTGTGGTGAACGTCTTTGCGCTTTACTTCCTGATGAAAGTCGTGCGTCAGGAACTGGCGTCTTATGCTGAGCGGTTGAAAAGCGGAGAAATCCGCAAGTTCGAGCATTGATCCAATCCACCGGGGCGGCCAATGTCGCCCCGGTGCCAGACCAGCCGCGCACAAAGCGCAGATTCTGGTCGAATCCCCCTTGCCAGTATGACGGAACTTGCGTAAATGGCGCGTCTGATCGCGTGACCGGCCGAGATGGCATGCCGAGTCGCGTTTGAAACCGAACCCGAAAAAGGAGACGGAAATGCCTAAGATGAAGACCAAATCGAGCGCTAAAAAGCGCTTCAAGGTGACTGCGACCGGTAAGGTCATGGCAGGCCAGGCCGGTAAGCGGCACGGCATGATCAAGCGGACCAAGAAATTCATCCGCGACGCCCGTGGCACCACCACACTGTCCGCCCCCGACGCCAAGATCGTCAAGGGCTACATGCCCTACGACCGCTAAGAGGAGATTAAGAGATGTCCCGCGTTAAAGGTGGAACCGTAACTCACGCCCGTCACAAGAAGGTCATCAAGGCTGCCAAAGGTTACTATGGCCGCCGCAAGAGCACCTTCAAGGTTGCCCGTCAGGCCGTCGACAAGGCCAACCAGTACGCAACCCGCGACCGTAAGAACCGCAAGCGCAACTTCCGCGCGCTGTGGATCCAGCGTATCAACGCTGCTGTCCGTTCGCATGACGAAGCACTGACATATTCCCGCTTCATCAACGGCCTGAACCTGGCCGGTATCGAAGTGGACCGCAAAGTTCTGGCCGACCTGGCCGTGCACGAACCGGAAGCGTTCGGCGCGATCGTCGCCAAAGCTCAGGCCGCTCTGACCGCCTGATCCTCTGAAAAGAGACAGTGAAAGAAAAGCCGTCCCGGTTGGGGCGGCTTTTTTGCATCATGGGTCGAAAAGCTCCAAGCGCGCATTCGGTACGGTATGTTTCAATTTTCATTGGCGCCGACGCAAACCAGAGCCGAAACAGGCTTGGCAGGTCATGTTTTTCCACTAACGATTGCTTAGTCATTTCGTGGGAGGCGACTATGGGAGTAGACCAAAGGGTAAGAACTTGGGCGAACGCTTACAATCGGGACGGTTATGTAGGTGGTGTTCCGATCCTGACTGAAGTCGAAGCGCAAGAACACCGGGCCGGACTGGAATGGGCCGAGAGCCAACTGGGTGCGTCCATGCATTACAAGTCCAAAGCACACACAATCTTAACTTCGCCCTACAAGCTTGCTACGCACCCTCTGATGCTTGATCTCATCGAAGCGCTGATCGGGCCCGACATTCTTTTGTACAATGTTACCTATATCATCAAAGAACCTGGCTCGACCTCGCATGTCAGTTGGCATCAGGATCTGACTTATTGGGGCCTGAGTCATGACGACCAGGTATCCGCTTGGCTCGCCTTGTCGCCAGCGGACGAGGAAAGCGGTTGCATGCGAATGCTCCCGGGAAGTCATGCGAACGGTGTGATGAGCCATGAAACAACGGAAGACGACGATAACGTTCTTTTGCAGGGGCAGACTGTTCTTGGAGTTGATGAGAGCCAAGCCAAGCTTTGTCCGCTGCGTCCGGGCGAGGCGAGTTTTCACCATGGTTGGACGCTACATGCCTCGATGCCGAACAAAAGCAAGGATCGCCGAATTGGGCTGAATATCCAGTATCTTGCGGCGCATGTACGTCAGACCAAACATGATCTCGATACGGCAATGCTGGTACGCGGCGAAGACAATTTCGGCCATTTTGGCATCGACACTCCCGCTGAAAGCGATCTTGATCCTGTGGCGGTGCAGAGGCAAATCGAGCTGGAACAGCGTCATGTTGAAATAGCAGGAACAGCCTGAGGCATTGACGAACCGCTTTGGGCAAAATGCAAAGCAGAGAGTGGCCCAAACGCTGGCCGCTCTGACTGCCTGATCCTCTTTCGAGAGATTGCGAGTTCAAGGCCGTCCCGATTGGAGCGGCCTTTTTTGAACGTAGAGAATGTCGGCTTTGAGCCCAAACTTAGCTCCAGTCGCAGTGGCAAAGAACCAGTCACTGTTGCTTAGGTATTAGCTTAATGGTCGAGCTGGTCACATAGAAGCAAAGTAGTGGTCGGTGTTACGGTTCTTGTGACAACACCTGACCTCGGCTTGTAAACGAGATCCCTTGAGTGCCGCTTCCACCGACCATGATTGCTTCTACGATAGGGGGTGACACCGGAACTTCTGCCGACCATGTGACTACGAAATTCGCGCCGATGCCGTCTCCGACGCTACCAATAGGTACAAGCGCATTCATTGACCCAAATGGCATCAGCTGAACGGGCTCATTTATGAGGGTTTCCAGAAGCTGCCCCGCTCTGTCGTAATATTCGACGCGCTCAACTTTGATCTCTGATTGAAGACTATTGTTGTGCACAACGAGGGTAGACGCGAGCGGTTCGCTGCGCCCTTCCTGCGTGAAAACTCGCGAGTAGGAGGGAACATAGATGACTTGAGATGTTACACTCTCCGAAACTTGTGCGAATGAAGGGCTTGGTACAGTCGTCAACGAAACCAAAGCCATTGAGAGTGACCAGAAATATCTGCGGGAGAAAAACTTCATTTAGGAGAATGCTCCGTTTGTTCAGTCGTGAATATGAGCATACGGATGACAAGATTCGGCGCAAGAAAATGACCGCTTTGTCCGCACTTCGACCATTCACAAAAAAACCGACACTCGATGTGCCGGTTTTTCTTTTTTTAATATTTGGTCAGCTTACCCGAAAACACGCCCCAACGCGCCGTCAACGGCGTCAGTGATCTGGTCGATGTCATCCGCCGTTGCGATCAGTGCGGGCGAGAAGCACAGCGTGTTGTTACGGCTGGGGATCGAGCGGTTGGTGGCACCGATGATCACGCCTTGCGCCATACAATCGGCGACAACGGCCTGAACCCGCTTTTCATCCATCGGGTCTTTGGTCGTACGGTCGGTGACCAGTTCGGCCCCCAGGAACAGGCCCTTGCCGCGCACGTCGCCGATAACCTTGTGCTTTTCCATCAGCGCTTGCAGGTTGTCGAACATGCGGTTGCCCATGTCGGTGCAGTTGCCCAACAGGTTCTCGTCTTCGATGATGCGCATATTCTCAATCGCCGCTGCCGGACCGGCGGTGCAACCGCCAAAGGTCGAGATATCGCGGAAATAGCCCATCGGGTCCGACGCGTCGTCTTTGAACATGTCAAAGACTTCCTCGGTCGTGACCATCACAGCAATAGCGGCATAGCCCGATGCAACGCCCTTGGCCATGGTTACGAAGTCAGGCTTGATGCCATACTGCTGGTACCCGAACCATGTCCCAGTCCGGCCTACGCCGCAAACAACTTCGTCGATATGCAGCAGCACGTCGTACTTTTTGCAGATCTCCTGCACGCGCTGCCAATACCCTTCAGGCGCTTCGATCACACCACCACCGGCGGTAACGGGCTCAAGGCACAGGGCGCCAACGGTGTCAGGGCCTTCGCGCAGGATGACTTCTTCGATCTGGTCTGCTGCCCATTCGCCGAAGTTTTCGACGGGTGCACCGTCGAGTTCATGCTTGCGATATTCCATGCAGTGCGGCACGCGTACAAAATCAGGTGCGAAGGGACCGTATTGCGCGGTACGCTCGTCCTGACCACCCGCCGACATGGTCGCCAGCGTCGAGCCGTGATAGTCGCGGTCGCGATACAGGATCTTGGTTTTCTTGCCGCCGTATTTCTTGTGCGCGATCTGGCGCACCATCTTGAACGCCTTCTCGTTCGCTTCGGATCCCGAGTTGGTGTAGTAGACGCGGCTCATGCCGGGCATCTTTTCGATCAGCTTTTCCGCAAAGATGGAGCCGGGGATCGAACCTGCGGTATTGGCGAAATAGCACAGTTTCATCAACTGGTCATAGACTGCCTTACAGATTGATTCGCGGCCATAGCCGACGTTCACAGTCCAGACGCCACCCGAAACAGCATCCAGGTGTTCCTTGCCCTTCTGATCCCAGACGCGCATACCTTTGCCTTCGACAATGATACGCGGGTCATTGGTTTCAAAGGGTTTATGCTGCAGCAGGTGGTGCCAGATATGGGCGCGGTCGGCTTCGACCACGCGGGAAAGATCGTTTTCGTTGAACGTGCCGTCCATGACAAGTCCTTTCACTGAGATGCGCTTCTGGGGTCGATGGTCAAGCGAGACCCCTGCATGTGTTTAAGATGCTCCAAATCACCGCGAAAGGCCCTTTGTAAGTAGGGCCAGATAACACCATCCCGTATTACCAGAATGGGTGCACACCGTATTACTACGGATTTGTCAGGCCACCAAGTTTATGTTCAAGTCGCGCGTACTGCGATTTGGGAGGATGAGCAGATGACAGCCACAAACATCTACGAGCGTCATTTGGATAAATGCCGGGCAAACTACACACCCTTGTCACCGCTGACCTTCTTGGACCGGACGGCGCAGGTTTACCCAGATTATCCTTCGGTGGTGTATGGTGAACGCAGGTATACTTGGGCTGAAACCTATGCCCGGTGTCGACGTTTGGCGGGCGCGTTGAGCGCGCGCGGGATAGGAAAAGGCGATACCGTTTCCATAATCGCAGCGAACATCCCCGAGATGTATGAAGCGCATTTCGGCGTTCCAATGGCCGGAGCTGTTCTGAACGCCATCAACACGCGCCTGGATGCGCCGATTGTTGCCTTCATTTTGAACCACGCCGAGGCTAAGGCGCTGCTGGTCGATCCAGAGTTTTCGGGCGTCGTGAAAGAAGCGTTAAAGCAGGTCGACCATGACATTCTGATCATAGACATCGAAGACCCCGGCTTTGAAGGTGGTGAAAAGCTGGGCAACCTGACCTACGATGCCCTTCTGAACGAAGGCGACCCGGAATTCAGCTGGTCTCTGCCCGAGGATGAATGGGACGCAATCACGCTGAACTACACTTCGGGTACTACAGGCAATCCGAAAGGTGTCGTTTATCATCACCGAGGTGCCACGCTGAATGCGCAGTCGGATCTGCTGGATTGGGATATGCCCAAGCATTCAGTTTATCTGTGGACCCTTCCGATGTTTCATTGCAATGGCTGGTGTTTCCCTTGGGCCATGGCCGCCAATGCAGGCGTGTCGGTCTGTCTGCGTGCCGTACGGGCCGAGCCGATCTATGCGGCTTTCCGCGATGAGAAAGTCACGCATTTCTGCGGGGCGCCCATCGTTTTGAACATGCTCGCCCATGCGCCGGATGAGCTGAAAGACTTTGATCATCAGATCAAGGTGATGACGGCGGGTGCACCGCCGCCTGCAGCTGTGATCGAAGCGATGGAGGCGATGGGCGTCGAGGTCACGCATGTCTATGGCCTGACCGAAACGTATGGGCCTTCGGTCGTGTGTGCCTGGAAAGACGAATGGAATGAAAAAGGCCCCGAAGACCGCGCCGCTCTGAAAGTACGCCAGGGTGTGCGGTACACGGCGCTGTCTGGCCTGATGGTGGCTGATCCCGATACCATGGAACCTGTTCCGGCGGATGGTGAAACCATGGGTGAGATTTTCATGCAGGGTAACGTGGTGATGAAAGGGTATCTAAAGAACCAAGACGCCACGGACGGGGCCTTTAAAGGCGGATGGTTTGCGTCCGGTGACTTGGGCGTCATGCACCCTGACGGCTATGTCGCACTCAAGGATCGATCCAAGGACATCATCATTTCGGGTGGCGAGAATATCTCGTCCGTCGAGGTCGAGGGTATCCTCTACAAACATCCGGCGGTAATGGAGGCGGCTGTGGTCGCGCGACCGGATGAGAAATGGGGCGAAACGCCTTGTGCGTTTGTCGAGCTGAAACCGGATGCCACCGCTACAGAGGCAGACCTAATTGCCTTCTGCCGAGACAACATGGCCCATTTCAAAGCACCAAAGACCGTGGTTTTCGGCACCCTGCCGAAGACATCAACCGGCAAGGTGCAGAAATTCGTCCTGCGGGATCAGGCGCGGGCGTTAGGTTAAAGCCTGTCGAAGATCGACAGGTCCAGATCCAGCATCTCACCCATCCAGAGCGCGCGATCACGGTGATCTTCCAGATGATTACCGGTTTCGGGGTGGGTGAACACGGTCAGGCCCTGCCGGTTCAACATCAGCCATGGCATGACTTGATCAAATGCATCGGCGTCAAAGCCCAACTGGCAACTCCAGCGTGGGTGGGGGCCGACGTTGCGGGCATGCATACGCCCCATCTGAACCGGGAATAGGCGTGCGGCCTCTTCACAGACCTGTTGTGCCGTCGCTTGTGTGTCGGCATCGAAATAGACATGGGCGTGGTAGCCGGTGATCTCAGGCATGGTGACCTCATAGCTTTGGTGTATCCAAGCTAAGGTCAAACAGGAAAAACGACTAGGCGCACAAGCACACAGTGCTTGTGCAGTGTTATTGGGGGGCGTGCGCGTCAGGGTGCGCTGCAACAAAGGCCGGATGACTAGCGCAGGCTGTTTCAACCTCCAGAACACGTGGCATGTCCGACAGGTCCACCTGCCAGCGGCGTGCGTTGTAGAGTTGAGGGATCAGGCAGAGGTCAGCGAGGCCAGGCTGCGAACCGACGCAATAAGGGGCCTGTTCAAACGTGCCCAACATGGTCTCAAAGGCTTGCAAGCCGGGCCGGATGAAGTGCCGCATCCAATCTCCGGGCATGTCGTCGGCGTCAGTGCTGAGCGAGGTCGCATGTCGCGCAACCGAGAGGTTGCAGACCGGATGAATATCGACTGCAATCGCATATGCCAACGCCTGAGCTTTTGCCTTCTGCACCGGGTCGGATGGCAAAAGGCCAAGACCTCGGGTTTGATCCAGATATTCAAGGATGGCCAACGATTGCGTCAATCGCAGCCCGTCAATTTCCAGAACTGGCACAAACCCTTGCGGATTGCGTAACAAATGCTCAGTGCTCTTGTGTTCGCCGCCTACCAGATCGACAACAACCGAGTCATAGTCGATCCCGGCCAAGTTCAGGGCGATCCGCACCCGATAACTGGCCGAAGACCGCCAATAGTCAAAGAGGACAACTTCGCTCACACGGGATCCTGTCAATCGTTGGACAAAGCAGCGGCGCGGATGGCATCAGACAGAACGGTGCCGTCTCCGATGTGATTGGCAAGTACCAACACCAGTCGGGCGTTCAGCGCGTCGCTGTCGGCTTTCTCAAGCCCTTCATGCGCCGCCAAAAGGGTGGCGTAAAAGTCGTCGGCGTTGTCGAAATTGGGGGTTAGGATCAAGTCTGACATTGCGCTTACTCCTTACCGCAAGCTCTGCGGATCGCATGACGGAAACTGTTTTCTTCAAAGCTGTCCCGCCGAGCGGCCACGTGCTGATCCGGGCGGATCAGATACACAGCGCTGGTTGCATCACCCAAGTAACGACGTTTGAGAGCCAGCGTCAGATCGTCTTTGACCGACAACGCCAGCCGAGTGACCTCAATCCCATCCTCTTCCAGAGTGTCTGGGGCATCGGCATCAATGGTCAGCAAGGTAAATTTGCCCGCCAGCTTGGGCAGCAGGAATTCATCGCCCAGCGGGGCATCCGGGCAGGCCGACCCCGGGCGTGTGCAGGCTGGGCCGTTCAGCGCATCGGCCGAGTTCAACGAAGACCCGTCATAGGTGCAGGGTTGGCTCAAGCGCCCGGAATTCACCAGTGGTCGGGCAAATTCATACTTTTCGCTTAGATCCAGAACCGCATCGCGCAGAACCCGCGACATCTCGGATTTTGGCGTGATGAAATCGGTGGACCGGCTGGATTTCTGGATATTTTCGTCTGCCCCGTACACACGTTCCGCGTTGTAGCTGTCCAGCAGGCTTTCAGGCGCTTTGCCGTCGAGCACAAGCTTCAGTTTCCAGCACAGATTGTCGGTATCTTGCAGGCCCGAATTTGCCCCGCGTGCGCCAAAGGGGCTGACCTGATGCGCACTGTCGCCCGCAAACAGAACACGCCCCTTGCGGAAGCTTTCCATGCGGCGACACTGGAAGGTATAAATCGAGACCCATTCCAGCTGAAAATCCACGTCGTCGCCCAGCATCGCCGTTAGGCGGGGGATCACATTCTCGGGGCGCTTTTCGCGTTCTTTGTCGATATCCCACCCCAGTTGCAGATCGATGCGCCAGACGTTGTCAGGCTGTTTATGGAGCAGCGCAGATTGTCCCCGATTGAACGGTGGGTCGAACCAGAACCAGCGTTCCGATGGGAAATCGGCGTCCATGATTACATCAGCGATCAGGAAGTTGTCTTCGAACACGCGCCCTTCGAAATCGATACCCAGCATCCGGCGGGTGGGAGAGGTTGCTCCGTCACAGGCGATCAGCCACTCGGCCTCAATCGTATAGGGACCTTCGGGGGTTTCGACCTCAAGTCGAACGTGATCTTCGTGCGTGCCAATGGCCTCGACCCTGTTGCGGCCACGAATTTCAATTGGTGCGCCTTCTGCCTGCAGCTCGCGTACACGTTCTACAAAGTAGTTTTCAAAGTGGTATTGCTGCAGGTTGATGAAGGCGGGGTTGGCATAGCCTTCATCCGGTTGCAGGTTGAAGTCATAGACCTGACGATCATCAAAGTAGACCTTGCCACGATCCCACATGACGCCTTTGTCGACCAAGTGGCGTCCACATCCCAGGCGGTCGGCAATTTCCAAAGTACGTTGAGAAAAACAGATGGCGCGACTGCCGAAGCTGACCTTGTCATTCTCGTCCAGAACCACAACCTCGACACCTTGTTGGGTCAGATCAATCGCGGCGGCCAATCCAACCGGACCGGCACCAATCACGATGACCTTGTGCCTGACGGGCGTGGGGCTGTCTTGGTCCGGGCTGCGTTCATAGCCGTAAAGCGGCGTTTCAAAGATCTTGTTCATGGGCTCCCCCAAGCAGATGCACCAATGTGCGGCATGTCCTGCCCCCGGCGACAGGCGCCGGAGGCCTTGGCTTATGGTTTCATTTTATCCAGACGCGTAAAACGATCTGGATCAAACCGAGCCGTTTTTCCTTAGCCCTGCAAGGCTTCCCACATCTCAAGGTCGCGCTGGGCGGTCCAGATGCGGGGTGTGTCGATGCCGCGTGCCTCGTCATAGGCGCGGGCGACGTTGAAGGGCAGGCAGTGTTCGTAGATTGCGTAGTCAGCGAATTTCGGATCACACTCGGCGCGTACGGCGTCCCAGGCTTCCTTCAGGCTGCCGCCGCGTGCAGCCACCTTGGCGGCCGGGCGGTAGGTGCTGCTGACGAAATCGCGGGTGTTTTCAATGGCCGCATTGACCATGTCCTTACCAACCAGCGCGTCGCCGCGACCTGGTGCAATTGCATCCACGTCGAACCATTTGATCGCATCCAGCGTGTCACCCCAGTCGCTGAAATGCCCGTCACCACAATAGCAGGCCGAGTGATATTCAACTATGTCGCCTGTGAACATCACGTTCTGATCTGGCACATGAATTACGATGTCCCCGGCAGTGTGGGCTCGGCCCAGATGCATCAGGTCAACGCGACGGTTTCCCAGATAGACGGTCATTGTGTCGCTGAACGTGGTGGTGGGCCAGGTCAGACCGGGGATGCTTTCATGCCCTTCGAACAAACGTGGGAAGCGTTGGAACTCGCTGTCCCAATCCTCTTGCCCGCGTTCCACGACCATGGCGCGCGCCATGTCTGACATCAGGATTTGCTGAGCGCCAAACGCGCTTGCGCCCAGAACGCGTACAGCGTGGTAGTGGGTCAGGGCCACATGCGTGATCGGCTTGTCTGTAACTGATCGAACGCACTCGATCACCTTGTTGGCCAGACGCGGTGTCGCCTGCGCCTCGACAATCATCACGCTGTCATCGCCGATGATGACGCCCGAGTTCGGGTCGCCTTCGGCCGTAAAGGCATAGAGCCCTTCGCCCACCTCGGTGAAGCTG
Organism: Ruegeria sp. HKCCD7296; assembly: GCF_013110775.1. Lineage (NCBI taxonomy): Bacteria > Pseudomonadati > Pseudomonadota > Alphaproteobacteria > Rhodobacterales > Roseobacteraceae > Ruegeria > Ruegeria sp. HKCCD7296. The sequence continues at coordinate 51,473 of NZ_WVRF01000015.1, forward strand.
ATCTTTTTCTCCGACATGTCCCCCTGGGACGCGAATGCTCTGGCCATGATGGGTTCCTTATAGTGTGTATGGGTTTTCAAGAGCGGACAAGACGGTGCCAACACAATCACCGAAGCCGATTGTGTAACCATCGCCCTTGGCCGCGCCGGTCAAGGTCAGCGTGTCGCCATCTTCGATGAAGCTGCGGGTTTCACCGCCGTCCAGCGTCAGAGGTTCCTTTCCGCCCCAGCTGAGTTCCAGCAACGAACCGCGTTCAGGTTTGGTTGGTCCGGAAATGGTGCCCGAGCCCAGCAAATCACCTGCATTCATCGGACAGCCGGATGTCGTGTGATGGGCCAGTTGCTGCGCGGCGGAATAGTACATCTGGTTGTAGTTGGTCTGTGCAATTGTCGTAGCAGGCTGCCCTGCGGGTGCCATGGTGATCGACAGATCAATATCATAGAGCATCGGGCCACAGTCTTTCAGGTGATCTAGTAGCTCGAACTCACGTGCAGGCGTGTCACAGCGGAATGGCTCCAGCGTTGCCTTGGTGACAATCCAAGGGCTGATCGAGGTTGCGGTGGCCTTGGCCTGAAACGGGCCCAGCGGCTGGTATTCCCAGGCCTGGATGTCACGCGCAGACCAATCGTTCAGCAGGACGTAGCCAAAGATATTGTCGTCCGCCTCTTGCACCGAGATTGGGCCATCCGAAGGGGTGCCGACAATCGCGCCCATCTCAAGCTCGATGTCAAAACGGCGGCTGGGCAGAAAGGCGGGCAGCTCTTGGTCGGGCGCTTTTAGCTGCCCCCATGGGCGGCGGATATCCGTGCCCGATACCACGACCGAAGACGCGCGCCCGTTGTACCCAATGGGAATATGCAGCCAGTTTGGCGGCAACGCGTTTTCCGGCCCCCGGAACATGGTGCCTACGTTGAAGGCATGGTTCCGGCCTGCATAGAAATCGGTGTATTCGCTGACCGCGAAGGGCAGGTGCATCTCGGCGTCGTCTTGTTTGACAAGCAGTGGTTCAACCTTGCTCTGCTCGTCCGAGCCCTCGGCCAGAAGGCTGATCAGACGTTCCCGCAGGGCGGCCCAGACGGCGGGGCCTTCCTCCATCAACGGGTTCCAGAACGGCATGTCGAACAGAGGCTCATCGCTCAGGGTGATCAACCCTTCGGCTTCGGCAGCTGTGACGTCGAGGATCATGTCCCCAATGGCCACGCCGCAGCGCGGATCGTCGCCCTCGGTCGAGAAGACTCCATAAGGCAGGTTGTTCAGTGGGAACGGGTGTGTCGCGTCATTGGCCGACGTCACCCAGGATGTCATTAGAGGCATACGATGTCCCTGTTTTGTTGGTTAAGTTGAGGGGCGAAGGGATTTCAGCCCCAACAAGATAGCAGCCAGGATCATGAAGCTGCCGCCAATGCGGTCAAGCCACAGCTTTGCAGGACCTTGCAAACGGCGGGCCAGCCAACTTGCGCTGCCGCCATATGCGGTCAGGAACATCCCGTCCATGACCAGATAGGTGGCCGAAAGAATGCTGAATTGCGGCCAGAAAGGCAGTGCTCCGTCAATGAACAGTGGGAACAGCGCTGCAAAAAAGACCACGGCTTTGGGATTCGCGGCAGAGGTAATAAACCCCTGCATCCAAAGCGATTTGCGACTTGCCTTGGGCGCGGTTTGCGCTTCAGATACGCGCGCCTTGAGGATCTGTTTGACACCAAGGTAAACCAAATAGGCCACACCAAGCCATTTGATGACGGTCAGCGCGGTTGCGGATGTGGCAATCAGGGCGGCCAGACCCAGCCCTGCTGCCAACATCTGCAGGAAGTTCGCCGTCAGATCTCCGGCAGCGGTGAACAACCCGCGCCGAAGCCCGTTGGTGGCCGAGTTTGACAACATCAGCAACTGGCTGGGTCCCGGTGTGCTCATCAGCAGCAGGACTGTTGCCACATAGGTGAACCAGATATCCAAGCTCATTTCTTACCCGGCGTTCCGTCGAACTTCTTCTCCAGCGATGTCCAGCAGTCGATATAATCATCCTGCAACGGCGCTTCGGTGGCGGCAAATGGCGTCAGATGCTGCGGGAAGCGGGTTTCGAACATGAACGACATCGTCTTGTCCAGCTTGTCCGGCCCCAGGTTGGAGTATGATGCTTTGTCAAAGGCTTCCCTGTCGGGGCCGTGCGGGATCATCATGTTGTGCAGGCTTGTGCCACCGGGCACAAAGCCCTGTGGTTTTGCATCATACTGACCGTAAATGTTGCCCATCAATTCCGACATGATGTTTTTGTGGTACCACGGCGGGCGGAACGTGTCCTCCATCACCATCCAGCGTTCGCGGAACAGAACAAAGTCGATATTGGCCGTGCCAGGCTGGCCAGAGGGTGCCGTCAGAACCGTAAAGATCGACGGGTCGGGATGGTCGAACAGGATCGCGCCAACCGGGCAATAATTGCGCAAGTCATATTTGTAGGGCGCATAGTTGCCGTGCCATGCAACCACATCCAGCGGGCTGTGTCCGATCTTGGTGGTGTGGAACTGGCCGCACCATTTGATCGTCACGGTCGACGGGGTTTCGCGATCTTCAAACGCAGCTACGGGCGCTTTGAAGTCGCGCGGGTTGGCCATGCAGTTTGCGCCAATCGGGCCACGGCCCGGCAGCTCGAACTTTTGCCCGTAGTTTTCGCAGACAAAACCGCGCGCGGGGCCTTCCAGAACCTCGACCCGGTAAAGCAGACCACGCGGAATGATCGCGATCTCTTTGGGTTCCAGATCGATGATGCCCAGCTCGGTCGCAAAACGCAGGCGTCCCTCCTGCGGAACAACCAACAGCTCGGAATCGGCTGAGAAGAAGTAGTCATCCACCATGGATTCGGTGACCAGATAGATGTGACAGGCCATGCCCACTTGCGTGTTCACGTCCCCCGCCGTGGTCATCGTGCGCATCCCGGTCATCCAGTTCAGACCTTCATCAGAATGTGGGACGGGATCCCAGCGATACTGACCCAGACTGATCACATCGGGGTCGATGCACGGTGCCGATTTCCAATAGGGGAGGTCGATTTTTTCGTAACGATGTGAATGCTTCACCGACGGGCGAATGCGATAACACCAAGTGCGTTCGGGCGGGTTCGCAGTGAAGGCGGTGCCGCTCAGCTGCTCTCCGTAAAGGCCATAGTTGCACCGTTGTGGGCTGTTCATCCCTTGTGGCAGCGCGTCGGGCAGGGCCTCGGTCTCAAAGTCGTTTCCAAAGCCGGGCATATAGCCGGCATGTGTGCCGACCGGCGTTGCAGCCTGCGTCAGCATATGTGGATCACTCGGACGATTCATGGTGTTTTCCTCCGTTGCTGCTTGTCGGGTAATAGTTGATTTTGTAACTAACAAGCATGACACACGAAGAATCCAAAAAAAATGATGAGTTTGATCTGCAGAATTTTCTGCCTTTCCTTCTGAACCAGGCGGCCGAGCATGCCTCGTTGGAGTTTCAGAGCGTCTATAAAGGCCGTTACGGGATGCTCAGAACCGAATGGCGGGTGCTGTTTCACCTTGGGCTATTCGGTGAGATGACGGCTAAAGAGATTTGCGAGCGCGCCAGAATGCACAAAACCAAAATCAGCCGCGCGGTCGCCAAGCTGGAACAGAGAAGGTATCTGAAACGCACACGCGACGAAGGAGATCGGCGGGCGGAATGGCTGACTCTAACACCGACGGGGCAAACCGTGTATCGTGATCTGCATGGCGTCGCCGCCGCCTATGATGCAAAACTGTCGGGCCTATTCGATGCGGAAGAAGCTGCTCTGCTGCGTAAAATGCTGCAAAGACTGGCTGGTTTGGACTGACCACTGGCAATTGATGCGTGTCGCCCCCAGATGGGGGTCATGCTTGATACGGATATTTAAATGACTTCTCAGGACTCTTCTTCGATTCCCGCACACGACCTGATCGATTGGCTGGTCGCCAAGGGGCTTGAAGGCGCCGGGCAAGAAGAATTGCTGGAAGGGTTTTGCACCCGGCTTGTCGATATGGGCATACCTTTGATGCGGTTTCACGCGGCGCAATCTACCCTGCATCCGGTTTACGGCGGCACCGGCTATAGCTGGTACAACGGCGCGGGTGGTGAATCCGAGAGGTTCGAGAATACAGATACGCCCAGTGAAGTCTGGCAGCGAAGCCCATTGTATGCCCTGTTGCACGAGGATCTGGATGAAATCCGGGTCAAGCTGGTTGATCATAACGAGCCTAGTCGCTTTCCCTTGCTCAATGATCTGCGGGAAATTGGGGCGACGGATTACTATGCTACGGGCCTGTCTTTTGAAGGGGTTAAGCAAATCCGCCCCAACGGCGCAAAAAAGGTCAGTGATGGCGTTCTGATGTCTTGGACCAGCGACGCACCAACCGGGTTCGACGACAGCGACTTGAGGCAAATTCATACCGTCCTGCCGCATCTGGGGTTGGCGCTTAAATCCGCCAAGAACCAGAACCTGACCAAGGATCTGTTGCGAGTGTATCTGGGCCGAGATGCCGGTCGCCGGGTTCTGTCGGGCGAAATCCGGCGAGGGTCGCTGCAACAAATAGATGCGGTAATCTGGAATTTCGACCTAGAGGGCTTCACCACCCTGTCCGAGGATCTGCCGGGGAACGAGATCATCGATATGCTGAACGACTATCTGGCCGTGGCGGTAGGAGTGGTGCATGACAACGGCGGGAATATCCTGAAATTCATGGGTGACGGCGTGATGGCCATGTTTGATGTCGGCGAGATCGACGAAGATGCCCGTGCCGCGCTGAGCGCTGTGCCGTTGTTGCAATCGCGCATGAATGAGTTGAACTCCAGACGTCAGGCGCAGGGTCTGCCAGTGGCAAACTATACGCTGGCCTTGCATTCGGGTGAAATTCTCTACGGCAATATCGGGTCCGAGACACGGCTGGATTTCACCGTGATCGGTGCTGCCGTCAACCAGGCCTCCCGTATTGCCGGAATGCACCGATCTTTGGGTCAGAGGATCCTGATCTCGGACGACGTCGCCCGCGCCGCGCAACCCTGTGAGCAAGAACTTGTCTCGGTCGGTCGCTACATGCTGCGCGGCGTGAATGAGCCGAAAGAGTTGTTCACGGTGTATTCACCAGTTGGTTCATCCCACGCCGATTGAAACTTCGTTTTAAGCCCGAAGCGGCCATTCTTATCCCTCTCTCTTTTCATTGTTTGAACCGGTAGAAGAAGCTTGGCGTCCGTCTCTTACGCAATGGAGACTGGCGGCTAAAAAGTGTTGAGGGTTCTTCACAGGCTTGGGCAAGATTGATCTTTTTGATTTCAATCGTTTATCCTTGCATCAGATCATTGAGAAACAGGAGGTTCTTTTGGGCAGCTCTATTTCTGATGAGGCGATGGCCAGACTCCCCTTCTGGGTGACAACACCGGGCGAGACGGATGGCTTTCTGATCGTGGTGGGAATTCTGCTCGTTGTTGTGCTGCTTGGTTTCGGCGCACTCTACTTTACCGTGCAGGCCATTCCCGACCGCATGGCAGCAGGTGCTCATAAAGTTCAAATGCAATTGGTTGGTGTGCTGGGGTTGATTTCTCTGTTTACACTTAACAATGCGTTTTGGATCGCGGCAATTCTAATCGCTGCCGTACCTTTGCACGAAATACTCCCGCTCAAGAGTGACGTGGATCTCTCGGAGAGCCAGGATGCTTGAGCTGGTCTTTTCTGCCCTGATCACGATCGTCCCGGATTACCTATACAGGCGTTACAAGCAGGGTAAGCGATGGGGCCATGAAATCACGCTGTTCAATGTCTGGTATGAATTGCGTTGGGGTTTGACGGCCTGTGCAATCCTGGCAATCACTTTGATCACCGTGATTTTCTATTTTCATCCGTCCACGCGGAACGTCTCCGCAGCATTTCGCACGGTAACTATTCTTTCTGATCGCGGGGGCCGGGTTTCGGAGGTCTATGTCGCGAACAATGATACGATAAAAGCGGGTGAGGCAATCTTCCGGTTGGACACGACGCGGCAGGAAGCTGCGGCAGAAACTGCACAGCGACGCATAGAAGAAATCGAGGCAGCGCAGGGACTGACAGCAACCGAGATCGCGGGTGCTGAGGCACGGGTTGGTTCGGCGGAAGCGAATCTTGCTCAGGCGACCAGCGATTTGGATCGCCGCCTTGAACTCGCGGAGCGCAACGACACAGTTGTAAGTGAGCAGGAATTGGAGCGTTTGCAAACCGCTGTGTCCAGTGCCGAAAGTCAGCGCGCAGCTGCAGTTGCAGCCCTTGACGGCGCTAAACTGCGCCAATCTACTCTGCTTCCTGCGCAGCTTGAAAGTGCGCGTGCTGTTTTGGCTGAGGCCGAAAACGAAATCTCTAAATCCACTGTTTTTGCCGAAGTAGACGGGACCGTCACACGGTTTTTGTTGAAGCCAGGTGACATCGTGAATCCAATTCTGCGCCCTGCAGGAATTCTGGTTCCCGAAGTCTCAGGGCAGGGTCGCCTTATTGCGGCTTTTGGTCAGATTTCGGTCAGTGTGCTCAAGCCGGGAATGTTAGTGGAAATTACCTGTGCGTCCAAACCCCTGACCATAATCCCAATGGTGGTGGACGACGTGCAAAATGCGATTGCTGCGGGGCAGTTTCGACCCGGTGATGCTCTGCTTGACCAACAGGATCGTGCGCGGCCCGGAACGGTTACAGCTTTCCTTGCGCCAATTTTCCCTAAACATCTGGAAGACATCCCGCCAGGAAGTGCGTGCGTTGGCGTTGCCTACACGAGCCGCGCAAAAGAAATAGACGCGGGGAAAATCACCGGGTTTTCGGCTTTTGTTGCACGGATTGTGGACGGGATGGGCATAGCGAACGCCATAGTCTTGCGCGCACAGGCCATTTTGCTTCCTGTTAAGACGCTGGTGTTCAACTAGGCCGCGCGACACGGAGAAGGAGAGCTTCGCCATGGGTTGTGACGTCAGCTATATATGCACCTTCTTGTCAGTCTTCTTTCAGGACCTGATATATCTGTCGCCGATTTTGCTGTTTTTGTTGGTATCTATATGTGCGCTGGGGCAATGGATTGGCAGGATCGAAGGCTGGTCCACCGGAGTGAGCCTTTATCATGCGTTCATAAACGCAACCACGGTTGGCTACGGTGACTTTAAGCCGATGAAATCTGCCAGCCGGATTTTATCCGTTATCAACGCGATTGTCGGACTGATCTTCGTAGGAATTGTCGTCGGAATAGGTGTTCACGCCGTGGAGTCGGCGATGAGCGTCGTGTTCTGAATTAGGGGCTTCCTAACTCCAGATCTGGTACGAACATTGCAACTGCCAAAAGCCGGTTGGTTGCGCAAACCAATCAAAACGGTAGCCGCTTAGAAATCAATCTCCACACCCGGCAGGTTCAGCTCTTTCATCATATCGCGCAGTTCCTGGCGGGCGGCGATGTTTGAGATGTTCAACTGCTTGACGCCGATGTCCTTGAGGTCCAGCAGGGTCAGGCCGCGTGGGAACAACTCGCGGAAGATGACCCGTTCGGAAAAGCCCGAGGCGACGCGAAAGCCGATGCGCTGCGACAGCATCTCGATTGCGCGCTGCATCTTTTCCTTGTTGACCATCCGCTGCGTGCCGACCCGGTTGCGGACCACAACCCAGTCGATCGGCTTCAGCCCGGCCTGCGCCCGCAACTGCCGCGCGTTCCAGACCATTTCGGAATAAACCGATGGTCCTAGGATTTTCTCACCCTTCGAATCGATCCGCGCCAGCAGGTCGAAATCAATGAAACTGTCGTTCAAGGGCGTGACAAGCGTATCAGCGAGCGAATGTGCCACCTGACTGAGCCGGGTGTGAGAGCCCGGGCAATCGATCAGGATGAAATCGCTGTCGCTTTCCAGTTGTGATACGGCGGCGGACAGGCGGTGGTCATAGATATTCTCACCAGGTTTCAGCGTGGCAGCGTCGATCTCGGGCAGGTCGTGATGGCGCGGGCTGGGCAGGGTCAGGTCCGAGCTTTTGAGGAAGTTGTTGCGGTTCTCAAAATAACGTCCCAGGCTGCGCTGACGCAGGTCCAGATCAAGTGTGCTGACCTTGTGTCCCAATCGGGCCAGCGCGGTGGCCACATGCATCGACACGGTCGATTTGCCTGCGCCACCCTTTTCGTTCCCGACCACAATGATATGTGCCATGCTTGTATTCCCAAGTCCCGCCGTGCTTCACTACACGTTGTTGACACCCACTATATGTTGTGTGGGTTGGGAAGAAAAGAACCTCAAGCGGCGGTTTCGGGCAATATCAGACCCTATTTTGGAAAACCCTGCGTGCTGCGCGGGTTACAGGCGGGCACTTGTCAATGCAACAGCTCTGATTCACAGTCCACATGCAGGTCTGGCAGGGAGAATTTGGCTTGGAACACCTGTTCCTGAACGTCTTGAACGTGGTTTTGCCGGTTTTGATCTGTGCCGGGATCGGTTTTGGGCTTGCACTGATTCATGCCCCCTTTGACAGCAAGGTGATCGGTGGGATCGTTTCAAAAGTCGGCTACCCAACACTGATCATCTCGCACTTGTCGACCACTAAACTGGCGGTGGGCACCTTTCTGGACGTGATGACCGCAGCCGCTTTGGCAGTGGCGGGGTTTGGCGTGTTGGGTTTTGTTGCCCTGAAGGCCCTGCGCCTGCCGGTCAGGGCGTTTCTGACGCCTTTGATGCACGGAAATGTCGGCAATATCGGTTTGCCGATTACTCTGCTGGCATTGGGTGATGCGGGCATGGCTTATACCATGGCGTTTGTGGTGGTCGTGCTGATCAGCATCTTCACCTTGGGCATGTGGATTCCTGCCGGGGAGTTTTCGCCCAAGAAGCTGGCCACGTCCCCGATCATCTATGCCGTGGCGCTTTCGCTGATCCTTATGGCGACAGATACCAGCCTGCCTCAGCCGATTTTGAAGTCGTTTGATATTCTGGGCGGGCTGTCGATCCCGCTGATGCTGCTGACGCTGGGCCATACCCTGGCGACGTTGCGGGTTAAAACCCTGGGGCGGTCGATCCTTTTGACGCTGCTACATTTGGCGATGGCAGTTGTCATTGCCGGTGCATTAATCTGGTTTTTCGGATTTACAGGGCCGGAACGAGGTGCCGTGATCCTGTGCTGCCTGATGCCATCTTCGGTGGCGACCTATCTTTTCATCGATCAGCATGTCCCGGAGTACGGGCCCGATGTGGCAGGCTATATTCTGGTCTCGACGCTGGCGACAATACTGGTTCTGCCGGTGGCGCTGTCGTATTGGATTTGACATCTGACCGATGCCGGTTTCGTGACTTGTAACCGTCCGGTGGCTGGCGGACTATGCCCCGGAAACCATCCAGTATTCGAAGGGGTTCCGCATATGATCGGATATGTAACCATTGGTGTTTCCAACATGGACGCCGCCAAGACATTCTACACTTCGCTGTTCGAGGACAAAGGCGCGCGAGTTCTGATCGACGCTGGTCGCATTGCATTTATCGGCAATAATCCGGCGGCACCGATGCTGGCCGTTTGCGAGCCGTATGATGGCAATGATTGCGCATCAGGGAATGGCAATATGGTGTCTTTCGCTGCCGACACAAAAGAGGCCGTTACCACAATGTATGACAAGGCCATCAGCCTTGGTGCGACGGATGAAGGCGAGCCCGGGCAGCGCGTACCGGATCGGTTCTACGGTGCTTATGTGCGGGACCCAGACGGCAACAAGCTTTGCTTCTACGTCTTCGGATGAATTCGGACACATCGCAGGCAAGAAAAAAGGCCGCCCAATGGTGCGGCCCTTTGCAATTCAATCCAGTCAAGCTTAGAAGCCCAGACCTTCGTATTTCTTCTTGAACTTCGACACGCGGCCGCCGGCGTCCATCAGGCGCGACGAGCCACCGGTCCATGCCGGATGCACGGAAGGGTCGATTTCCAGAGCCAGCTGGTCGCCTTCTGCGCCCCAGGTGGATTTCATTTGAACCACTGTGCCATCGGTCATTTTGACGTCGATGACGTGATAATCGGGATGGATGTCTTTTTTCATCTTTCCGTTCCTTACGCTTCGGCGCCAGCCTTGGGCTTGTAGTTGGTGACTTCTGCGATACGTGCGGATTTACCGCGACGGGTGCGCAGATAGTACAGTTTGGCGCGACGAACGCGGCCACGGCGGACAACGGTGATGCTGTCGATGTTGGTCGAATACAGCGGGAACACACGCTCCACACCTTCGCCAAACGAGATTTTGCGAACGGTGAACGAACCGGCGATGCCTTCGCCGTTCTTGCGCGCGATGCAGACGCCTTCGTAGTTCTGCACACGGGTGCGCGACCCTTCGGTCACCTTATAGCCGACACGGATGGTGTCACCGGCTTTGAAATCGGGGATGTCTTTCCCCAAGGCGGCAATCTGTTCCGCCTCAAGCTGTGCGATCAGGTCCATCGCAGGTACTCCTATCTGCTCGTGGTTGGTCCACGAAGTTTGGGCACGGCCTGAGAGCTCTTGGTCTTCACCGGGTCCTGCACGCAGCCCGCCAGAGATCAGATCGACTGTTCCTTGGATCTGGTCTGATCTGACACGTCCCGGCCGAAGAAAGCTGAGCGTCACGCCGTGATGCAAACCAAAACACCGGAGTCGCATGATGCGGCACCGGATTGCGGTCGTTTAAGGGGATTGCGCGCAGGGATCAAGAGCTAATCGCACAGATTTCCAGCGTGGCACAGGTGGGAATCCGCCAGTCACAAATTGCAGCGTTGCCTTAGCCCGCAGATCGGGCATTCTGAGGCAAATTGAAAGAGCAGAATTTTGAACAGGACTTCAAGGATGCGATTGGCTTTGCTTATGGCGGTGGCGGCCGCAATGCTGGTATCTTGCGGGCGCAGTGGCCCGCAACCGCAGACGGTAGAACCCACGCAGGTCGTGGACCGGACGGCCCCTTCTATAATCTATCCCGATTTTGGCGACGCCGACCCCCATGACTGGGAGGGACGGCACCCCGGATTATACCCTGTCCACGGTCTGGACGTGTCGCGCTGGCAGGGACCTATAGACTGGCGCACGGCCAAAGCATCGGGTGTGAGTTTTGTTTTCATGAAAGCAACCGAGGGCGGAGATGTAGCCGATCCGATGTTCGATGAGCATCGACGCGGCGCGCAGGCCGCCGGAGTGCCCTGGGGAGCCTATCACTACTATTATTTCTGTCGTTCAGCGCGCGAGCAGGCGCGCTGGTTTATCAAGAACGTTCCCAAAGGGGCTGACCTTCCACACGTGCTGGACATGGAGTGGACGCCCCATTCGAAAACCTGCACGCTGCGGCCAGATGGCAGAACCGTCCGGGCCGAAGCGCAGCGGTTTCTGGATATTCTGGAACGGCACTATGGCCGTCGCCCGATTGTCTATACCACTGTTGATTTCTTCGAAGACACCGACATAGGCCGCCTGCCCAAAACCGAATTCTGGCTGAGGTCGGTCGCCGGCCACCCGCGCGAGGTCTATCCGCGCACCGTTTGGCGGTTCTGGCAGTACACTGGCACCGGGCTGGTGCCAGGTGTTCAAGGCAGGGTCGACATCAACACCTTTAACGGCACACCGGAAAACTGGGCCAGATGGAAGGCCAAGTCTTAGGTGTTCGGTGTCCGGTAGGTTTCAATCGTACCGCCGCTGACCAGGTGGTCCAGCCGCCGCTCACGTTCTTCACCATAGGCATTGCGCAGCCAGAAGGATTCACCCGCGTTGAGCTCGCGGCGTTCAAAGCCGCGTTCACGCAGGCAACGGTCGACCTGATCAATTTCACCCTGCACGCGCAACTCGTCTTGAAACGGGGCCGTAACCGCAGGCCCGATAATGATCCCCCAAAGAAGGATATTGGTCGTATAGCCGCCAATGACGGCGCTGTTTCCACCTTCATCCGCTTCCTGAGAACAGGAATCGACCGCCACCCGCGCCGAGTGCAGATTATGGCCAGCTTGTGTAGGAACAGACATCCCAAGCGGCTTTGTGGTGCAGGCTGAAACAGCCAGCACAACGCCAAGCAATAACTTTTTCATAATGTCGACAGACTCACTTTAAGCAACCCACGATCCTTATGGGCCTTAAAGGTGAATATTTTGAGGTGCGTTCAACTTCAAATGGCAAGTCGACAAACATTGAAGCTGCGGCATCCTCGCCACATTGTGTGCCCTTAGTCTCCGGTTTCCGAGGTGGTTTTCAGATACTCTGTCCAGATATCGGGGCGTCTTTCACGCGTGATGTCTTCTGACATTTTATGGCGCCATTCCGCAATGCGGCCATGATGGCCAGACATCAGTACCTCGGGGATCGGGCGACCTTTCCAGTCTGCCGGACGTGTATATTGAGGGTGCTCCAACAGACCCGAGGAAAAACTCTCCTCCTCGGTCGATGCCTGATTGCCTAAAACGCCGGGGATCAGACGAACCGTTGCGTCGATCAGGGCTTGCGCTGCAATTTCACCTCCGGTCATCACGAAATCGCCCAGAGACACTTCTTGAACGCCGTAATGTTCCAATACGCGCTCGTCCACGCCTTCAAAACGACCGCACAGGAGGGTCATGCCGTCACATCGGGCAAGGTTCTGCATCATGCGCTGATCCATGCGCCGCCCGCGCGGACTAAGGTAGATAAGCGGCCAATTGCCGTGTACACCCGCCATCGTATGTTCAATAGCTTCACCAAGAACATCTGCACGCAGCACCATCCCGGCACCGCCGCCAGCGGGTGTGTCATCGACATTGCGGTGCTTGCCGACGCCGAACTGCCGTAAGTCCACGGTTTCCAGCTGCCATAACCCTTCCTGCAATGCCTTGCCGGTCAGGCTTTCGCCCAGCACTCCGGGAAAGGCGGTGGGAAACAGCGTGATGATCTTGGCTTTCCAGACGCCGTGCAAATCCGGGGTCGAGGTCATCAGCTCGCGCGGTTTCAAGGTCGGTCGGATCGCCTTTCGACCATGGGATTTTTGGGGTGTGTCTGTCATATCTGGCGGGCCAGCTCGGTCTGGGCGGTTTGAATCAGAGCCCTCTTCTGGGTGATCAGAGCAGCTTCGTCCAGTGTCGAACGGTTCAGCGCCAGCATTTCTTGCAACACCTCGGCAGAAAAGCTGGGGGTTGAATGTGTGGGGCCCACGAGTTGCGATGTTTTATCGGGTGGCAGGTCGAGGAAACTAACAAATGATGCACCTGCGCCAAAGCGATGATCCTGAAATTGCTCCATCCATTCGGTTTGAATGGTGACGGAAGGCAGCCGGTCTTTGATCCGGTCTGCGGTTTCCTGCAATGCAGGCAGGTGCGCGAGGTCAGCACGGAAGCTATCCAGGTCCTGCACCAACCGCGATTGCTGCAGGTCGTGTGCCCAAAGGCTGTACAGCCATGCATCGCGCTGGCGCAGTGACAGGTAGATGGTGATATCGACTTCGTCGCCCAGAAATCGTCGGTGCAGCACGCTGACCAGCGTTTCGGCCAGTTCCGGAGCAGCAGCATACCCCTCGTCGCGGTTCCTGCTGGGGCGCAGGCCCAGAAAGTTCTCCTCGCTCAGGATCAGCCCCCGGCGCTCACCAAAATCCAGTTCATTCAGAAAGGCTTGAACCTGACCGCCAAATCCGGCCAGCGTTGCGTCCAGCCTATAGATAGAATGGCGGGTGGCGGCCTCGTTCAGCCCGGCCTTGCGGGTCTTGTAGGGCAGAATCAGGGCAAATCGGGGCCAGATCAATCTGCGGTTTTCGTGCAGAAACGATTGTGCTGCGGCCATGCCTGTCTTGTGCAGGCCCAGATGCAGCAAAATGCGTCGCATCAGATCAGACCTTCGGGCGGGTCAGCCACGATGCGGCCTTGCTCCAGATCCACAGTCGGCACCACTTGCAGCGTAAAGGGCAGCAGGACCGTTGATTTCAAGCCTAGCCCATGCAGTTCCAGCAAATCCGCGGCGCCGTGGTTCTGCACGGATTTTACCTTGCCCAGCAGCGTACCGCCGGTGTCATAGACCTCAAGCCCGATCAGGTCGGTGTGATAAAACTCATCATCGGGCAACGAAGGCAACTGATCGCGCCGCGCAAACAGGCGCAGACCGTTCAGCGCATCGGCTTCTTCCTTGGTTTCGACCCCGCCCAGACGTGCCGCAAACCCGTTTTTGATGGTGCGCGTCAAAACAACCGGATAACGTTGTTCGCCGGTCTCATCTGTCAACGGAGAGTAGTGTTCGATATCTTCGGGCACGGCGCAAAAGCTTTTCAGGCGCACTTCGCCGCGTACGCCGTAAGACCCCGCAACGCTGCCGACGCAGATCAGATCACTCATTGGACGCGCCTGTTGTCAAACAAATCCCGTTTCTCCATTCGCCAAGGCCTTCGCAGGCCTCGCGTTGATTGCTGCGTTCAAAGAACACGCCGACAATAAAGGCGATCAGCAGCAAAATGGGAAGTCGAATCAATGCGAACATAAGGCCTTACCGTGTTTCGATTGTCAGGCCGTCAGCCCGGTTTTCCCAACCAACCCGCTCCAGTTCTGGCGTGTCCGAGGCTCGTTCCGGCCAGCCAACACAGAAATATCCGATCAGGCGCCAGTCTGCGGGAACGTTCAGATCACGAGTCATTTGGTCAGGGTTCAAGATCGATACCCAACCCAGCCCCAATCCTTCGGCCCGCAACGCAAGCCAGAATAGCGTTATGGCAGAAACGACCGAATAGCGCCGCATCTCGGGCATCGTGCCCGCACCCAGCCCCAGGCCCTTGTCGGTACTGTCATCGCAAAAGACGGCCAGTTGCACCGGGGCTTCTTGCATTCCGGACAGTTTCAGGCGGCTGTAAAGCTGCGCCTTGTCGCCGGAATACCCCGCCAGCGCATCATCGTTGGCGGTTTGAAAATTCTTCAGCGCGGCGGATCGCGCCGCTTCGCTTTCTACGCGGATCACGCGCCAGGGTTCGCTGAGCCCCACCGAAGGGGCCAGTTGAAATGCGTCGAGGCAGCGCAACAGCACTGCCTCGTCCACGTGATCGGTGCGGAACCGGCGCACATCACGCCGGAGCCGCAACAACAGGTCAAACTGCGTGCGAAAATCGTCGGTGAAAGTCTGATCCCGCACGCGCTTGCCTGCTTATTCTTCTGCAGCCGCTTCTTCAGCCGGTGCAGCCGCCGCTTCGGCAGCTTCAGCAGCCTTTGCAGCTTTCTCTTCCGCGCGTTCCTGAGCTTTCTTGCCCGGGGTGCCCTTGTTGGGGTTGTTACGCTCGGCTTTTTCACGGGTACCGGCAGCTTCCAGCATACGTGCAATACGGTCGGTGGGCTGAGCGCCCTGATCCAGCCAGTACTGGATGCGCTCCATGTTCATTTTCACGCGCTCTTCGCTGTCTTTCGGCAGCAGCGGGTTGTAGGTGCCCAGCTTTTCGATGAAACGGCCGTCGCGGGGCATGCGGCTGTCAGCAGCCACGATGCGATAGAAGGGACGCTTTTTCGAGCCGCCGCGGGCGAGACGAATTTTCATTGCCATGGTGGTATCTCCTTTGAATGGCATCACGCCGGAGGCGTGTCTTTTGTTGAGCCGGCGTAGGCGCCGGTTAGTTCTGATGTTTCTTATGGTGTCGGATGACTTCCTGAATGATGAAATTCAGGAAAGCCTTGGCGAAGTCGGGGTCCAGATCGGCCTCTTTCGCCAGGTCTTCTAGCCGTGCGATCTGTGCCGCTTCACGCGAAGGATCGGACGGGGGAAGGTCGTGTTCGGCCTTGAGCTTGCCAACGGCCTGCGTGTGTTTGAACCGCTCGCCCAGCGTATAGACAAGGATCGCATCCAGTCGATCGATGCTTTCGCGATGCTCTTTCAACAGCGTGGCAGCCTGTGTCACGGGGTTGGTCATTGGCCGGTCCTTTCGGTGGTCAGGTCAATCTGCGGGTGACGCCAGATCTGGGCGCGTTTGCCCAGTAGCTCGGCATTTTCAAGCTCCAGCGTGGCTCCAAGGCGTTCTGCCAAAGCGCGCGAGCGGTCGTTGGCATGGGCGATGTACGAGATCACGCCGTTCAGCCCCTGTTGCCGCGCTGCATAGTCGCGTGCCGCCTGCGCCGCCTCAAATCCCAGCCCTTTGCCTTCGGCCTCGGCCATAAGGGTCCAGCCCAGCTCGGGCTCGGCCCAGCCGGGGGCATCGATCATACCGGCCCATCCAACAAATGCGCCGCTGGACTTTTCGGTCAGGTGCCACAGGCCAAAGCCCTTAAGAGCCCAATGTCCAAGGCGTTTCACGAGGGAGTCCCAGCTGCCAAGCTCATCCTTGGGTCCGCCGACCATATGGCTGCGCTTAGTCGCAAAGAACGCGGTCATCGCAGGCAGATCGTCCAGATGTGGCGCGCGCAGGATCAGGCGCTCGGTCTCGATGGTGGGGATAGTGAACGAGGTCATGCGTATGCCTCCATTCCGCCATCATTGTCCGATGAGACATAACGGTAAACGTGAACGGGCTCGTTGAATACGCTTTCGGCTTGCGCGTCCCGAGTTGCACCCACGCGCCGTGCGACATCTGTGGATTTCGCGTTGTCGGGATCGACATAACTGACCAGCGAAGGCAGGTCGTGTGTATCGAGCGCAAAGCTACGCACGGCAGCCACTGCTTCGGTTGCGATGCCTTGGCCTTCGGCTTCAGCGGTCAGCATGTAACCCAGTTCGTGTTCCTGATCGCCGAACTCCATAGCGACCGAGACAAATCCCGTGACAGTTCCGGTCGCCTTATCCTCAACTGTCCACACACCCGCGCCGCGCAAAATCCATCCTGCCACGTATTGGGTGAAATCCTGCCACGCGCCATTGCGATCAAATGGGCCATCCATAAAGCGTGCACGATCAGACATCAGAATTTCGGCATAATCCCCGAAATCCCGCAACTCAGGCGCGCGCAGCAGCAGACGAGTGGTCTCGATACGCGGCACCAAAGCACCCAACCGCGCAGACAGCGCGGCTGCAGGACCGGTGGCCGGAGCCTCCCAGGGATATGCCGATGGGGCCGTCATTTACTTTTTCTTGCCGAACCCGCTGAGGCCCTGCGGCAGACCCATACCGCCACCCAATCCGGGTAGGCCGCCGGGCATCTTGCCACCCATCGCCTTGGCCGCTTGTTCCAGCGCCTTGGGGTCCATGCCTGCGGCCATTTCCTCGGGCGACGGGCCACCTTTGCCGAACATGCCTTTCATGGCTTGTTTCAGCATCTTGCCTTTGCCCATCTTGCCCATCTTTTTCATCATGTCCGACATCTGCCGATGCATCTTGAGCAGCTTGTTCAGGTCGCTGACCTCCATACCCGAGCCTGCCGCGATCCGTTTCTTACGGCTCGCCTGCAATAGCTGAGGGTTGGCGCGTTCGCGTTTGGTCATGGATTGGATCATGGCGATCTGCTGGCGCAGGATCTTGTCGTCCAGACCGGCCTGATCCATCTGCTTGGCCATTTTGCCCATGCCGGGCATCATGCCCATCATGCCCTGCATGCCGCCCATCTGGATCATCTGCTCCAGCTGCATTTTCAGGTCGTTCATGTTGAACTGACCTTTGACCATGCGCTTCATCATGCGCTCGGTCTGTTCCATCTCCATCGTTTCCTGGGCCTTTTCGACCAAGGCAACGATGTCGCCCATGCCCAGAATACGACCGGCGATCCGGTCCGGCTCGAAGGTTTCGAGCGCGTCCATCTTTTCGCCAAGACCAACAAAGCGGATCGGCTTGCCGGTGACCGCGCGCATCGACAGCGCCGCACCGCCGCGTCCGTCACCGTCCATGCGGGTCAGAACCACGCCCGAGATGCCGACCTTTGCGTCGAACTCTTCGGCCACTTCAACGGCGACCTGACCGGTAAGGCCGTCGACGACCAGAAGGGTCTCGCGCGGGTCAACCGCGTTGCGGACCTGCTCGACCTCGTCCATCAGGACTTCGTCAATGTGCAGGCGGCCCGCAGTATCGAGCATGTAGACGTCGTACCCACCCAGAGTCGCCTGCTGCTTGGCGCGCTTGGCAATATCGACCGGTTTCTGACCAGGGATAATCGGAAGAGTATCGACGCCGACCTGAGTGCCCAGAACAGCCAACTGGTCCATCGCGGCCGGGCGATAGACGTCGAGCGAGGCCATCAGGACCTTCTTACCCTCTTTCTCTTTCAGGCGCTTAGCCAGCTTACCGGTGGTGGTCGTCTTACCCGAGCCTTGCAGACCGACCATCAGGATCGGGGCAGGCGGGTTGTCGATCTTCAGCTTGCCGGGGTCTTCTTCGCCGCGCAGGGTATCGACCAGCGCGTCATGCACGATCTTCACGACCTGCTGGCCAGGGGTGATCGATTTGGTGACGGCTTGGCCGGTCGCCTGTTCCTGAACCTTTTTGACGAAAGCGCGGGCTACTGGCAGCGAGACGTCGGCCTCAAGCAGCGCAACCCGGACCTCGCGCAGGGCGGTCTTGACGTCTTCTTCGGACAGAGCGCCCTGTTTGGTCAGCCGGTCAAAGACGCCAGAGAGGCGTTCGGATAGATTTTCAAACATGCCTTCGGCCTCCTATGCCGGTTATATTGTGGCACTTCCTACGTAGGAAACACCGGTTAAATACACAATTTCCCCCACGGGCGAAACTCGCTGGTGGGGGGCGATCCCTGAACGACTCAAGGGACCGGAAGATCGAAAGGCTTCCGGATGTTTGGCGGTCATTTACGCCTTGCGGCCGGGTGAGTCAAGATAAGCTATGTGAAGCCTGCTGGTGTAATGTACTCTGATCAAAACAAGCTTGGGGAGGGGGCGATGAGGGAGGATCTTCCTCAAAAGACAACCGACTATGTTGGCGAGGTGACAAACACCGATATCTGGTCCGGGTTCGAGATACGGCCAGACGATGTCTTTGTGTGCACTCCGCCAAAATGCGGCACCACGTGGACGCAGACTCTGGTGCGAATGCTGATCACGCAAACCGCTGACCCTAGCGTTTACGACAACAAGATCTCACCTTGGCTGGATTGCGGCTTTCGCGACCGTGTTGAGCAAGCAAATACACTGGACGCACAAACCCATCGGCGCTGCATCAAGACACATACCCCGCTGGATGGAATAAAATTCTCACCCGATGCGCAGTATCTGGTTGTGCATCGCCATCCCGTCGACGTTCATTTCTCACTGCGCCGGCATGTTGAAAACATGAAGGACGATTGGCTGGATTACCTGTTCCCAGAAGATCTTTCGGAAGCTTTTGCAATGTTTCTGGATCGCCCCGCTTCTTCAAAAGGTACGGATGACTTGACCCTCAGATCTTTTGTTCATCACTTCAGGTCTTTTTGGGCCTATCGCGATTTGCCCAACATTCATTTTCTGCATTACGCCGAACTCAGCCGCGATCTGCCTGGGCAAGTCGCACGGCTTGCCCGCATCATGGATATCGAGATTGGGCCGCAATTGATCAAGGACATCGCCGAGGCGGGCAGTTTCGGGTCGATGAAAAACAACGCAAAACGCCTTGAGCAAACGCCCGGGTTCACCAGTGGGTTCCACGACTTTGCACAGTTTTTTTCATCGGGCACCAGCAACAAGTGGGAAGGCAAGCTGACGTCTGATGACATGGCCAAGTATGACACATGTATCTCTGAAATGGTCTCACCTGAAGAACGTTTGTGGCTGGAAAGCGGGTTTGCCCGTTAACCTACGCCTAGGTTGTGGTTGTTCTGTTTGGACGCAGGGAGCCAATTGTTTACTGCCTCAGCCAGCCGATGAGAACCCGACCCGCTAACAAAGGCTTCGACAATAGGGTGGCGACCAGCGCTCATTCCCTTATCCAGTACAAGGACGGTCCGATACATCCGCGAAGTGCTTTTGTTGCTTCTGGACGTCGTGCTTTCAACTTCGGCATGAGACAGGTTGGACAGTTTGTGTTCCACGGCCTTATAGCCGAACACCGACTGGCGGCGGATCAGAACACTGTCTTTTTGCCGGTCCAGTACAATCTGAACCCGCCTCACAAAGGTGCAGAAGGCACCAAGACCCATGCCACCCCCGAAGACTGCGAAGAAAAGGCCGAACCAAATGCCCTCGCCGCCTTTACTGGCCATGAACAGGCCGGCACATACAAAGGCGAGTATGAAGAGGACCAGTGTGATGCCGATGAACCAAGGCGTGTTTGAAAGGATCAACTGGTCAGGGGTATTGCGCTTGATTTTCATGACGGAACACTACAGCCTTTTCAGAATTCGTTGAAGCAAAGCGCAGCGTTCTTTGCCTGTGTCGAAAGGATAGGCAGCTTACAAACGATCTTGCGTATGCCGACAAGCTTGAGCTTCTGGGCCACTGATTGCAGGCGGGGTCGTTCTATGGCACTGCCCTTGAAACTTTCGCAAGGAGGCCGGGATGGACGCTTCATCCGCTTTTCAGGACACATTACCTTTGAGCTCTGATGCGTTGCTGGCGCAGCTAAATGACTGGGGGCTGGCCTATCGTCTGCACACGCATGTCCCGTTGCGCACGGTCGAAGACTCGAAGGCGGTCGAAGATCAGTTCATGGTTCCCGGTGAAAACGCATTAAGGGTCAAAAACCTGTATTTGCGCGACAAGAAAAAACGCAATTATTTGGTAACGCTCGAGCAGAACCGGGCAATCGACCTCAAAGCACTGGGTGCGGAGCTGGGTGTCGGTAACCTGTCTTTCGGCTCGGCAGACCGGTTGTTGCAAAACCTTGGCATACGTCCCGGCGCGGTTAGCCCGTTGGCGATGATCAACGGCGTTCAGAATGAGGTGCGGTTCTTCATGGACGCTGCGGCCCGGCAGACCGATGTGGTTTACATGCACCCATTGGTTAATGATCGCACTGTTGCGATGTCCCGCGCCGATTTGATGGATTTCTTTGATCGCGTCGGGTGCGAGGTAACCTGGTTGCCGTGATCACACGCGACTACAGACGCTGAAAGTATGCTTGAACCTAAGAAGAGCACTTCAAGTGCCGGTTAGCGCTTCCTTGAGGGCGGCGGTGACATGCGCGGCAGATGGATTGACGAACAGCTGCCCGTCAGCCTCGAACACGGGATCGTCCAGATGGGCCGGAAAGGCCAATGGCAACTCGGTACATGCCAGCAAGATCGCGGTGCCAGGACTTGCGTGCTTGTTACAGAAGTCAAGCAATCGTGCCCGAGCGTTATCAGACGCACCGCCATAGAAGTCGCTGTCGATCATGGCTTGCATTTCAAAGATTTCGGACTCGGGCAGGCGACTATTTGCCGTGATGCCTTCGGCGGCCAAACGTTCAGCATAGTTGGTGGCCTGCATCGTTACAGTCGTTCCAAGCACCAAAGCCTTGGGTGCCCCGGTCCGCGCCGTGGTTTCGGCGGTTGCGTCGAAAATACTGAGGATCGGCATGGATACGCCCCGACGGATCGCGTGAAGCCGTGCATGGGGTGTGTTGGACGCAATAATGCCGAAATCGCAGTCCGCGCGTTCCAAGGTCAGCAGGGCTTCGCGGAACACTGAGTCAAAATCCGCCCAGCTGGCCTCATCCCCAGCGACACCGCGCAGGGCTCGCGTTCTGGCTTGAGTGACAGATTCGATGGTCATCGGGGGGATCGGTAAAGGTGAGCCATGGCCGCGTTCCGCGAAGTGACGCCCGGCCCCTTCGGCTATGGCGCGGTAGTAGTCAACGGTCGAGGCCCAGCCCACCCCGCCGAGAATGCCGATTTTCTTCATGGGTTTCGTCCAGCCTGCCAATCCCAACACATTGGCAGACTGAAGGTTTAAAAGGTCATTGACCAGAGCAGATCAAGCCGCGAGGTCTGAAACTGCCTTATGCGCACTTTCCAGCGCCGCTTCGGGATTCACGGCCATCTGATCCGCTGCGATGACGTCCACGTCATGAATGCCGATAAAGCCCAGCACATGGCGGGCGTAGTTGGTGGCGAAGTCCGCCTCGGAGCCGACGGGCACACCACCCGACGCGATGGCCAGAATGGCGCGCTTTCCTTCCAACAAGCCTTTTGGGCCGTTTTCAGTGTAGGCAAAGGTCAGGCCTGCGCGGGCAACCAGGTCAATCCATGCCTTGAAGGCGGCCGGAACCGAAAAATTGTAAATCGGCAAACCAATTACGATGGTGTCGGCGTCCTGCAATTCGGCCACCAGCTCATCGGACAGGGCCAGCCGATCCCGCTGTACATCGTCGCGCTGGTCCGCAGGGGTGAAGTTCGCGGCGATCCAGTCTTCGGTCAAAAGGGGCAGAGGGGTTGCCAGATCGCGACGGATGATGCGTTCCGCGTCCAGTTGCTTGACCACACGGTCGGACAGATCGCGGGTCGTCGAGTCAACGCGGCGTGCAGAGGAATCGATATGAAGGATTGTTTTTGGCATTGTTCAGGTCCTTTGGGTCAGGGAAATCTTGTACTGTCCCCAATATGATTATTGCGTTGGTGAACAAAACTCGGATACATCAACAGTTATTGTTGGAAATTGCACAGTGACGCATTGCCATGGATAATTGGGACGAAGTGAGAACCGCCTATCAGGTGGCGCGCATGGGGACAGTCAGCGGCGCAGCCGAGGTTCTTGGGGTTCACCACGCCACCGTGATCCGCCACATTGATGCGATCGAGGCGCGGCTGGGTGTAAAACTGTTCCAGCGTCACGCACGCGGATACACGCCGACCGAGGCAGGCGACGATCTGTTGCGCGTCGCACAGGCCACCGAGGATCAGTTCAACCAGCTAGTTGGCCGCATGAAGGGTCGGGGCGACGACGTTTCAGGTGAATTGGTGGTGACATCGCTTGGTTCACTTGCACCCTTGGTGGTGCCCACACTCACCGCGTTTCAAAAGATGCATCCGGATCTCATCGTGCGCTACTTGACCGGCGACCGGCTTTTCCGTCTGGAATACGGCGAGGCGCATGTGGCGATCCGCGCAGGGTCAGCCCCGGATCAGCCGGACAACGTTGTGCAGCCATTCCGACAGGAAGAAGTCGGCCTGTATGCCAGCACAGCGTATATCGAACGGTTTGGCACGCCGTCGGGTATAGAGGATTTCGGGAAACACCATTTCGTCAGTTCTGACGACGAAAGCAGTCGCGCGCCTTTTACCCGATGGCTGCGCGCAACAGTTCCGGCAGATCGCATCACTTTCCGCTGTACCAATAATTTCTGTATGCGCGAGGCTGTCATGGCCGGGGCGGGCATAGGTTTCATGGCGCGCTGGGAAGCGGCCCGCCACGACAATCTGGTCGAGGTGATGGATCCGCTTCCAGAATGGTTCGGAAACCTGTGGCTTGTGACCCACGTGGATTTACACCGCACCACCAAGGTACAGGCCTTCCTGAGTTATCTGAAAGAAGAAGCCAAAGGCTGGAAACCATGAGCCCTCAGGCGCGTGGCCATCTGGCCATGCTGACCTTTTCGGCGCTTGTTGCGGGCAGTTTTTCGTTGGGATCCATGATCGCCAACGAAATTGCGCCGTCCGCCTTGAACGCGGTGCGATTTGCGATTGCGGCTGTAGTGATTGGTATTGCGGCACTGGCCACAACAGGCCTGCCGCGCAGCGCTGTACAGGCGCCTTGGCGCTACCTTGTGTTGGGTGGGCTGTTTTCGACCTATTTCGTGCTGATGTTCTATGGGCTACAAACCGCCCCGCCGGTCAGCGCCGCTGCGGTGTTCACCCTGACGCCCGTTGTTACAGCCCTTGCGGGTTGGGTTTTATTGCGTCAGATCACCACCCCGCGCATGGCATTGGCTTTGACCATTGGTGCGGTGGGCGCGCTTTGGGTAATCTTTCGAGCCGACTGGCAAATGTTCCGCGCCTTCGAAATCGGACGTGGTGAGATCATCTACTTTTGGGGTTGTGTATCTCACGCAATCTATACACCCATGATCCGCAAACTGAATCGCGGAGAGCCCGCAGTAGTGTTCACTTTCTGGACACAAGTTGCCGGGTGCTTGTTGCTGATCGTGTTCGGGTGGTCCGACCTGATGACGACCAACTGGGCGGCTCTTCCGGCCATCGTCTGGATCGGACTGATCTATATTTCGCTCTTCGCGACGGCGGCCAGTTTTGTGCTGGTGCAGTTTTCATCGCTCCGACTGCCCTCGGCCAAGGTGATGGCTTACACCTATCTGGTGCCCAGTTGGGTGATCTTGTGGGAGATAGCGCTGGGAAAGGCTGTGCCCACCGGTTTGATTTTGGGTGGCGTTGCGCTGACCGTCATTGCGTTGTTGATGCTGCTTAAGGAAGAAACGCCGCCTGCGGTGCCCGCGGGAACGGCCGCTGATTAACCGGAGCTTTGCTTGCAGACGCCTCGGCTCTTTGATGTATTCCAAAGGTAGAATTTGTTGAGCCAGATCAAAGCCCGTGAAAAACCTCTTCAATACACTTTAAAGCACGTGAGAGGAGGAAGTTATGTTCAACCACATCATGCTGCCGATCGATCGGCATCTACCGCCCGAGGTTCGCAAAGCTGCCGATATTGCCGCGCAGGTGGCGAAATGGCAGGGGGCCAAAATCACTTTGGTCAGTGTTACCGGCGCCCATTTGGGGGAATCCACGGAAACCGAAGCTGAGATCGACAAGGAACTGGCCGCTTTTACGGAAAAACTGGCCGCCGAGGGCGGGGCCGAGGTTGCCGTGCGCAAGATACACTCGGTTGACGTTGCCGCCGAAGTGGACAGCGACCTGACCCGTGCTGCGGAAGAGATCGGCGCCGACCTGATCATTGTGGGGACCCATGCCCCCCGGATCACCGACTATATCTTCTCAAGCCACGCCGGTTATCTTGCAAAACACGCCAGCATGTCAGTCTTTGTCGTGCGCTAGGCTTCGTCTGGTGTCGGAAGCTCTACTTCCAGAAATCGTTCGAACGCGTCCAGATTGACGGGTTCGAATTGTCCGAAACCCTGCATCCAAACCGATGCGGCGCGCAGGGCGTCGGGTTCCAGCTTGCACCATTTCACCCGCCCACGCTTTTCCTGGGAAATCAATCCGGCTTTGGTCAGGATGACCAGGTGCTTTGAAATCGCGGCCAATGACATCTCGAAGGGTTCGGCCACATCCGTAACGGCCATATCGTCCTCAAGCAGCATTGCCAGGATGGCGCGGCGGGTTGGGTCGGCAAGGGCCGCGAAAACAGTGTCGAGCGTGTCGGTCATTGCCCTGTCATAACCGTTTGGAGCAAGGGCGAAAAGGGCGTTACAGCATTGGGTGTTGATAGCTGTCGCTGGGAAAACGCACGCTCATCCCCCGGCTGTCGGGCTTTTACGCGGCCAACCCCGGTGTTGATCTGCGCTTGGAAGCTTTACGTGCGCTGGCGGATGGGGACGGATCTGTCGCTGACGGCGGCACTGAGTGGGTTGGGCGTTTATCTTGGACCCGAGTAATGCGTGCTGACCGATCTGCAGGCGGGTCGTTTGATCCGGTGCCTTCCCATCGGATTCCGTGAGGGAAGTTTCCGGCTGGTTTCGGGGTCAGCTACGGTGCACGGCAGAACGGTACAGGCGTTCCGAACGTGGTTGCTGGATCAAAGCGCAAAACTGCGCGGCCAAGCTGTGTTGCAGGAATAATCAACTCGTTGGTTGAATATGCGGATTCAGCACATTTCAAGCTTCTTCCAGTTTCAGGGTACTCTTTCACAATGATCTGCATCTAATAAAAGTGTTATTTAACAGGTATTTAACCTGCGTCATTTCGGTCTCACGACAGCGTTGACTCTGGGCCATTCGCGCCTTAGCACCATGCCTCAAGACAGCGCGAGGAAACCGTCCGTGACCGAAGACGACCAAAAGCAGCGTATGGCGCAGCTGGAGGCTAAGATCGAAGCGGCGAAAAAGGCTAAGGAACCGGCCCCCCGTGCAGACAGTGACATATCCGGTGGCGAACTTGCCTGGAGGATGGTCATCGAAATGGTATCCGGTCTGG
Source organism: Ruegeria sp. HKCCD7296 (assembly GCF_013110775.1). Taxonomy (NCBI): domain Bacteria; kingdom Pseudomonadati; phylum Pseudomonadota; class Alphaproteobacteria; order Rhodobacterales; family Roseobacteraceae; genus Ruegeria; species Ruegeria sp. HKCCD7296. The sequence goes on from NZ_WVRF01000015.1 coordinate 77,317, forward strand.
GGATCGGATTTGGCATCGGATACGGGCTGGACAGCCTGCTCGGGACTATCCCGACTTTTCTGGTGCTGTTTACATTGCTGGGCCTTGTCGCGGGCGTGAAGGTTATGCTCCGCAGCGCGAAAGAGGTTCAAGAGAAACAAATGGCGGCGACGGCTGCCGAGAAGGATGAGAGGGACTGAACGTGGCAACTGAGACCACCGCAGCAGAAGGCAGCAGCCTGGTTTTCCACCCGATGGATCAGTTCATCGTGAAACCGTTGTTCGGCGACGGTGCGGTCGGCATGTTCACTGTGACCAACGTGACCCTGTGGCTGTTCTTTGCCATCCTGGCGGTTGTCGCATTGCTGGTTCTGCCCACGTCCAAACGCGCGATTGTGCCGACGCGGATGCAGTCTGTCGCAGAGCTGACCTATGGCTTCGTATACAAGATGCTGGAAGACATCTGCGGCAAGGAGGGCGTTAAGTTCTTCCCCTATGTCATGACCCTTTTCATGTTCATCGTCTGCGCGAACTTCCTGGGCCTGATCCCGACGTCGTTCACCACCACATCTCATTTCGCCGTCACCATCCCGCTGGCGCTGGCCGTGTTCCTGACTGTGACCATCCTGGGCTTCGTAAAGAACGGCGCCGCGTTTCTGGGTCTGTTCTGGGTGTCCAGCGCACCGCTGGCGTTGCGTCCGATCCTGGCAATCATCGAGCTGATCTCGTACTTCGTGCGCCCTGTCAGCCACTCTATTCGTCTTGCCGGTAACGTCATGGCAGGCCACGCGGTTATCAAGGTTTTTGCGGGCTTTGCCGCAGTTGCCGTGATCTCGCCTGTGTCCGTTCTGGCGATCACCGCAATGTACGGTCTTGAGGTCCTCGTGGCCTTCATCCAGGCCTACGTATTCACCATTCTGACCTGTGTTTATCTGAAAGATGCGCTGCATCCTTCGCACTAAAGGTCCGATACCCAAACATCGAAACTTCCAATTCGTAAGGAGACACATCATGGAAGGCGATCTCGCACACATCGGCGCAGGCCTGGCAGCAATCGGTTCCGGCGCAGCCGCAATCGGGGTGGGCAACGTTGCAGGCAACTTCCTGGCCGGCGCCCTGCGCAACCCTTCGGCGGCTGCTTCGCAGACCGCAACCCTCTTCATCGGTATCGCATTCGCAGAAGCGCTGGGCATCTTCGCATTCCTGGTCTCGCTGCTGCTGATGTTCGCCGTCTGATCTGCGGAACCTGATCCTTACGCGCAGGTGGGTCCAAGCCATAGCGGCCCACCTGTTGTAAAGACAACGTTCCGACGGAGGACATCATGGCGACTGAACCCATTACGAAAGAAGTAGCTGGCTCGTGCGTTGACTCCTATGGCTCTGCCATTGGCATGCCGCAGCTCTGCTTCGATTGGTTCCCCAACCAGATTTTCTGGCTGGTCATTACGCTGGTCGTCATCTTTCTGGTCCTGTCCCGCGTGGCTCTGCCCCGCATCGCGGCAATCCTGGCTGAACGTCAGGGGACCATTACCAACGACCTGGCTGCGGCCGAAGATCTGAAGGCCAAGGCGGTCGAGGCTGAAGAGGCCTACAACAAAGCGCTGGCCGATGCCCGTTCTGAGGCACAGCGTATCGCAGCGGAAGCCCGCGCCGAAATTCAGGCTGGTCTGGATGACGCGATTGCAAAGGCGGACGCGGAAATCGCTGCAAAAGCGGCTGAATCGGAAAAGGCAATTGCTGAAATCCGTGCCGGTGCGCTGGAAAGCATTCAAGTGGTTGCCAAGGACACGGCGGCTGAACTGGTCACAGCGCTGGGCGGCGAAGCGGATGCGGATGCCATTGCCGGTGCCGTAGATGCGCAGACGAAAGGATAAGTGACATGCGGAACACTCTTGCCCTTATCCTGACATTTGGTGCGGCCAGCCCGGCCTTTGCGGCCAAAGGCCCGTTCTTCTCGCTTGGCAACACAGACTTTGTCGTCCTTCTGGGCTTTATCGTCTTCATTGCGGTCCTGTTCTACTTCAAGGTCCCCGGCATGATCGGTGGGGCGCTGGACAACCGTGCCGAAGGCATCAAGTCCGAACTGGACGAAGCACGCGCTCTGCATGAAGAAGCACGTAGCTTGCTGGCTTCTTACGAGCGCAAGCAGCGTGAAGTTCAGGGACAGGCTGATGCGATCGTTGCAGCGGCCAAGGAAGACGCGGCTCTGGCAGCGGAACAGGCGAAGGTTGACCTTGAAAAGTCGATTGAACGCCGTCTGGCTGCAGCTCAGGATCAGATTGCTTCGGCTGAAGCGTCTGCTGTGAAAGAAGTGCGTGATCAAGCCGTTTCGGTCGCAGTGGCTGCGGCGGGTTCGGTTCTGGCCAAGCAAATGACTGCTGCACAGGCCAACAAATTGATCGATGCGTCGATTGCAGACGTTGGCACCAAACTGCACTGACGGTTGACCTGACAGAAAAATGAAACAGTTGACCCGAGAGCGTTTCGCTTTCGGGTCTTTTGTTTTGTGGTGAGTTCTGCTTGTTTTGAAGGACACTCCGAATCCTGCCGACCGTTGGGGAACTGGTCGACAGGAAAGCTCCGCAGCAAGCGTGAAAAAACAGGGAAAGACAGGACGTGTCGGGCGACGCAGTTTCGATGAATATTTTAGGCGTGGTCAGAAATGGCGGCTCAGCGCTGATTGACACGATCAACAGGATTGAAAGCCTGTCTGTTCAACTGCACCGCTACTCGGTCACCATTGCGACCAACGACAACACGGACGATACGGACCGGGTATTGTCCGAATACGCGGATCGGAATCAGCGTGTCGAAATTCTTCAACTGGATGGTTTGATTTCTAAACAACCTGACCGGATTGAGCGTATCACTATGGCCAGAAATGCTGTTCTCAAAAGGCTGGAAGAGAAAGACAGCGACCTGGATCTGACTCTGGTTCTGGACTTGGATGGTCCAAATGTCTGTCTTGATGTTCAGGCGGTTCTGACAGCTGCGCAGAGGGTTGTCCCTTTGTGGGAGGGTGTCTTTGCCAATTCCAAACCTGCATATTACGACATCTACGCCTTGCGCTGCCCCGGCTGGTGTGACGAAGACGTCTGGCAACGCATTCAAAACACGCGCAGACCGCTGTTTGGACGTCTAAAGTGGCGCAAGGCTTTGCTGAAGTCGGCGGTTTTTGACCGGCAGTTCCATATTCCAGCCGAAACGCCGCTGATCCCGGTCGACAGTGCCTTTGGTGGTGCTGGGTTGTACAAAACCCGAGCCTTGAGAGGTTTGCGGTATTCTTGTCGGGACGAGAAAGGTCATCAGGTGTGCGAACATGTGATGCTGCATAAACAGTTACGCGACCGTGGTGCCAGGTTGTTCATCGATCCGGCTTTGACAACACTGGCCCCCGATCATCATTTGGGAGAAAGCAGCGGAAAACCTTTACCGCAACATCTGATCCCCGTTGCAACCGGGGCCGCGTAATTCAGCTATTTGTCGTTCGGCCGTCTACTAGGGGTAGCGTTCACTCCCGCCCGGCCTCGTGTTGCAATCTCTGCTGCGCAATGGCTTCGTTCTGGTCGGACTTTCTTTGATCCGCCATGCAACGCTCCACAAAATCCAGATGCTGTTCGATCGCGGTGCGAGCAGCCGAAGGATTTCGCGTTTGTAACGCTTCGTTTATGGCCCGGTGCTGGTCCAAAATCGCCTCGCGCGTGGCCCGCTGTTGGAACATCGTCTGACGGTTATAAAACACGCCTTGTACCAACAGATCGTACATCGAACGCATCATGTGAAGCATGATGACATTGTGGCTGGCTTCGATGATGGCCATGTGGAATTCGGCATCCAATCGCGCCTCATCATCCGCTGCGTTCCGGTCATGGGCCGCCTGCATCTTGTCAAAGACCGCCTGAACCACTTTCAGGTCGCTGTCAGAGCCTTGCCGTGCGGCCCTTTCAGCTGCCAACCCTTCCATGTCGCGGCGAAAGGACAGATAGTCAAAGACCGCTTCGTCATGGCTGCCAAACAATCGGATCAGGGCCGGAGCAAAAGCCGATCCGAGAACATCGGCCACATATATACCGGACCCGGCTTTGGCGGTCAGCAATCCCTGCGCCTGAAGCTCGGAAATCGCATCGCGCAGGGACGGGCGTGACACGCCCATCCGCTCGGCCAGATCGCGTTCCGGGGGCAAACGCTCGCCGGGGCGCAGGATGCCACGCAAGATCAAAAGCTCGATCTGGCGAACAACAGCAAGCGAGAGTTTTTCGGTTTCGACTTTGTGAAAGGGCATCAGAGTTCCTGATTTGGTCAAGTCATTTGACCACGAGCGCATGACGCGTTCAAGGATGCCCGTTCAAATCGCTTGAAATAAAAGGTCAGCATTATTGACTTTAAAATAGACCGCCGTAGGCTGCCCGGAATTGAGATCGGAGGAGCCTCATGTCCCAAAACACATTGTTTGCCACCCGGGCTTCCCGGATGAAGGCATCAGAAATCCGAGAGCTGTTGAAACTGCTCGACCAACCAGGGATCATTTCGTTTGCGGGCGGCATTCCGGATCCAGCGTTGTTCCCAGCCAACGCGTTTGCGCAGGCGTTTCAAGCGGCGCTGGGACCAGAGACACAAGCCCAGGCACTGCAATATTCGGTCAGCGAAGGTTATGTCCCGCTGCGCGAATGGCTGGGGCAGCATATGCGCGAGATTGGAGTGACGTGTGACATCGACAACATCCTGATCACGTCAGGGTCGCAGCAGGCGCTGGACTACCTGGGCAAGTTGTTTCTGTCCCCCGGTGACACGGCCCTGGTTGGATGGCCCACCTATCTGGGCGCGCTTGCTGCGTTCAATGCGTATGAACCCCGGTTTGATCGGTTGAACGGCAACAGCGGGGCCGCGGAATACAAGGCAGCAGCCGGGGATGGGGCGGTGAAATTCGCTTACCTGTCGGCAGACTTTGCCAACCCAACCGGCGAAACTCTGGATCTGCAAGGCAGGGAGGTTTTGTTGGATCTGGCAGAAGAGTTGGATTGCGCCATAATCGAAGACGGGGCCTATCAGGCGTTGCGCTATGACGGGGATCCGATCCCACCGATCCTGTCTTTGGAGCTGGCTCGGAAAGGGTCTATCGAAAACTGTAGGACAATCTATTGCGGCAGTTTCTCAAAAACCCTGTCGCCGGGGCTGCGCATGGGCTGGGTCGTGGCGCCCAAGCCGATCATATCTCAGTTGGTTTTGTTGAAGCAGGCGGCGGACCTGCATTCGGCGACCATAAACCAAATGGCCGTTCATGACGTGGCGCAAGCGTGTTTTGACAGCCATATTCCCCAAGTGCGTGCGGTTTATCAAACCCGTCGCGATGTGATGCTGGACGCGTTGGAACAGCATATGCCCGAGGGGGTTGAGTGGACCCGGCCCGAGGGCGGTATGTTCATTTGGGTCACGCTGCCTGCTGAGGCTAGTGGGTCTGAATTTCTGGCGCGTGCGTTGGACACGGTGAAAGTGGCCTTTGTGCCGGGACAGGCATTCTACCCGGATGGCAGCGGCGCCAATACCATTCGACTTAGCTTTTCAAATTCTGATGAGGCATCAATCCGCGAGGGTATTCGCCGGTTGGGAGAAGTTCTCCGGACCTGAGGCGCGGAAAGGTTCTGTTAACCAAAATCCTGCAACTCTGCGGCATGATCCGGTGTCTTGCCCCTCTGCTGTTGGCTGCCTGCGCGGCCGGAACCCCTCATTTTCGTGACGTGCCTGCCACGCGCGTGGCGGTGAATGGCAGCGTATTCGACGTGCGCGTGCGCGGTGAGCTGGCCGAAGCGGTTCGGGTCAACGCGCAATACGCACCCCGGCTGGGTCCGGTCCGAGACCGGGCTGCCCTTGCGATGGCTCAGGTTTCGGGTTGTCCGATTCTGGATGTGCTGGGCGATGCGGCGGTAACGGTTGGTGTTTTGGGCTGCGATCGAGACGCTGGCGAGCGGTTGCTGCTGACCGCTGTTTCTACGCCCAATTATGAATGCATCGACTATGGCATCTACGAAAACGTTGGGGATGACTACGGCTATCAGGTCTTTGAGTGCACACCATATTGATATACGCGTATTTTCGGGTATTCCGGCAAGATATTGTGGATAACTCAAAATGATATCCCATATCCTGCGCAACTCCGTTGACTCGGACCCTATCCCTTGCGCAGACTTTCAACTCATAGGAATCACGGGACACGCTGCCATTGCGTTTCAGCAAGCTCAAACTGACCGGCTTCAAAAGCTTTGTTGATCCGACCGATCTGATCATCGCGGACGGGTTGACAGGTGTGGTGGGGCCAAATGGCTGCGGCAAGTCCAACCTTCTGGAAGCTTTGCGATGGGTGATGGGCGAGAATCGCCCCAAATCCATGCGTGGCGGTGCGATGGAGGATGTGATTTTTGCCGGTGCAGCCACGCGGCCCGCGCGCAATTTTGCCGAGGTTGTCCTGACCATGGACAACTCGGAACGCCTCGCGCCATCCGGGTTCAACGACAGCGATCAGTTGGAGATCGTGCGGCGCATCACCCGCGATGTTGGCAGCGCTTACAAAACCAACGGCAAGGATGTGCGCGCGCGCGATGTACAGATGCTGTTCGCCGATGCCTCGACCGGGGCGCATTCGCCTGCGCTGGTCGGGCAGAACCGCATCGCCGAATTGATCAACGCCAAACCCCGCGCGCGCCGCCGCATTCTGGAAGAAGCTGCTGGGATCTCGGGTCTGTATCAGCGTCGTCACGAAGCCGAATTGAAGCTGAAGGGCACCGAGGCGAACCTGACCCGCGTCGATGACGTTCTGGAGCAGCTTGGTGGGCAATTGGCTCAACTGGCGCGCCAGGCCCGCCAAGCTGCACGATACCGCGAGATTGGCGAGCAACTGCGTCAGGCCGAAGGGATGCTGCTCTATCGGCGCTGGAAAGAGGCCGATATGGCCCGCCAGCAGGCTGAAGATAAGCTGCGTGAACGTATCGCCGAAGCCTCTCGTGCCGAAGCTGAGGCGCGCGCCGCTGCTGCAAAACGGGCTGAAATCGAGGAAACTTTGCCGCCTTTGCGGGAAGAAGAGGCCATTGCTGCGGCTGTCTTGCAACGCCAGCAGGTGCAGCGCGATCAGCTTGCGGATCAGGAAACCCGCGCGCGGCAAACCATTGAGACACTGACCAACCGTATCCAGCAGCTTGGCAATGATATTGAACGAGAAACCGGTCTGAACCGCGACGCGGGCCAGATGATCGAGCGCCTGGAATGGGAAGCGCGCGAGCTGGCGAAAGCAGCCGAGGGTCATGACGAGAAAGTGGCCGAAGCGGCAGAAATCGCACGCGAAGCAGCCTCGATTCTGCAGGACCGTGAAGACCACCTGTCGCAACAGACCGAAGATATGGCTCGCCTTGTTGCACGGCATCAATCGGCACAGCGATTGGTAGAAGACAGTCGCAAGACATTGGCCCGGTCTGAGGGCGAAGAGGAAAAGGCACGACAGGCTGTGGATGAGGCCAAGACAGCCCTGACCCGCGCCAGCGAAGCGTTCGAAGCAGCCCTTGAGGGCGAAGAGGAAGCCCGAGAAGCAGCGGAAGCCGCAGAAGAGGCTCTGGCTGCTGCAGATGAGCTGCGCAACGAAACGCAAGCCCGCGAGGCCGAAGCGCGCGCACAGCGTTCTGAGGCCGAAGGTGAGCTTGGTGCGATCCGGGCCGAAACCACGGCGCTGGCCAAGCTGGTGGAACGCGACACCGCTGAAGGTGGTCAAGTGCTGGATTTGTTGCGCGTCGAGCCGGGCTTTGAAAAGGCTCTGGGCGCCGCGTTGGCCGATGATCTGCGCGCGCCGCTGGTCGACGGCGATGGCCCCTCTGGCTGGGTGCAGGTGGCGGGCTATGACGGGGATCAGCCTTTGCCGGATGGGGTTGAACCGCTGGCGCTGCACGTCTCCGGCCCGGATCGTCTCAGCCGTCGGATTGCGCAGATCGGTGTTATAGATGCTGATCAAGGCGCACGCTTGCAGGCGTCTTTGAAACCGGGGCAGCGGCTTGTATCCCGCTCAGGCGACCTGTGGCGTTGGGATGGGTTCCGGGCGTGGGCCGAGGATGCCCCAAGCGCGGCAGCGCTACGGTTAGAGCAGCTCAACAAGCTGGAAGCGTTGAAACAGGAACTTGCCCGCACCGAGGCGCAGGCAGAAGGTGCGCGCGCCGCGCATGAGGCGCTGTCGCGGCAATTGGCGGATGTGACTGAGGCCGACCGCCGTGCGCGAGAAGCCCGCCGTGCTGCGGATCAGCGCATGGCCGAAACTGCGCGCTTGCTCAGCCGCGCCGAAGCGGATCGTAATCTGGCGCAGGGCAAGCTGGAGACTTTGACCCTTGCCGTAGATCGCCACAAGGAAGACGCTATGGCGGCCCGCGCGCAACTGCGCGAAGCCGAGGGCGCATTGAATGGCTTGGGCGATCTCGACAGTGCACGTGCCGAGGTCGAAGACATCAAACAAACTGTCGAGGCGGCGCGGATCACGATGCTGACCCACCGTTCGACCCATGATGAGCTGCGTCGTGAGGGGGACGCACGCACCCGCCGCTCGCAAGAGGTCACTAAGGATCTCAGCGGGTGGCGGCACCGATTGGAAACCGCTGAAAAGCGGATTTCGGAATTGGCTGAGCGCAAGGAAAGTTCGGAAGAGGAACTGACCGAGGCCATGGCCGCACCGGCAGAAATCGCCGAAGCGCGGGAAGAGCTGAACGAATTGATCGAAGCTGCCGAAGCGCGCCGGGCAGAGGCTGCGGACAAGCTGGCCGAGGCTGAGGCCCAGCAGCGTGAGGTTGTTCTGGCAGAACGTGAAGCGGAACGCCTGGCGTCGGAAGCGCGCGAAAGCCGCGCGGCGGCTGAGGCGCGCTGTGATGCGGCAAAGGAAAGTGTGGTCGCTGCGGCAGAACGGATCGCTGAGGATCAACAACTGACCCCGAACCAGTTGCTGAACCAGTTGGATGTGAACCCCGACCAGATGCCTGCGGCGGATGTTCTGGAATCTGAGGTGAACCGCCACAAGCGTCAACGCGACGCCATGGGTGCGGTGAACCTGCGGGCGGAAGAAGACAGCAAAGAAGTTCAGGAAGAGTTCGACACGCTCAGCAGCGAAAAGGCCGATTTGGAAGAGGCGATCAAGGCCCTGCGCAGCGGTATCGCAAGCCTCAACCGCGAAGGGCGCGAACGTCTGCTGACCGCGTTTGAACAGGTGAACTCGAACTTCGCGATGCTTTTCAAGCACCTGTTTGGGGGTGGCGAGGCCAACTTGGTCATGGTTGAAAGCGACGATCCGCTCGATGCGGGGCTTGAGATCATGTGCCAGCCGCCGGGCAAGAAACTGTCGACCCTCAGCCTGTTGTCGGGCGGGGAACAAACCCTTACTGCGACCGCGCTGATTTTTGGTGTCTTCCTCGCCAATCCCGCACCGATCTGTGTGTTGGACGAGGTCGACGCGCCGCTGGACGACGCCAACGTCACGCGCTTTTGCGACTTGCTGGACGAGATGTGCCGCCAAACCGACACACGCTTTCTGATCATCACCCACCACGCAGTGACAATGGCACGGATGGACCGATTGTTCGGCGTCACGATGCAGGAACAAGGCGTGAGCCAGCTGGTCTCGGTTGATCTGAAAAAGGCCGAACAGATGGTCGCGTGACCGTTCACTGCAAGTTTACAACGTTTGCGTTCGGATCGCGCTAGCTTGGGCGCATGACACGATTTCTGATCCCCGCCCTGTTCGTAGCAAGCTTTGCTTATGCTGCAGACTGGCCTTTAAAGTCCGGGGACACTCCTCTGACATCAGCAGAGCTTGACGCTTTGGCAGGCCAAACGATCACCTTCTACGATGATGGTCAGGCCAAATTCTCGGCTGGTGGGGCTTATTCCTATACCTATGCCAGCGGAGACTCGGCTTTCGGCACCTATTCCATCTCCGAGGACGGCAGCGTTTGTATCGCCTATCGAAACGGATTCAGCCGGTGTGATCTTTATGTACGAAGCGGTGAACGGCTGATTCTGATTGATCAGAAAGGAGATCGCTATCCCGTCCGGTCTGATTAATGCTTTTCGAAATTGAGGCGCTCGACCTGAGCGCAAAGCTGGTGCTCTCTTCATTTTGGTAGGAAACCTTGCCAGACTGAACGGAGGACCATGCCAGTCTATGGCTTAGGAAGGGATTGAACCTGTGGCAGAAGACACCGACGACCGGCTCGCTTTAGGAAAGCAACGCGGCTCACATGGTCGTCAGCAGGACGAAGGTGTTCTGGTCATTCGAACGATTGCAATGCCCGCGGATACCAACCCGGCTGGTGATATTTTTGGCGGGTGGCTGATGTCACAAATGGATCTGGCGGCGGGTAATATGGCGGCGCGTGTGGCGCAAGGACGCGCCGCGACCGTTTCCGTTGAGGCCATGCAATTCTTGCAACCGGTCAAAGTTGGGGACGAAGTGACACTGTATGCGGCGCTGACGCATGTCGGGCGCACATCCATTCGTGTTCACGTGGATGTCTGGGCACGCCCGAGGCAATCGCAGAATGGAAAAAAGGTTACGGAAGCCGAGTTCGTATTCGTCGCTTTGGACGACAACGGTGCGCCGCGCCCTGTGTTCGACGACAGTTAAACGCGGCGTGCCAAGTCAAAGCCGGTTCAGCAAGTCGACCGTTGGCCAGGCATCTGCAGGCAGGCCCAAGCGGGCCTGTTCAGCCTGCACCGCGGCACGTGTGCCGGCCCCAAGAATCCCGTCGATCTTGCCCACGTCATACCCTTTGGCTTGCAGTTTGGTTTGCAATTGCTTCATTTGCGCGCCATTCAAACCTTGCGCCGGGTTGCCCGCATCATAGATTTGTGCCCCTTCCAGTCGTGTACCAAAATAAGCCGCGGTCAGAACGTAGACAAAGCTCTGATTCCATTCGAAATAGACGTCGAAATTCGGGTAGGCCAAAAAGGCCGGACCATTGCGCCCTTGCGGCAGGATCAGCGAGGCAGGCAAGTTGGCCAACGACCCGCTGCGCGCCTGCACGCCCATGGCTTGCCAGTCGGCCACCGAACGCGGTTTGCCGGGGCCGGACAGGGACCAGTCCATCTGTGCGGGCACCGTGACCTCTTGCAGCCAAGGCTCGCCTGCGCGCCAGCCCAGATGCGACAGCATTTTGCCCCCGGACATCAGCGCATCAGCGGCAGAGGTTTTCAGGCGGACATGCCCGTCGCCATCACCGTCGACGCCGTTTTCCAAAATGTCGCGCGGCAGCATCTGGACCATTCCAATCTCTCCGGCCCATGCGCCTGTTGTTCGGGCCGGGTCGAAATCGCCGTTCTGATACAGTTCGATGGCGGCGAAGATTTGTGGGCGGAAGAGTTCTGGCCGGCGACAATCATGCGCCAAAGTCACCAGCGCGTTGCGGGTGTTGAAGTCGCCCTGGAATGACCCATAGTCGGTCTCGAACGCCCAGAATGCCAGCAGCACGCCGCGAGAGATGCCGTATTCACGCTCGATCCGATCAAAGACCGCATCATATTTGCGCGACATGGCCTGCCCGCGCTCTATCCGGTTGGCTGAAATCAGACGGCGCGAAAACTCGATGAACGGTTTCTGAAACACCCCTTGCGCCCTGTCGGCCCTGAGTACGGCATTGTCTTGCTGCACCCCTTTGAAAAACGCGTTCACGGTGGATTTGTCAAAGCCTTGTTGTACCGCTTCGGTCTTCAGCCCTTTGACAAAGGAATTGAACCCACCCCCACATTGGGCAAAGGCAGGAGAGGCAAACAACGCGGCTGCAATCAGCCCAGAGAGTAAACGCATGAAGAGACCCGTCAGAAAATCAGATTGACCCCAACCCACACCGACACGAGCCCAAGCGCAAGCCCCCAAACGCTCCACAACATGTGACATGCGCGGAAAACCTCCGCCGCCCCGATCTCGCGCGGCGCGTCGCCATTGACCCAGGCCAGGTCCCGCAGCTTTCCATCATAGCTGCGTGGCCCTGCCAGGGCGACGTTCAGCGCGCGAGCCATCGCGGCCTCGGGCCAGCCTGCATTGGGCGAGATATGGCGGCGCGCATCCCCCACAATTTCGCGCCAGCGCGACCGCTGCCCCGAGAGCGCCACGATCAGCACACAGGTCAGGCGGGCAGGGATCAGGTTTAGCAGGTCATCGAACCGGGCCGAGGCCCATCCAAACTCGCTGTACTTTTCATTGCGATAACCGATCATGCTGTCGGCGGTATTCACGGCCTTGTAAATCAGTAACCCCGGCAACCCTGCGACAAGAAACCAGAAAGCAGGCGCAATGACCCCGTCGCTGAGGTTTTCCGCCGCGCTTTCGATGGCCGAACGCGCCACCTGCGCCTCGGTCATGTCCCGCGTATCGCGTGAGACGATCATGGCCACCTGTGCCCGCCCCTCGTCCACTGAGGTCAGCAGACCGTCGCCCACTGCTCGCACATGTTCAACCAGCGATTTCTGTGCCAGCAGGATCGTGCAAAGCAGGATCTCGGCCACAGGCCCCAGCATGGACATTGCCCATCCAAGTCCACATGCACCGCCGACCAGTACGGCAAGCACGCCCGCACCTTTCAATCGTCGTGATGCCCCGTGGTTTAAGCGATTATCCAGCCAGGCAATCAAATTTCCGATCATCACTGCCGGGTGTTTGACGCGCGACCATAGCCAGTCGGGCTCTCCCAGCGCTGCGTCCAGACACATGGCACAGACCAGCATCAGGCCAAGGCTCACAGCGCGGCCTCCAGCCGATCCCACCCGTTTGCAGGCGGCAGCCCGAGGCGCAGGTAGGTGGTCGAATAAGGAAAGATGCGGCTCCAGATATGGGTCTTAGCAAGCCGATCCCGCCATTTCTCGGCATCATCAACCTGATAAAGACGGAACAGGCTTGTGCCGCCAACGACCTCGGCACCTTTGGTTGTCAGCAGCGTATCCAGTCGAGATGCCTCATCTGCCAGCCGCGCACGCATAGAGTCCGCCCAGCCGGTGTCTGACAGGGCCTGAGTTCCGACCCGCAGGGCAGGGCCTGACACCGACCAGGGGCCAGTCAGAGCATTCAGCTGGCCAATCACATCTGGCCGCCCGATCGCAAAACCAAGTCGCATTCCGGCCAATCCCCAGAACTTGCCAAAGCTCTTCAACACGATCACGCCGGGGCGGTCTGCCAGATGGATCAGAGAGGCGTCGGGCGTGACGTCGCAAAAGCTTTCATCAATTACGGTCAGCGGGGCAGAGACATCGCTTTCCAGCCAGATACGCCCGTCGGGATTGTTCGGGTGCACGATCACTCGGGCGTCTCCGGGCGTGTTTGCCTGAACACTCCACCCCTGAGATGTAAAGGCGGCCGCGTGTTCGTTATAGGTGGGTGGCGTGATTTGAACCGTGCCGGATTTAGCCAGGGCTGGGATTCGGGCGATAATGGCTGATGCCCCGGGTGCGGGAAGGATCGCTGCCCCATCCGGCACGTTCCAGAACCGGCGCGCGGCATTGCTAAGTCGTTCAAAAGCACCATGATCCGGCAGCTCAGTCCAATCCCCTGCGGTCAGTCCTGTAATCTCATAGGGATGTGGGTTGATTCCGGTCGACAGATCAATCCAGTCGCCACGTTGACCGCCATATCTGATGATCGCTCTGTCCAGCCCGCCGCCGTGGTCGCGCACCGCGCGTGGGTCCAGACCGTGATCCAATGTGCTCATCTGCTCTCTCTGCGGGAAATGACCGGTTTTGGCGCGTTTCAAGCGGATTTTCGCCTCTTTTACAAGCAAATCCGCTAGATCACGGAGCTGTGGGGGCGCTGTTAACACTTTGTTAAGGAAATAACGAGATCACGGATCACGGGGGTCGGCACCACTCACCATATCAAGTGCCGAGGTTGTTGCAAATGAAAGTTCTGATTGTTGAGAGTAACCCCGACCTTGGTCGGGTCTGGAAAAGGCATCTGGAACGGCAAGGCGCCGAGGTCACGCTGGTCGAGACGCAGGAGGCCGCCATTCTGGCGCTTTACGGCACGGATTTCGAAATCATCGTGCTGGATCTGGTTCTGGAAACCGGCAGCGCATTAGCCGTGGCCGATTTCGCAAGCTATCGCCGCCCCGAGGCGCGGGTGATCTTTGTCACCAACACCACCTTTTTCTCGGACGGTTCGATCTTTGCCCACAGCCCGAATGCCTGTGCCTATGTGCAAAGCGAAACACCGCCAGAGGACCTGGCGGCGATGGTTGAACATTACGCAGCGGGGCGCTGATCGCGTCGGTGCGGTTCCATATAGTCCAGCACAGGGTTCGTCGGGATGATCCGGTGTGGATTGATGCTGTTGTGGCTAAAGTGATAGTGGCGCACGATATGGTTCATGTTCACCGTGGGCGCGACACCCGGCCACTGATACAACTCACGCGTATAGGCCCAAAGGTTGGGGTAGTCGATCAGACGGCGCTTGTTGCACTTGAAATGCAAGTGATAGACCGGATCAAAACGGATCAGTGTTGTGAACAGTCGCCAGTCAGCCTCGGTGATCCGACCCCCTATCAAATACCGATTGCGGGACAGGCGCTCTTCAAGCCAGTCCAGTGTCTCGAACAGCGGGCCCACAGCGGCGTCATATGCTTCTTGTGAAGTGGCGAAACCGGACTTGTAGACGCCGTTGTTCACGTCTGAATAGATGCGGGCGTTGACCTCTTCGATTTCGTCCCGCATCGCCTCGGGCCAGTAGTCATCGGTGTTGCCCGTGATCCCGTTGAAGGCGGAATTGAACATGCGGATAATTTCCGAGCTTTCATTCGAGACAATGGTCTCTTGCTGCTTGTCCCACAGGATCGGCACCGTCACGCGCCCGGAATAGGAGGGGTCAGCCTTGGTGTAGATCTGATGCGCGTAGCTGAACCCATAGAGGTCATCGCCCGTCGCGCCATGATCGTCTTTTTCAAAAGTCCAGCCCTTGCCCAACATGTCGGGGTACACAACAGAGACTGAAATCAGATCGCTCAACCCTTTCAGCTCGCGAAAGATCAGCGTGCGATGTGCCCATGGGCAGGCATAGCTGACATAGAGGTGATAGCGCCCGGCCTCCGCCTTGAAACCGCCCTTGCCGGACGGCCCCGCGTTGCCGTCGGCTGTCAGCCAATTGCGAAATTGCGCCGCGCTGCGTTTGAATGCGCCGCCTGTCGATTTCGTGTCATACCAAGTGTCGTGCCATGTTCCGTCGACCAGCAGGCCCATACCTTTTCCTCCGCAAGAGCGTTTCGTCAAAGATAAGCCCAAGCAGGACCCGTTCCTATGCGAATGGCCGCGCAAAATCCCTGCGTTAGCGCACAGTCGCGGTTGGGATATCCGGGCAACAATTTGTACCGGCTTCGATTTCCGTGATCTCCTTCACTGGATTTTTACAACCTTTCCCGCACAATAGAAGTCATTCACGGGGGAACGGATTAATGAGTACTTATGTTTCAAAGGAAATACGCGCCGAGTTGGACGCTGCCCGAATCGCCACGCTGAAGAAAGCCAGCCGTCTAAGGGTGGAAATGGGCAACAATACCTACAAAATCCTCAAACTGTGGAAGGATGGATTCACAGTTGAGGCTGAAACTACGCCGCGTTTGCGCGGTCTGGTCGATATCTATGATGGGGCCAACCATCTCTACCAATGTCTGATCGTCGCGGACGAAGATGAGGGTGGTGAGATGCGGTATGAATTCAAACGCAGCACGGCGGCGCATGACAGGGCTCCGCTGGATTTCTATCGCGTGCCGGACGCGCCGATTGCTTTGTTGGGGCACGAAGATTAAGGCCTGATTTCTTTCGTTGTACCGGTTTTAGTCAGGCTCCAATGATGGCCATTCAGGCGTTCGACGATGCAATCTGGCCTCATGTCCGGTCTTCGGGCGGTTTTCTCGATCAGGTTAGGATCGAAACGTTAAGTTCGGGGCGTAACCACGGGCGCGGATCGGCGAGGCACAAAAAGTGCCAGCCAAGCTGGCTGGCACCTACGATCAACAGGGCCAGGCAAATCAATCCCAGCCAAATCATGTCTTACTGCAAATCACCGAAGGCCCGTTTCAACCGCGTACAGGCTTCTTCGACCCGCGCGCGCTGGGTGGCGAGGTTGAACCGCTCAAACGTTTCGCCACCCGTTCCGAAACCGGGGCCTGAGGAGGTTGCAATTTTTGCGTCCTCACGCAGGCGGCGGACAAATTCGTCGTGATCCATACCGGTGCCCGAGAAATCGACCCAGGCCAGATAAGTTGCCTGCAAAGGCATCGACCACAGGCCCGGAATCCCGGCAATGGTCTGATCAAACAAACGCTTGTTGCCTTCCAGATGTGCGACCTGGGCATCCACCCATTCGGCCCCTTCCGGGCTGTAAGCGGCGGTGATCATTTCCACGCCCAATGCACCGGGATCGTAATCCAGCGCCTGAAGCCGGTTCTTCATAGCTGTGCGTAGTTTTGGGTCGGGGATGATCATGTTGCCAGTGCGCTGACCCGCGATGTTGAAGGTCTTTGACGCCGCGGTCAGGGTCACGGTCCAAGGCCGTGCATCAGGCGCTGCCACATCCATCGGCACAAATTTGGTGCCGGGGTAAACCAGATCGTGGTGGATCTCATCGGACACCAGGATCAAGCCGTTGCGTTCGGCAAACGCGGCCACAGCGCACAGTTCCTCTGGCGTCCAGACCCGACCCGATGGGTTTTGCGGCGAACACCACAGCAGCATCGTTTCGGACCCGTCCAGCCGCGACTGCGCGTCGTCCAAATCAAGCCCATAGCTGTCGCCATCACGCACCAG
Organism: Ruegeria sp. HKCCD7296; assembly: GCF_013110775.1. Lineage (NCBI taxonomy): Bacteria > Pseudomonadati > Pseudomonadota > Alphaproteobacteria > Rhodobacterales > Roseobacteraceae > Ruegeria > Ruegeria sp. HKCCD7296. The sequence continues at coordinate 94,092 of NZ_WVRF01000015.1, forward strand.
CGGGCATTCCACGACACGGCGGCCCGATTTGTTCACTTTATGGGCAAACTCGTGGTAGACCGGGGTGAAGATCACGATGCCATCGCCCGGCTCGGTCCAAACATCCAGCGACAGCGCGATTGCATTGCCCAGACCTTGGGTCGTCAGGATCCAATCCGTGTCGATTTCCCAGTCATGACGGCTTTTCATCCACCATTGGATCGAAGCGAGATAATCCGGGTGCGTCCACGAATACCCGAAAACGCCTTGATCTGCGGCTTTACGCAAAGCGTCGATCACGCAAGGCGCTGTTTGGTAGTCGGAATCGGCCGTCCACATGGCCAGCCCATCCTCGGGTGAGACACCATAGAGCATCTCCATCTTATCCCATTTGGAACTGTTGGTGCCCCGGCGATCGATCAGGTCGTTGAAAGTCATGTCTGCTCCGTTCTGTTGGACGAAAGCTAACCGCAAATCAGGCAGGTGCAAGGGGGGCGTTGCGGCGCGAGGCGGGATGGCCTAAATCAGCCTCATGAAACGCAATATCCTGATCCATCCCGATCCCCGCCTGAAGAAGGTCTGCGCGCCCGTGGGCGACCTAACGGACGAGCTGCGCAAACTGGCTGATGACATGCTGGAAACCATGTATGACGCGCCCGGCATCGGCCTGGCCGCGCCGCAGATCGGTGTGCTGGATCGGTTGATTGTTCTGGATTGTGTCAAAGAAGAAGGTGAAACCCCGCGCCCCCTGATCATGTTCAACCCCGAGGTCATCGCATCATCGGATGAAACCAATGTCTATGAGGAAGGTTGCCTGTCGATCCCCGATCAATACGCCGAAGTGACCCGCCCTAAGGTGGTGGATGTCACCTGGATGGATCAAAACGGCAATCTGCAGCAGGAAACCTTTGATGGGCTTTGGGCCACCTGCGTGCAGCATGAGATTGACCATCTGAACGGCAAGCTCTTCATCGACTATCTCAAACCGCTGAAACGACAAATGATCACGCGCAAGATGCAAAAGCTGAAACGCGAGAAAGCGCGCTCATGACCGTGCGCACCTGCTTGCCCTGGCCGGACAAACGTCTGCGCACCAAAGCGGATGAGGTGGCTGAAATCACCGATGAAATTCGCGCCGTGTGGGATGACATGATTGACACGATGGAAGCGATGCCCGGTGTTGGTCTGGCCGCGCCACAGATCGGTGTGATGCTGCGTCTGGCCGTGGTTGATGCTTCAGCAGAACGTGGCAAGGCCGTGCGTCTGGCGAACCCGGAAATCCTGCACAGCTCGATCGAACTTCGCGAACATGAAGAGGCCAGCCCGAACTTGCCCGGCGTTTCGGCCAAGATCAAACGCCCGCGTGCAGTGACCGTAAAGTTCCTGAACGAACAGGGTATGGTGGACCGTCGTGACTTTGTCGGGATCGACGCTACCAGCGTGCAGCATCAGATCGATCACCTGAACGGGAAGATGTTTTTCGACCGTCTCAGCAAGGTCAAACGCGACATACTGCTGCGCAAAGCCAAAAAGCAGGGGTAAAGATGCGCGTTATCTTCATGGGAACCCCGGATTTCTCAGTTCCGGTGCTGGATGCGCTGGTCGAGGCCGGGCACGAAATTGCTGCTGTCTATTGTCAGCCTCCGCGCCCCGCTGGTCGCGGCAAGAAAGACCGCCCAACGCCCGTTCACGCCCGGGCCGAGGCTCTGGGCTTGCTCGTGCGCCATCCCGTTTCGCTGAAATCAGCCGAGGAGCAAGACGCCTTTGCCGCGCTGAACGCGGATGTGGCCGTTGTGGTGGCTTACGGCCTGATCCTACCGCAAACCGTTCTGGATGCGCCCAAGCATGGGTGCCTGAACATCCACGCCAGCCTGCTGCCGCGTTGGCGCGGGGCTGCGCCGATTCATCGGGCGATCATGTCCGGCGATGCCGAGACCGGGATTTGCATCATGCAGATGGAGGCTGGTCTGGACACTGGTCCGGTTTTGCTGCGGCAGGCAACTGAAATTGAATCCGAAGAAACCACCGCGCAACTGCATGACCGGCTTTCGATCCTTGGGGCCGTGTTGATCGTCGACGCACTTGCCAAGCTGCCGGACCTGGTGCCCGACCCGCAACCTGAGAGCGGTGTGACCTATGCCGCTAAGATCGACAAGTCTGAGGCGCGCATCGACTGGAGCCGCCCGTCGGTCGAGGTTGACCGGAAAATCCGGGGCCTTTCGCCTTTTCCCGGGGCTTGGACCGAAATGGATGGTGAACGCATCAAGCTGCTGGCGTCGCGCCTTGCAGAGGGGCATGGTGCACCGGGTGAGGTTCTGAACCAGGATCTGCATGTGGCTTGTGGGCAGGGGGCCGTTGAACTGCTGCGCTTGCAAAGGGCAGGCAAAGGCGCGCAGGATAGGGAAACGTTTCTGCGGGGCTGGGCAATACCAACTGGCGCTCGGTTATCTTCGGAGTAGAGCCATATGTTCATGGTGTTGATGGGCACCGTCGTGATTGCGGGGATCGTGGGCTACCTGTCCGAACAGACCGGTTTTACCCATAACGGCTATTTGCAATCGATCATCATCTGTGTAGGCGGGGCATTTTTGTTCTATTTCTTGCGCATCATGTTCGGCATCAGCTTTGGTCCTCCGGGTCTGGATGCGGTGATCTCATCCGTTGGTGCCCTGATCATTGTGCCGACCCACTGGAGGAAATGAGATGCCCATTGTCGCCCTGATCGTCATCGGTGCTGCCGCCGGATTTCTGGCCACCCGACTGATGCGGATCGAGGCGGATATCCCGACAACCATGTTGATCGGCATTATTGGGGCTCTGATCGGCGGGCTTCTGCTGCGGTTTTTGGCGACGGTAATGGGCTGGATGTCTGGCTTTGTCGGGGCGATCCTTGGTGCGTTGCTGGTGATCTGGATCTGGCAGACTTACCTGCGCCGCTAACCCCTTGACCTAGTACCTTTTGCCCGGCCAGATCGTGTCTAAACGATTTGGAGGATCTTGATGCAGTACGATCTGAAGCCTGGGGATGTAGCCCTGATGGGGGTGCCTCTGGATCTGCATTCCTCGTTCCTGCAAGGCCCGGCCTTTAACCCCGGACGCATCCGCGAGGCGCTGCATTCCGGCGCCGCCAACCTGACTGCTGAGGATGGCACTGATCTGGGTGCAAGCATGCGATTTTGCGATGCCGGAGATCTTGACGTGTTCGAAATGCGCGGACAGGAACCGATTGACCGGATCGAAGCCGAAGCAGCCAAGCGGATCGCAACTGGCGCGCGCCTGTTGTCTCTGGGCGGGGATCATTCCGTAGCCTATCCGCTGATCAAAGCCCATGCGGATCGTTACCAAGGGTTGAACATCCTGCATATCGACAGCCATCCTGATCTGTACGACCAGCAAGACATCGGCCCACTGGGCCATGGCTGTCCCTTTGCGCGGGTGATGGAGAATTGCCCGATCAACCGATTGGTGCAGGTCGGCATCCGCACCATGAACGCCCATCAGCGCGAACAGGCTGATAAATTCGGGGTCGAGGTGATCGACATGCGAAACTGGAGCCCCGACCTGCAGATTTCCTTTGATGGCCCTGTCTATTTGTCACTGGATCTGGATGCGCTGGATCCTGCTTTTGCCCCTGGTGTCTCGCATCACGAACCCGGAGGGCTGAGCACGCGCGAGGTCATCGACCTGATCCACCGGTTCGAAGGTCAGTTGGTCGGGGCAGACATTGTCGAGCTCAATCCGCATCGCGACCCTTACGGTATGACCGCAATGGTGGCCGCAAAATTCATCAAGGAAATCGGTGCGCGCTTGCTGACGGGGTGATTTACCGCTCGTCGCAGACCGTGGCCGATCCAAGCGCCGGAGCACCCCGCGTGGTCATGTCGTATTGGTTCGCCTCAGCGGCGGTCATCCAGTGCATGCTGTCGGCTGGGGCAGCGAACAGGGTATACCAGTAAAACTCCGCATCCACTCCGATGTCTTTGAAATAGTCCAGGTACCGGTCATGTTCCGGGTCGTCCTCGGGCAATTCTGTCGCCACCAATCCCGATCCGGCCCAGCTGTGAACGCCGACACAGGCCCCCGGCTGCAGGGTGCGGCGGTTTCCAGCCAGAAACAGATCGGTGCCGCCGCTGGCGACCAGACCGTTTGAAGGAACGACCGTATCGAAACCGGCCCTGCGCACTTCGCGGCTGAAGATGACATTGGCATCATCGTCCACTGATCCTTCGATGTATTGAAGAACCAAAATTCGGGCTTCGGGGTTTTTTGCGATGACCTCCTCAAAAGCGGATAACGTTGTTTCATCAATTGTGCCGGAGGCAATGATCTGGTCGCCCTGCGCAACGAAACTGACTGGTGTGTAGTATTCCCCGCATGAGGCTAGCAGGGTCAGACAGGCTGCAAATGATGTTAGTCTAAAGATCACGCTGGCCTCCGGGCTGCAATGTTCACAGAGGTATCAGCACATTGCTTTGACGTCCATCGACAGGCTCAGTTGCGCGGTGGGCGGCTTTTGTAGACGGGCAATTGCCAGCCAAACACCGGTGACCCGGCCCGCAAGGCCCAGCAGACCAACGCGCACAAAGCCAGTGCAAGCGCGGGCTCCGTTCCGGCCTGAACGGCCAGAACTGCCGTCAATGACCCCGCAAAAGCACATGAAACACAAAGCTCGCCCTGCTTCAGCACCAGCGGCACCTCGTTGCAGACCACGTCGCGCATCAGCCCGCCCAGACACCCGGTTGTTACGCCCATCAACACGACGATGACGCCGGATTGGTCCAATGACAGCGCAGCGCCTGTACCGGCAGCGACGGCAACCGACAGAGCGAAACTGTCCAGCCAGATCAGCCAGTTGTAGCGGCTTTCCATCAGGTGTGCGGTAAAGAACACCAGCACTGAAGCGGCAACGGCGATCAGGATGTAATCCGGCTGACCGACCCAAAAGATCGGATGTCGGTCCAACAACAGATCACGCACTGTGCCGCCGCCGACTGCGGTCAAGCAAGCCATGAAAGCAAACCCAACAAGATCCAGCTGGGCACGGCTTGCCACCAAAGCCCCGGTCAGAGCAAATATCAGGACCGAGGCGTAATCCAGCAACGAAAGCGCGGTCACACCTGCGCCTTCTTAGGTTTGAATGGGGCCATGCCCGCGCGGGCCAGTTCGTCGGCCTTTTCATTCTCTGGGTGGCCCGCATGACCCTTGACCCATTCCCAGGTCACATCATGCCGTTCTTGCGCTTCGTCCAGGCGTTGCCACAGATCGACATTCTTTACTGGCTTCTTGTTCGAGGTCTTCCAGCCATTGCGCTTCCAGCCAAAGATCCAGCCGGTGACGCCGTTCTTAACATAGGCGCTGTCAGTCACGATGGTGATTTTCGAGGAACGCTCAAGCGTTTCCAAGGCCGAGATGGCGGCCAGCAACTCCATCCGGTTGTTGGTTGTCTCGGCCTCGCCCCCGTTTAACTCACGCTCTTTCAAGACAGTGTCCCCGTCCATTGCACGCAAAAGCACGCCCCAGCCTCCGGGGCCTGGATTGCCGGAACAGGCACCGTCGGTATAGGCAAACAAGTCAGGCATGAGCAAACACCAGCATGTATCCTTCGTAAGACCCGGCCAGACCTTTGCCCATCCCTTTGACGGTGCGGTCAATCGTGAACCCAGCCTGGGTCAGAGCGTCTTCGATCTCGGCTTCGGTATAATAGGTAAAGTAACGTTCAAGCGCGTCCCTGTGTTCGCCCGTGCCCAGTTTCATGCCCAAAAACAACTGACCTTTGGGCTTTAGGGCTTCATGAATTGCCCGAAGGTGGCCGGGGAAATCTGTGCGCGGCGCATGAAGCAAGGAGAAGCTGGCATAAACACCATCATAGACGGACGTCTCCGTGACGTCGTTGAACGTGCCCAAATGCGCATCCACGCCGTTGTCGCGGGCGTGGTCAACAAAGGCAGGCGTTACGTCCAGCGCCCGTACCGTCAGCCCTTGACGCATCAGAAAGCTGCTGTCTGATCCGGGCCCGGACCCCAGGTCCAGCACATAGCCCCCAGTGTCGACTGCATCAGCAAATGCCTGGCGCGCCTCAAGCTGTTCCGGCGGCAACGGGATATTCAGATACTCGGCCAATCGGTTGGTGTAGGCGCTGATCGTGCGTTTGTCGGTCACATATAAACTCCGACGGCAAGGCTGGCGACAACGACGGCGGTCAGCAGGACGCGCAACCGCATCCACCAGACCGGCGTCAGCCGCCAAAAAGTGAACAGGGCATCAAGAATCAACAAACCGGCAAACCCGTAAATCAGGTTTGTACCTGCTTGAACCGGTCCGCCGCCTGTCATGAAAAAGGCCCAAAGCGCGGGCAGGACCGACAGAGTGTAGCACAAACCTGCCTTGCTGCCCGAGGTTTTAGTTGCAAAGCCCCAAAGAACACCTGACATGAAACTCAAGATGACCGAGCCATAAAACAACTGCACGTACGGTCCCACAAAACGCGCGCCAAGGTTTTGTGCGCCCCAGGCATTCAGGTCGCCGCTCAGGTAGGTCAGCGCACCCCAAACAAACGGGATCAGCCCCGCGAGCCCCAGAAAAAGCGGCGCCTTTGGTACTCCGATCACGCTGGTTGCCTCAGGACGCGGGGGACTTTGAATTCGACGTTCTCGACGGCTGTCTCGACCAATTCGACGGTGACATCATAATGCGCGCGGAAGGCGTCGATCACTTCGTTCACCAAAAGCTCTGGGGCCGATGCGCCTGCGGTGACGGCCACGGATGAGATCCCATCCAACGCGCGCCAATCGATCTCGGTGGCGCGCTGCACCAGTTGCGCGTATTTGCAGCCCTCGCGCGAGGCGACCTCGACCAGACGGCGCGAGTTCGATGAGTTCGGCGCACCCACAACCAGCAGAGCGTCTGCCTTAGGCGCCACGGCCTTGACGGCCTCTTGCCGGTTCGTCGTGGCATAGCAAATGTCTTCCTTGTGTGGTCCGACAATGGCCGGGAACCGGGCCTGAAGCGCGGCTATGATGTCTTTGGTGTCATCAACCGACAGGGTGGTCTGGGTTACAAAAGCAAGTTTCTTCGGATCGCGAACATCAACCGTGGCCACATCTTCGACGGTTTCAACCAACAGAACATCGCCCTCGGGCAATTGTCCCATGGTGCCAACGGTCTCGGGATGGCCCTTGTGGCCGATCATGATCATCTGCAACCCCGCATCCGCATGGCGCTGTGCCTCGACATGCACTTTCGAGACCAACGGGCAGGTCGCGTCCACATAGATCATCTCGCGCTTTGAGGCCTCTGCGGGCACTGACTTCGGGACGCCATGAGCGGAAAATATCACCGGACGATCATCAGGGCATTCATGTAGCTCCTCGACAAAGACCGCGCCCTTGTCTCGCAATCCGTCGACGACAAATTTATTGTGCACGATCTCATGGCGCACATAGACCGGAGGTCCCCATTTTTGCAGGGCCATTTCTACGATCTTGATGGCACGATCCACACCGGCGCAGAAACCCCGGGGAGCGGCAAGGTAAAGTGTCAGTGGTGGCTTTGTCATTGAGTTGTCTCCTTAAGGCACAGGTAAGTCTTTTCACGGCCTTGGTCCAGACAGGAGATCGTCATTCAACTGACACGAATCGATGCTAGTCAGGTTTTGTTTCAGCACCTGTTTATAGTTAAAGAAGCGCGGCCAGGACCTCGGTCCTGACCGCGCGAAATTTACCCCATCAGAAAGAGAGTGCCGGATCAGCTGTTGCTGGCCATGGCGACGTTGCGCGGCTCAGCCGGCATTTCACGCGGCGGGCGCCCGATTACGTCACGCAAATCTTCCAGTTCGATGAAGTTGTCAGCCTGGCGGCGCAGTTCGTCCGAGATCATCGGCGGCTGGCTGCGGATCGTCGACACGACCGAAACGCGCACGCCTTGACGTTGCAGGCTGGCAATCAACGGGCGGAAATCCCCATCGCCCGAGAACAGCACGATATGATCCACGCGTGGTGCAAGCTCCATGGCATCGACGGTAAGTTCGATATCCATGTTTCCTTTGACTTTCCGACGCCCCATGCTGTCGGTGTATTCCTTGGCGGGTTTCGTGACCATGGTGAAGCCGTTGTAGTGCAGCCAGTCAACCAATGGGCGGATCGGCGAATACTCGTCATTTTCCAGGAGCGCTGTGTAATAGAAAGCCCGAAGCAACTTGCCACGGCGCATGAATTCCTGCCGCAGAAGTTTGTAGTCTATATCGAAACCGAGTGCTTTTGCCGCGGCATAAAGGTTCGAGCCGTCGATGAACAGCGCTAGCCGTTCGTCTTTATAAAACATAAATAGTCCCTTCCGGTATAATCCAGACCGCCCCGCATGGTGAGTGAGTGAGTGAGTGATGATTTGGCGCGATCTGTCGGTCTATAATTAGAACTTTTGCTGGTTATCGCAAGTATGCAATGTGTCGAATATAGGGTGCTATATGAGCAATTCGTTGTCAAATGCCGTTGTTGCGCTGGGCGCAAATCTCAGCTTGAGAGGAAAAGGGCCCGAAGTTACGCTGCGGAACGCACTTGACGCTATTTCGCGTCAAGGTGTAGTGATTCGCGCGGTCAGCCGGTTTTTCGCGACGCCTTGCTTCCCCGCCGGGGCGGGTCCGGACTATGTGAACGCTGCGGCTTTGATCGCCACCGAAAAACCTGCGACCGAGTTGTTAAGTGTGCTGCACGCCGTGGAACATGAGTTTGGGCGCGAACGGATACAACGTTGGGGAATGCGAACTCTGGATCTGGACCTGGTGTGTTTTGATGAACAGGTGCTGCCTGATCGCGCCCAGTTCGATCGCTGGCTGACGTTGCCACCAGAGGCGCAGCGGCAAGAGGCCCCGGATCAACTGATCCTGCCTCATCCGCGTCTGCAGGACCGCGCTTTTGTGCTGGTGCCGATGGCCGATATCGCCCCCGACTGGCGTCATCCTGTTCTGGATCGCACGGTATCGCAGATGGTCACCGATTTGCCTGCGGACGATATTGCAGCGGTCACACCACTGTGATCCTTGCAATTGGGGTATTTCCTGCTTGTCAAGGCGCGGATTCGCGCTTAGATAAACCTCTTCCTGACATGGATTCAGAAACGGAGAGCGCCCCATGGCCCGCGTGACGGTTGAAGATTGCGTAGATAAGGTTCCAAACCGGTTCGAGCTGGTGATGCTTGCCGCCCATCGGGCGCGTGAGATTTCCGCCGGTGCAGCGATTACCGTTGACCGCGACAACGACAAGAACCCTGTCGTGTCCCTGCGTGAAATCGCCGACGAAACCCAAAGTGCGGATGAACTGCGCGAGCGCCTGATCGAAGCCAACCAAACCCAGATCGAGGTTGATGAGCCGGAAGAAGATCAGATGGCGCTGCTGATGGGTGCCGAATCGGACAAACCTGCCATGGACGACATGTCTGAAGAAAAACTCCTGCGCGCTCTGATGGAGGCACAGGGACAGGGGTAAGCCCCAAAGACGAAGGTGCGGACCGGATGATTTCTGCTGACGACCTGATTGCGCTGGTCCGCAACTACAATCCCAAGACGAATGCTGAACGCATCAGTCTGGCTTACGAATTCGGTCAGCAGATGCATGAGGGGCAGTTCCGCCATTCTGGCGAGCCCTATTTTACCCATCCCGTTGCCGTTGCCGCCATCCTGACCGAACAGCGTTTGGATGATGCGACCATCATTACGGCGCTGCTTCATGACACGATCGAAGACACCAAAGCCAATTACGGCAAGGTGGCCGAGCTGTTTGGGGATGAGGTCGCCAAGCTGGTCGATGGCGTGACCAAGCTGACCAACCTGCAATTGTCCAGTCGCGAAACCAAGCAGGCCGAGAACTTCCGCAAGCTGTTTATGGCCATGTCCAAGGACTTGCGGGTTATTCTGGTCAAGCTGGCCGACCGTCTGCACAATATGCGCACGATCAAGGCAATGCGCCCCGAAAAGCAGGTGATCAAAGCGCGCGAGACGATGGACATCTATGCGCCGCTTGCAGGCCGGATGGGTATGCAATGGATGCGCGAAGAACTGGAAGACCTCGCTTTCCGTGTCCTGAACCCCGAAGGCCGTCAATCGATCATCCGGCGTTTTATCACGCTGCAACGCGAAACCGGTGACGTGATCCATCGCATCACCGGCGACATGCGGCACGAGCTGGAAAAGGCGGGGATCGAGGCTGAAGTGTTTGGCCGCGCCAAAAAACCCTATTCGATCTGGCGAAAGATGCAGGAAAAGGATCAGGGCTTCTCACGCCTGTCGGACATTTACGGCTTTCGCATCATCACCCAGACCGAAGAGGACTGCTATCGCACACTTGGTGCCATCCACCAACGCTGGCGCGCGGTGCCGGGGCGGTTCAAAGATTACATCAGTCAGCCGAAATCGAACGGCTACCGCTCGATCCACACCACTGTTTCAGGGCGCGACGGAAAACGGGTCGAGGTTCAGATCCGCACCCGCCAGATGCATGACGTGGCTGAAACCGGCGTTGCGGCGCATTGGTCCTATCGTGACGGTGTACGGACCGAGAACCCCTTTGCCGTTGACCCGGCCAAGTGGATTTCCAACCTGACTGAGCAGTTCGACAACGAAGAAGATCACGAAGACTTCCTCGAGGCCGTCAAGCTCGAGATGTATTCCGACCAGGTGTTCTGCTTCACGCCCAAAGGGGATGTGGTGAAGCTGCCGCGCGGGGCGACGCCGATTGATTTTGCCTATGCTATCCACACCCGGATCGGCCATGCCTGTGTCGGGGCCAAGGTGGACGGCATTCGCGTGCCGCTCTGGACCCGACTGAAGAATGGGCAATCGGTGGATATCATCACCGCCGACGGTCAGACGCCCCAGGTCACGTGGCTTGAGATCGCCGTCACCGGCAAGGCCCGCACCGCCATCCGTCGCGCCTTGCGCGAGGTCGACCGAGAGCGGTTCATCAAGCTGGGCAAGGAGCTGGCGCGTTCCGGTTTCGAACATGTTGGGCGCAAGGCAACAGACAAGGCGCTGGACACTGCTGCCAAGCACCTGCGCCTGAAAGATCGGCATGAATTGCTGGCCCGTCTGGGCAGCGCGGAACTGACGGCGCATGAAGTGGTCGAGGCTGTTTATCCTGAACTGGCTAAGGACGATGGTGACGCCATTCCGCTGCGTCGCGCCGTGATCGGCCTTGAACCAGGTCAGAAATTCGATCGCGCCCCATGCTGCCAGCCATTGCCGGGAGAACGTATTGTCGGCATCACGTACCGGGGCAAGGGCGTGGTGGTACACGCCATCGACTGCAACCGGCTGAGTGAGTTTGAAGGCGAACCCGACCGCTGGGTCGATCTGCACTGGCATTCGGGAACCCACCCTGCCGTCTATGGTGCGACATTGGATCTGACCATCGGCAACGATGCAGGAGTTCTGGGTCGTATTTGCACATTGATCGGCGAGAAAAAGGCCAATATCTCAAACTTGGAATTTGTTGACCGCAAACCGGATTTTTACCGTCTGCTGATCAATGTCGAACTGCGCGACCTTGAACAGTTGCATTCGCTTATGCTGATGCTTGAGGCGGAAAGCGATGTTGCGGCCGTCGAACGGTATCGGGATCAGACCAAAGCTGCGGTTGCGGCTGGCTGAGGAAGGGTGAGCACGCGTGGTATTCAAGCGCCGAGACCGACGCTCTGCTGTCCAAGTCGCGTCGGAGTTTGTCTATCCGCGTGGTGGGTGGACCCGCGCTTTTCACTATGTAAAACACCGAGTTCGCCGTCTTCCAGATTCGCCTGACCGAATTGCGCGTGGAATTGGGGCAGGGGTTTTTGCGGCGTTCACCCCGTTCTACGGATTGCATTTTCTGGTCGCGGCTGTTGGCGCAAGGCTGATCAAGGGAAACATTCTGGCCGCGCTGAGTGGCACATTTTTCGGTAACCCTCTGACCTATGTGCCGATCGGTGTGATCTGCCTGCAGACCGGGCACTTTCTGTTGGGAACCGAATATGAAGAGGGTGACACACAGGGGCTGATGGGAAAGTTCGCTGACGCCATCGGTGATCTCAAGAATAACTTTGTGGCCTTGTTTACAGACCGCGTGGCAGATTGGCATGGGTTGGCGCAGTTCTACGATGACGTCTTCTACCCCTATATGATTGGTGGCATCATCCCCGGCATTGTGGCGGGTGTGGTCTGTTATTACCTCAGCCTGCCATTGATCCTAACCTATCAGCAGCGACGTCGCGCCAAGATCAAGGCGAAGTTTGAGGAAATCAAGCGCTTGGCCGAAGAATCGACTGCCGTTTATCCGGCAGAGCCACTAGGCTCGGGCCAAACGACTCAAAAGGAATCGAGGGATGTCTGAGAACCATCTGCGGCTTGGTGTGAACATTGATCACGTTGCCACTGTGCGCAATGCGCGGGGCGGGGCTTATCCCGATCCGCTACGCGCCGCCAAACTGGCGGAAGAGGCTGGTGCTGATGGCATCACGGCGCATTTGCGCGAAGACCGCCGCCATATATCGGACGCTGATATCGACGGGTTGATGGAAGTTCTGTCGGTGCCATTGAACTTTGAAATGGCCGCCACGGAAGAGATGCAGAAAATCGCCCTGCGGCACAAACCGCACGCGGTCTGCATCGTGCCTGAAAAGCGCGAGGAACGTACCACCGAAGGCGGGCTTGAAGTCGCGCGTGAAGAAAACAAGCTGGCTCATTTTATCGCGCCGCTGCGCGATGTCGGCTGCCGCGTGTCGATCTTCATCGCCGCTGACCAGCGCCAGATCGAGGCGGCCCACCGTATTGGCGCCGAAGTGATCGAATTGCACACCGGTGCCTATTGCGACGCCCACGCAGAGAGCCGCATGGGAGATGCCACGCAAGAACTTGAATCGCTGCGCCAGATGTCTGCGTTTGCCCACTCGCTGGGGCTTGAGGTGCACGCGGGGCATGGTCTGACCTATGACACGGTCAAGCCGGTTGCGGCCTTCCCTGAGGTGAAAGAGCTAAATATCGGCCATTTCCTGATTGGTGAATCGATTTTTCTGGGCCTCACCCCCGCCATTCAGGAAATGCGCCGCCTGATGGACGAGGCGCGCACGTGATCACGCCCGGCTTTGTCGCCATCTGGCTGGCCTGGCTGATGGCTGGCGGCTCTCCGGGGCCTGCAACGATGGGTATTGCCGGAACTGCGATGAACGAAGGCCGCCGTGCCGGTCTGGTCTTTGCGCTGGGCATCTGTGCCGGATCCGCCGCTTGGGGCATAGCAGCTGCACTGGGTTTGTCGGCGATCATGCTGGCCAATGTCTGGGTGTTCGAGGCGATCCGCTACATCGGTGTGGCCTATCTGGGCTGGCTGGCCCTCAAGGCGTTGCGCCGTGCGATGACCTCGGACGAAGTCGCCTTGGGCAAACCTGTCACTGGTTCGCTGCCGACGATCTTTGCCAAAGGCGCGGCGATCCACCTGACCAACCCCAAAGCGATCCTCAGCTGGGGCTCGATCTACGCCATCGTCGCCCCAAATGACGCCAGCCTGTCCATGCTATTGAGCTATTTTGCCATGTTGTATGCGGGGTCACTGATGATCTTCATCGGCTATGCGTTTCTGTTTTCGTCCGAGCGTATGGTCCGAACCTACCGCCGCGCCCGCCGCTTGTTCGATTTTGCCTTTGCCGGGTTCTTTGGCTTGGCGAGTTACAAGATCCTGACGGTGCGGTTGTCATGATCCTCGGTATCGGCACAGACCTCGCAAACATCGACCGCATCCAAGGCACGCTTGACCGCTTTGGCGATCGGTTCCGCAATCGTGTCTTTACTGACATCGAACAGCGCAAAGCCGAACGCCGCCACGACACCGCTGGCACCTATGCCAAGCGGTGGGCGGCGAAAGAGGCATGCTCTAAGGCGCTGGGCACTGGGCTGCGCATGGGCATAGCGTGGAAGGACATGGCCGTTACCAATCTGAAAACCGGCCAGCCTGTCATGCATGTCACTGGCTGGGCCGCCGAGCGCCTCAGGGAAATGACACCCGAAGGATATGAGGCCATCATCCATGTCACCCTGACGGATGACCATCCCTGGGCCCAGGCATTTGTGGTGATCGAGGCGCGTCCGCTTCAAGATCACGCCACGCAGCCTTGACTTGCCCCCATCCCCCCCGCATGTAGCAGCCAAGCCAAGCACAGAACTGGAGAGAGCAGTATGGCCGAGGAAGCCAAAACCGGAAATCCCGTTTGGGAGACGATCAAAACCATCGTCTATGCGCTGCTGATTGCAGGCGTGTTCCGCACCCTCTTCTTTCAGCCGTTCTGGATTCCCTCGGGCTCGATGAAGCAGACCTTGCTGATCGGCGATTTCCTTTTCGTCAACAAGATGGCCTATGGGTACTCATACGCGTCTTGCCCCAGTCTGATCATTCCAAGCGTCGGTTTGAATGTTGATGCCGAAGATATCTGCGGCTGGATGCAGGGCGATGGTGATACGCGCATCTGGGGCGGTGAGCCTGAGCGCGGCGATGTCATCGTCTTCCGCCACCCCGTCACGGGCCGCGATTATATCAAGCGTCTGATCGGCTTGCCGGGGGATCGCATCCAGATCCGTGAAGGTCAGATCATCCTCAATGGTACGCCGGTTCCACAGCAGCCCGACGGCGTCTTTACCGAAGTCGCTGAACCTCAGGGGCCTCAGCGTCTGCGTCCCCGTTGTGAAAATGGAGCTGTTGGCATTGGTGGTGCTTGTGAAAAATCACGCCTGATCGAAACCCTGCCAAATGGGGTGTCTTATGACGTGCTGAACATCGGCAATCAGGGGTCGGACAATACCGGCATCTATACCGTGCCCGAGGGCCACTATTTCTTCATGGGCGACAACCGCGACAATTCCAGCGACAGCCGCCTGCCGCAATCTGCAGGTGGGGTGGGCTATGTGCCGTACGAAAACCTGATCGGTCGCGCTGATCGGATCATGTTCTCGTCTGCGGGCCGATCGATGTTGTTTTTCTGGACCTGGCGCGGTGATCGGTTCTTCAAGGCGGTCAATTGAAGCTATCGGCTGAAATAAAAGCGTTCCAGCAGCGTTTGGGGTACGATTTCACCAACCCCGAACTGCTGGTGCGCGCGTTGACCCACGGCTCGGTGTCGTCGTCTACCCGGCCCGACAATCAGCGGCTGGAGTTTCTGGGCGACCGAGTGTTGGGCCTTGTTATGGCCACGGCGCTGCTAGAGGCCGATAAGAAAGCCTCCGAAGGTCAGCTGGCCCCTCGATTCAACGCATTGGTCCGCAAAGAGGCTTGTGCCGATGTTGCGCGTCAGATCGATCTGGGCGCGGTGCTGAAGCTGGGCCGGTCCGAGATGTTGTCCGGAGGTCGCCGCAAACAGGCGCTGCTGGGTGATGCGATGGAGGCTGTCATTGCAGCCATCTATCGCGATGCCGGGTTTGAGGCCGCCCGCGATGTCATCTTAGCCCTGTGGGGGGACCGTATTCACAAAGTCGAGGCCGACGCCCGCGATGCCAAGACCTCGCTTCAGGAGTGGGCGCAGGCCCGCGGCCAAAGACCGCCCTCATATGTCGAGATCAAGCGCAGCGGTCCGGATCACGCACCGATCTTTACCATTGCCGCCCGCCTTCAGGACGGAACCGAGGCACAGGCCACTGCGGGATCCAAACGGCAAGCCGAGCAGGCAGCTGCGAAGGCGCTGCTTGAGAGGTTGAGCCCGCCCAGTTCCTCTTAGGGAAATGAATTTCAGGCCAGCCGTAAAGGCGGATGCTGCCAGCCTGGCTGCTTTGTCGATTGAAGTCTGGGTGGGCACCTACCTGCGTCATGGCGTGAGTTCTTTGTTTGCCGAGTTTGTACTGGCTGAGTTTACAGCGGCGCGGTTTGAAGCACTTATCGAGGAAGGTTCGGACCTTTTGGTGGTCTTGGAAAACCGGGATGGTATTGATGGCTATATTCGGGTTTCAGAAGGTCGCGCAGCTCCTGTCGACGGGCTGTCCGATCTTGAGATCGTGACATTTTATGTCCAGCCGCGGCATCATGGTAAGGGTATTGGGTCAGCCTTGCTGCAATTAGCGACCGACCACTGCCGAGATAAAGGGCAGGGCGAGATCTGGCTGACAACAAATTCCGAAAACGCACCCGCTATCGATTTCTACCTGTCCAAAGGGTTCAGGCAGGTTGGCGTTTCGGACTTTCGGATCGGCGACCAAGCCTATCCGAACCATGTTCTGGCGCTGGACGTAGCGACGCTGGGCTAGGGTCAAACCACCCGAATGAACCCTGCCAGCCCGGTTTTCTGATGCTCTATCACGTGGCAATGAAAGGCCCAGTCGCCGGGGTTGTCAGCGACCAGCGCGATATCAATGGTCTCGTCTTTCAACAAAAGCATCGTGTCGGTCATCAAGGGCGGCAGGGCGCGCAGGTTCGATTTCAGCGGCACGAAAGCCAGTCCGTGCAGGTGGATCGGGTGCAAGTTAGGAGATTCGTTACGGAGGCGCAAAACATAGCTCTTGCCTTGTTCCAGCACGGCCAGCGGACCGGTTCCCTCTGCTGCATCTCCGGGCCACGGCGTGCGGTTGATCGACCAGAAACTATACCCCAGTGATCCGCAGAACCCGTCATTCGGAGGGCCACCTTCAGGCGTCCAGCCGAACACGAACTCATGCAGCTCGGCTTGGTTCAGTTCAGGGCGCAGAACAGGGTTTCTGCGCAAAGGGCGCAATTCCCTCATATCGCGCGCTTTGGATTGTCCGGTCGCGCGCAACCGCGCCATCGCGCGGTGTTTCTGTCCAGGAAATTTGGCGACAAGTGCCACCGACTGCCCTTCATCGTCTGGCATCAGTACGGCAAAATCCGCCCGCTGACCCGGGCCCAGCAAAAGCGGTGCATCGGGTGTGGGTAAGGTCAGGTCGATCTCAACCGGATGCCCGTCCCACGCAATGATCTGCGCCTCAGCCCCTTCAAGATGCAGCTTGTAGATGCGGGTTGTGTCCGTATTGACGACGCGCAGCCGCACAAGGCTGCCTGCCGCGTGATCATACACTGCTTCTGTCAACCAGTTTGCAGTCTGGACATTGCCAAACGTACCTGCGCGCGCAGCACCACGCGCCGTATAAGCGGGCAAAAACGCGTCTTCTTCGTCCAGTCGGAAATCACGCAGATTGATCACTTGCTCGCTGTCGAAACCGGGGTCTTCCCGCTCGGCAATCACCATGACGCCGGTCAACCCGTGGGCCATTTGATCCATTGTCATGCAGTGGGGGTGATACCAATATGTGCCGGCGTCCGGTGGTGTGAATTCATAGGTAAAGCTGTCATCCTCGCCGATTGGCATCTGGGTCAGATAAGGCACCCCGTCCATCTCGTTGGCGATGCGCAGCCCGTGCCAGTGCATTGCGGTGTAATCGGGAAGGGTATTGCGCACCGTAAGCCGCATGACGTCGCCTTGCCGTCCATACAGAACCGGTGGTGGTGCGTCGGGGTAAAGGCTGACCATCCCCGTGGTCAACCGATTGCGCAACCTGTAGCTGGCGGTCTGCAACACGAGGTCTTGCGTGGCATCGCTTGCCGCCAAAGACAAACCACCCAAACCCATGGCACCAGCAGCGGCACCGCTTCCAAGAATAAACTTGCGACGTTTCATTGCGACCTCTCTGTAGGGATGTGTCGCCGGGCTGGGAACGGCTGGGCGTCTGTGCCTGACCTGCCTTGGCCCGCGCATAGCTGCAATGCGACAAATCCCTCTGGCCCAAAGGTCCTTTCTGCTATAGCAGAGCGCAATTGCAAACAGGAACGCCAGATATATGACCACACGCGCCGGATTTATCGCCTTGATCGGAGAGCCCAACGCAGGCAAATCCACCCTTCTGAACCGCATGGTTGGGGCCAAGGTCTCGATCGTGACGCACAAGGTACAGACCACACGCGCCCGCATTCGGGGTGTGGCGATGGAGGGTGACGCGCAGCTGGTCTTTGTTGACACGCCGGGCCTGTTTAAGCCCCGCCGCCGCCTGGACCGCGCCATGGTCGCTGCCGCGTGGGGTGGGGCAGCGGATGCCGATGTCGTTGTCCTGATGGTTGAGGCGCATCGCGGCATCACCGAAGGGGTTGAACGCATCCTTGAGGGGCTGGAAGAGATCGGGCAGGGTCGGACCATCGCGCTGGCGATCAACAAGATCGACAAGGTGCCGTCCGAGAAGTTGCTGGCGCTGACCAGCGACCTGAACGCCCGCTATCCGTTTGCAGAAACTTTCATGATCTCGGCCGAAAAGGGACATGGTGTAGACGATCTGCGCAAATGGTTGGCCGGGGAACTGCCAGAAGGCCCGTGGCTCTATCCTGAAGATCAGATCGCTGATTTGCCTTTGCGCATGATCGCGGCTGAAATGACGCGCGAGAAACTGACCCTCCGCCTGCATCAGGAACTGCCTTATCAGCTGACCGTTGAGACCGAAAACTGGGAAGAGCGCAAAGATGGCTCTGCCAAAATCGATCAGGTCATCTATGTCATGCGCGACGGCCACAAAGGCATCGTACTGGGCAAACGCGGCGAGACGATCAAGGCTGTCAGTCAGGCGGCGCGGGCCGAATTGGAAGAGTTCCTTGACCGTAAGATTCACCTGTTTCTGCAAGTGAAAGTCCGGCCCAACTGGCTGGAGGAATCCGAGCGGTATTCGGAAATGGGTTTGGATTTCAAAGACGGCAACGCATGACCCGCCTGACGGCCGAATTCTGGGTCCATGCCTATTTGGCACGGCTTCGGTTTCAGGAAATCCCGGCCTTTGTTGTGGCCCATGGCGATGACACTGCTGGGGCGGTTCTGGTTAAGCTCAATACGCTGGACGGAAAGGCCGCCGCATTCCAACGCAGCTTTGACCTGATGAGTGGTGAGCGAAAATGGGTCGAGCTTTCCAGCGGCACTGAGATGGATGTGGACGCCGCCATCACCAAACAGCGCAGCTTTGACCCTGACCTTTGGGTGATTGAAGTTGAGGACCGACAAGGGCGACATCTGCTTGGCGAAGAGGGTTTGGAGTAACCTCTGCACAGATCGCGCTTTGACGCGTGGATCAAAGTGACTATTTTCAAATGACATCTGGCCGTTCAGGGCTGATTGCCCCTTGGATCAATGCAAAACGATGAGGTGTTCTCGTGACTGAAACACTTGCTGAGAAACTGGAAAAATCGGAACTTGGCCACTGGATGCAGCGGTTCGAGAACTTCATGGTCTTTGTCGGTGTCGTCGGCCCATTCGCCACGCTTCCGCAACTGGTCAAGCTCTACTTTACCCATTCCGATCACGCCTCAGGTCAGTCGCTGCTATCCTGGTCGCTTTATGCGGGGCTGTCTTTTCTGTGGTTTGCCTATGGGCTGGTGGTCGGCAAGTTGCCCATCTATGTGGGCAACGGAATCTCAACGGTGCTGAATCTGCTGATGGTCGTGGGTATTCTGATTCATGCCGGTGTGACGTTCTGATCTTCCGACGTCCTTGGAATTCTTATCAACATCGCCCCGGAAAATCATTCACGACGCTTTCAACCTGCATCGCTGAAGTAAACAAAGCTCATCTTATTCCCATCCGGGTCGCGGGCATAGGCGCCAAAGAAGTTCGGACCGTATTGGGGGCGATCACCCGGGTCGCCCTCGTTTGTGCCGCCATGGGCCAGCGCTGTTTCGTGTGCATCTCTCACTTCTTTTTCGCTTTGGCAAAGCAAGCCAACCATGTTGCCATTTCCGATTGTCGCAACTTCCTTATCGAACGGCGTCGCGACCCATATGCACCCGCCACCGCGCAGCTCATAGCATACTGCATGCGGCATGTACTCGGCGACGACTTTTCCGCCCATTGTTGACACAACCGCATCATAGTATGTGCGCGCCTTAACAACGTCGTTTGAACCGATCATGACATAGTTGAGTGAAATTTCTGAAATCCCTAAATTTAGAACATAGAGGGAACATTAATGGCGGAATTGCATTCGTGCAATGCGATTCTTGCACTGTGGTCAGCCCGATCCCCGCGAAACCGTGACTTCGGACCGTGATGTAATACCACGCTGGAAGTGACCTAGATCCGTGTTGAAGGCTGCCTTTGCTGGGACTGAAGGGAATTGCGACAGACTCGCCTTACACGGCCCTATGTTCAAAAGGGCAGGGTTTTGGCTTGCTATTCTGTGTGGGCAAATCTCACATGTTGTTTTGACCACTCCAGCCGTCTTCGTACGCGCCCAACACTCTGGACATCTGTAGCAGTGATGAGAACAAGCGCGCGTAAACATCCCTTGATAGCATGGGTTTGTTGTCGTCCAGCACCTGCACCAGATCGACAACGGTCGAAGCGAACCTCTCATACACCTGCATGTCAGCAGCCGTTGGATCATGCGTCCAGATGTTTCGTGCGTCGTAGTAAGCCCCAGGTTGCGGTTCGTCATCGATCATTACTTGACCCCTTCCATTTGAAGCGCAGGTGGGCGAGCTTGTGAGGCTGTGCAAGATGGCTGGCAGGAAGTCACAAAACTATGGCTGTTTCTGAAAAGAACCTTGAACGGTACATGCGGGGCAGGTTCTGCACTTGCGTGCCAACTCGGCTTGGGATTTTCTGCGGTTTAACCCAAGCAGCAACAAGGTCGAGTTTTGGACTGGCGTGATCACGGCATACTTCTGACCTCTCGCAACCACGGTGAGACTGCGGCGATAATAGAGGTCTTCACCGAGGCCCACGGGCGTCACGCCGGTGTTGTACGCGGTGGAACCAGCCGTAAGGTCGCGCCCATTCTGCAACCAGGCGCGCAGCTGGACGTGCTGTGGCGCGCGCGGCTGGAAGAGCATCTGGGCACGTTTCAGGTTGAACCGCTGAGGTCCCGCGCGGCGGCCGCGTTTTCGGGGCGGCTGGCATTGTCCGGGCTCAATGCCGTTGTGGCGTTGCTATCCTTCTGCCTGCCCGAACGCGAACCGCATCCCGCGCTTTACAAGCGGACCGAACAATTGATGGATCTGCTGGGTCAGGATGAAATCTGGCCGCTGGCGTATTTGCGTTGGGAGCTTGCTTTGCTGGATGAGCTGGGCTTTGGTCTTGACCTGACCACTTGCGCCGTGACCGGAGTGACGGAAGGGCTTGTTTACGTGTCACCCAAAACGGGTCGCGCCGTCAGTGCAAAAGGTGCCGGGGAATGGGCGGACAAGCTGTTGCCGTTGCCGCCGTGCCTGCGCGGCCAAGGTACCGCGCCGGACACCGAGATCGCCGAGGCCTTGCGTACGACCGGGTATTTCTTGGAACACCGTGTCGCCCCGTCTTTGGGGCATAACCCGCTGCCAGAAGCACGTGCGCGGTTTGTGGATCAGGTTACTCGGCGGCTGTGAACACCATCTCGTGCTCATCCTCATTGCGCAGGATCAGCACGTCGCCGGACACTTCGGATTGGGTCATGGCCATGAGGGCGGCGAAATAGAACCCCTCTGCCTCGAGTCCCGCACAAGCGGCTCGTGTTGCGCTCAGGTCTTGTATCTCAAACCAGGGGTAGGGCGCATTCAGAGTGCCTGTGTAGCTGTTGCAGGGGGCGTTTCCTGCAATCTTACCCTCTTCTGGAAAGCGCAGCAGGGCGCTGGCCTCGTAAGGTTGGCCATCGATTTCCTGCAACACCCATGTCCGGTCCGCAGCGCCATAGGCGGCGACGGTTTCGTCTTTTTCACATTGGAACAGGCCCAGCAGGGGCAGAGTCAGGATCAGGCGGGTCATTTCAGGGTCTTAACCCAATTAGGCTGTAGGGAAAACTCAATAGGGGATCGTGCCGCTCAGCAAGTCCCGGCGCACTTCAAGGCGTGGCCTCCAGTTGTATTTGGTGTCCTCGCGCACGGGTGCCCAGTACAATGCGCCGCTATTCCGCCACGGGTCCAGAATGATACCGTCATACATCGAATCCCCTTTGGCGCTGATCAGCGCGGAATGATGGATGATCCGAAACTGCGTTGGTGGAGACGTGACCCAATGCAAGTCGAGCGTGCGGAAGTTTTCCTGCCGTAGCCGTGCGGTCATGGCCTGTGCCCAATCGTTGCACAGACCAAACTCGCGAAATCCGTTAGCGATCTTGGCATTGTGGATGATGGCTGGATCGGTGATGTTCCATTCCCGCGCCAATTGCTGAGAATAGGTGTAGGAGATCGTGGCAGCCTGTTGCGCCTCGACGGGATCAACCTCGGGCCCGAGCGACCGGATGGCCTGTGTCAGCGCATCGATGTCGCTTTGGGTCGCGTTCGGTTGACTGACGGAGCAGCCGCCCAGCACAAGTGCAGCAAGTATCGCCCAAAGCGCAAAGAGTCGTCGGATCATTTTATGCTCACCATTCCGTTGACTGGGCCTGTTTCGCTGGGTGCTGTACCGGGGTTCCAAACAGATGCAAAGGGGAAGTTTGCAGAGTTCAGCGCCGCACAGCGGAAGTGCGCCGGATGTTCTCTGTTTACTGAAAGTACATCAGTGGCTGCCCTTGCAATGCCATTGCATCAAGAAAAAGACCCGGCGCAAAGGCCGGGTCAGTTGGGGAAACGGGATGCTGAAAGCAGTTACCCAAGCAGTCGGCGTGCGATAACCTGCGCCTGAATTTCAGCGGCCCCTTCGAAAATGTTGAGAATGCGCGCGTCACACAGGACGCGGCTGATCTTGTATTCCAGCGCAAAACCGTTGCCGCCGTGAATCTGTAGCCCGTTATCGGCAGCGGCCCAAGCCACACGGGCGCCCAGCAACTTGGCCATACCGGCTTCAAGGTCACAGCGCTGGCCGTGGTCTTTCTCCCACGCGCTGAAATAGGTCAGCTGACGTGCAATCATGATCTCGACCGCCATCATTGCCAGCTTGCCGGACACGCGTGGGAAGTTGATCAGTGATTTGCCGAACTGTTTGCGGTCGATCGCGTACTGCATTGCGATATCCAGCGCGCTTTGCGCCACACCGATGGCGCGTGCAGCGGTCTGGATGCGGGCAGATTCGAAGGTTTCCATCAACTGCTTGAAACCCTTGCCTTCTTCGCCGCCCAGCAGGTTTTCACCTTTGACGTGGAAGCCGTCAAAGCCCAGCTCGTATTCTTTCATACCGCGATAGCCCAGAACTTCGATCTCGCCGCCAGTCATGCCGGGGGTTGGGAAGGGATTCTCGTCTGTGCCCGGGGTCTTTTCGGCCAGGAACATCGACAGGCCTCGGTGGTCGGTGCTGTCGGGGTTTGTCCGCGCCAGCAAGGTCATCACATGGGTGCGTGCCGCGTGGGTAATCCAGGTCTTGTTGCCGGTGATCTTATAGTCGCCGTTTTCATCCTTCACAGCACGCGTGCGCAGGCTGCCAAGATCCGACCCGGTGTTGGGCTCGGTGAACACGGCGGTGGGCAGGATTTCGGCGCTGGCCAGTTTTGGCAGCCAGTTGGCTTTCTGCTCGTCCGTGCCGCCGGCGATGATCAGCTCGGCTGCAATTTCGGACCGGGTGCCCAACGAACCGACGCCGATATAGCCGCGCGACAGTTCTTCTGAAACTACGCACATCGACGCCTTGGACAGGCCAAATCCGCCGAATTCCTCTGGGATGGTCAGGCCGAACACGCCCATTTCCGCCAGCTCTTCGATGATTTCCAGCGGGATCAGCTCATCCTTCAGGTGCCATTCATGGGCGTGGGGCTCGACCTTCTCCTGCGCGTAGCGTCGGAATTGGTCGCGGATCATCTCAAGCTCTTCGTCCAGACCAGAGTTGCCGAACATGGTGGCACCCGCCTGATCCTGCATCAGTTCGACCAAACGGCTGCGCGCCGCCTGAGAGTTGGCCTGCGCCATCAGAGTTTGAACTTCGCTAGACTGAAAGCCCGACAGCGCGTCCCAGCCAAGGCCCATATCCTGAAGGCGGACGACTTCGCCTTGATTCATCGGGATGCCACCTGCGACCTGATGCAGATATTCGCCAAAGGCGATCTGGTGCAGCAGCTGCTCAAGCTCGCCGAATTTTCCCTCGGCTTGCAGCGCTTCTGCCCAACGTTGCATCTGTTGCAGCGATTGGGTGTAAGTGGCGAGCCAAGCCAAGCCGTGCGCAGCAGTCTGGTTCGCTTCAATAAGGGAGCCAGACACGCGGCCATCCGCAGTGACCATGCCGCGCACAGACTCGCGGGCTTTTTCAAATACTGCCTCCACCGCAGGCACAGCGGCTCGGGTTAAATCCAGAAGATCGGGCAAAACTGCAGCAGTTGTCATCTCGGTCATATCCTGTCCGTCGTGGGCCATGAATCGCGTCCTTTCCTGGGTCGTCTGGTCATATCATGCTGCACGTGCAGCGCAACAAAAATACTTATTACGCTGCGAAAAAGTTCAAAAATTACCTGATCATTTTTGCAATGCAGAAGAAATTCCAGATGGTATCTAGGGGGAATGACCTTGTTTTCCATTCTTTCCCCGCAGGACCTGATGCTTGCCATGGCCATTGCTTTTGCCGCGGGGTGGATAAAGGGTATTGTTGGTTTCGCCATGCCCATGGTCATGGTGTCCGGGTTGAATTCTTTTCTTACCCCGGAGTTGACCTTGGCTGGGCTTATCCTGCCAACGCTTGTGACGAATGGACTTCAGGCATTGCGCGGAGGCGCGGTCGCCGCTTATTCCTCGGTCTTGAACTTTCGCGTGTTCCTGATCGTCGGTGGCCTCATGTTGGTTCTGAGCGCGCAACTAGTCACCATGGTGCCCAGTTCCGTTTCGTTGCTTTTGATTGGCGGTCTTGTTTCCGTTTTCTGCCTGTTTCAAGTTCTGGGGGTCCGTCTGGTACTGAACCAACCGTCGCCTAGAATTGAGGCTGCCATGAGAGGGTAAGCGGGTTTTGCGGGCGGTATGTCTGGTGTTTGGGGGCCGCCAACAGTGGCTTACCTGATGGCCTTGAATACACCTAAGTCGGAACAGATCCGCATTCAGGGTGTTATTTATGGACTAGGTGCGCTGCTACTTGTAGCCGCTCATTTAGGATCCGGCATCTTGCGGACGGAAACAATTTCGTTTTCCGCGATACTGATCTTACCGGCTATGGCTGGAATGTGGGTCGGCTTCAAACTGCAGGACCGGATTAACCAGGCCAGCTTTCGCAAAGCGACTTTACTTGTATTGCTGGTGGCTGGGTTGAACCTGCTGCGGCGCGGTCTGTTGGGGTGATGTCTCAACCCGTACGTCTATCGGCAAAGCGGAATGCGAAATAGAGCCCCAGCATTAAGAAGAACAAGCCCGAGATATCCCCGATCAAAAAGGCAATATATTCGACGGTTTCACTGCCAAAGGCCAGATTTGTCAGCCCTGAGACAAGAAAGGACGTGATTACACCCACTCCCATGATGCAAACCCAACATGGTTTGCGATCAGGGCGCGGGAACAAATCCCACCCCACAGCCTTTAACAGATAAAACACTGCTGGAACCGTGGTGACTGCAATGGCAATGGCCAGCAGGCGACTGGACAGGAAAACGTCCGTACCCCCCAAATAAGCAAAAACGATGAAGACGCCTGGCAACAAGGCAAAAATCGCGCGCCACCCTAGTAGCCAAGCAGAAAGAACCCGCACGCCATGTGGCAAAAACAGCAGGCTGGCCCGGCTTGGGTATTCGGGAAAATACATGTTCTGGAGCGGCATCAGAACGGCGAAGGTCAGGAATGACGCCACGACATAGGCCAATGAGGCCGCAAACGTATCAATCGCCCAGGCGCGCACTGCGATCACCGCATCGCGCATATGTTGCAGGCGTCATCTGGGAGCATTAACGATATACCGCCCCCGGTTGGCGCTGCCGCTTTGTGAAAGATAGCCTTTTTCCACCAAGGATTTCAGGGCGCGGAAAAAAGTCGGGCGCGATACGCTTTGAACCAATGTATGCTCGATCAAACCAAACGTGCGCACTTCCTGATCGGACTTGGAAAGCTCTTCTGCGGCGTAATAGATGTCGCGCTCAACCGGAGATAGTTTTTCCAGACCCAGCGTCCGCTCCATGCTTTGCATCAGTTTGCGAAGTTCGGTGAGTTTCGAGATTTCTGTCATGTTCTTACCTGCAATTTCCTGTGCCAACGATCGCCAGTCTGCGACCATTTGGGACACCCCGGTTTCAATACAAACCAGGTAGTCCCATATTGACACTCATCCCCATTTACATAGACTAGGCACCTGATTAGGTTGCTCAATTCTGCATTGTGAGTGTGCGCGTTTGAGCTGCCACAAAGTCCTTTCAGTCAATGCCCGGCGCTGACGTGCCGGGCTTTTTAGTCCCTTCGAACCCTATGGGTACCGCAGATCGCAATTTGAAACAACGCACTTGTATGTGCTTTTTGTGACATACAATCAAAGGTTGATATCAAAGAATGACGCCGCGCAAGAAAAAGGGGCCCGTAGGCCCCTTTACTTGCTAGCCGATTGCAACGGCTTTGATGTCGTCATCGATGAACGGCAGGTACTGCTCGAAGTTCTCGGCAAACATCTGAACCAGTTTTTCCGCCTGTTTGTCGAACGCCGCCTGATCGTCCCATGTGCGGCGCGGGTCCAGCAGAACCTCGGCCACTCCCGGCACCGAGACAGGCACGTCAAAACCGAAATTGGCATCCTTGCGGAATTCAGCATCGCGCAGTGACCCATCCAGGGCCGCAGTCAACAGAGCGCGGGTCGCCTTGATGGGCATCCGGCTGCCTACGCCATAAGCGCCGCCGGTCCAGCCGGTGTTCACCAGCCAGCAGGTCGCGCCATGCTGGGCTATCTTGTCGCGCAGAAGGTTGCCGTATTCTTCCGGCCGACGCGGCATGAAAGGCGCGCCAAAGCAGGTCGAGAATGTGGGCTGGGGTTCGGTGACGCCGCGTTCCGTACCTGCAACTTTCGACGTGAAACCAGACAGGAAGTGATACATCGCCTGCGCCGGGGTCAGTCGCGCGATCGGAGGAAGCACGCCAAACGCATCGCAGGTCAGCATAATAATGTTCTTGGGATGGCCCCCCAAGGCGCTGTTGGAGGCGTTGGATATGTACTCCAGCGGGTAGGCACAGCGCATATTTGCGGTCAGCGAATCGTCGTCGAAATCCAGCTCTTTGGTTTCGGGGTCGAATACCATGTTCTCAATCACGGTGCCGAACTTGCTGGTGGTCGCGTAGATTTCTGGCTCGGCCTCGGCGTTCAGGTTGATTGTTTTGGCATAACAACCGCCTTCAAAGTTGAAGGTGCCGCGATCCGACCAGCCATGTTCGTCGTCGCCGATCAACACTCGGGCGGGGTCAGCGGACAGAGTTGTTTTGCCGGTCCCCGACAGGCCGAAGAACACGGCGGTGTCGACCGGGTTGCCAACAGCGTGGTTGGCCGAGCAGTGCATCGGCATCACGCCTTTTTCCGGCAGCATGTAGTTCAGCAGTGTGAAGACGGACTTCTTGTTCTCACCTGCGTATTCAGTTCCGCCGATCAAAATCAGTTTACGATCAAAGTTCAGCGCGATCACAGTCTCGCTGCGGCAGCCGTGCTTGGCCGGGTCGGCCTGGAAACTCGGGCAGTTGATAATGGTAAAGTCGGCTGTGAAGTCATCCAGATCCTCGCGATCCGGTCGGCGCAGCAGGTGGCGGATGAACAGATTGTGCCATGCCAGCTCGGTGACCATGCGCACGTTGATCGCGTATGCGGGGTCAGCGCCGCCAACGAGATCCTGAACGAAATAGTCGCGACCTTTCATATGGGCCAGCATGTCTTCGTACAGCGCGTCAAAGCCTTCGGGGCTCATTTCGGCGTTGTTTTCCCACCAGATGGTGTCCGCGACACTATCTGTTTTAACGACGTGCTTGTCCTTCGGCGAGCGACCAGTGAACTTACCGGTGGTGACCAGAAACGCACCACCGTTGCCAAGTGTACCTTCGCCGCGCTTCAGCGCTTCTTCGATCAACGCTGGTTCCATGAAGTTGTAATAGACATTGCCCAGACCCTCGATGCCCTGATCTTCGAGGCGGAATTGCGGGTTAACCCGTCCAGATGTCATGTTTGTCTTCTCCTGTGGCGGCGCGAAGGCTTTGGCCGTGTGCGCCATTGGGGCAGTGAGCCGGTAAAAACCGGCGGCTGGGCGCCTCTTATCACGGTCGTTTGGGACATGAACAGGCGGGTTGACGCAGTTAGCGCAACCAAGTCCGAGTTTAGCGCCACCACCAATTCAATGTTCGAAAAGCGGGCAGATTTTTGCGGGCATCAAGGCAAATTTGCCGCAGACCTGCCGCAACAAAGGCACGATTCGCGGTTACGGATTGATTCGGCGTCTTAAAACCGCCAACAATGCCTTACAAATAAGCGAATTATTGCGCGAGTGAGCAGGAATAGGGGTGAGCCCGATGTCAAAGATTGCACTGGTGGATGACGATAGAAACATTCTAACGTCCGTATCCATGACACTTGAAGCCGAAGGTTTCGAGGTTGAAACTTATAATGATGGCCAGGCCGCGTTGGATGCGTTCAACAAAAAGCTGCCGGATATGGCTGTGCTCGATATAAAAATGCCGCGTATGGACGGCATGGATCTGCTGCAGCGGCTGCGCCAGAAAACGCAGATGCCGGTGATTTTCCTGACCTCGAAAGATGACGAGATCGACGAGGTTCTGGGTCTGCGCATGGGCGCAGATGACTACGTGAAAAAGCCTTTTTCGCAACGTTTGCTGGTTGAACGCATCCGTGCTTTGTTGCGCCGACAAGAGGCGACAAGCGGAGATGCAGTCGCCGCCAACAGCGCTGACACGAAGGTTATGGAGCGCGGCGACTTGCGGATGGATCCGTTGCGCCATGCTGTAAGCTGGAAGGGGAATGATGTATCCCTCACTGTGACCGAGTTCTTGTTGTTGCAAGCGCTTGCCCAGCGTCCGGGATTTGTCAAAAGCCGCGATCAGTTGATGGATGTGGCTTATGATGATCAGGTTTATGTGGACGATCGGACAATCGACAGCCACATTAAACGCCTACGTAAGAAAATGCGCGCAGCCGACCCAGAGTTCTCGGCGATCGAAACCCTGTATGGTATCGGTTATCGTTACAACGAAGAATAGGCGCGACGCCTGCAAGAGGTAATGGGCTCTCGTGCGCGACACCGAAGAAACCAGAGAACTGCGCGACGTTGATGTCGTTCTTGGGGATGACTGGGTCATCCCACAGGATTTCGAATCCGCCGAGCTGAGAGAGAAGCGGTCCCGGAGAAACCTGTTTTCTCTGCGCGGTTCACCCTTGGCGCGCAAAATTATCACTTTCAACCTGATCGCCTTGGTGATTTTGGTCACAGGGCTGCTGTATCTGGACGATTCGCGCAAAGAAAAGGTGCAGCAAACCGCCCGCAATCTGCTGGGTGATGCGCAGCTGGTCAGCAACGTTTTTGAAACCCAGCTGCGGCAGGGGGCGCAGATATCTGCGCAAAATGCCGGAAACCTGGACGTCAAGGACACGCTTTCAGGGCTGACGCTGCCCGAAGGCGGCGAGGTTTTTGTGTACGACGCCAGCGGCACCTTGATCGGGTGGACACGCGGCGTGCCACAAGCGTCCGATATGCCCGTGCTTCTGCGTACAAGCACCGAAGTACAGACTGGCGGCACCGTCATCAGCGACACATTGAATGCGGTTTGGATTGGGCTGTCGAACATATTCAACTGGTCGACCGAAACTGAATCTCCGACCTTGGCGCAGCGAGTCCAAACAATTATTCCGCAGGCTCTTACCGGGCAAACACAGGTTCAGGCGGTGCAGGATAGCGCGGGTGACACAGTGATTGTTGCCGCTGCTCCGATCCTGTACGAAGGCAACCCAGCGGGCGCGGTTGCCATCACAGGTCCGGCAGGGGAAATTGACGCGCTTGCCCGCCGCGAACAAGAGCGCATCCTTCAGATGTTTGTGGTGGCCCTGCTTGTCTCTGTAGGGCTAAGTTTGGTTCTGGCCTCAACCATCGCCAACCCATTGGCGGATTTGGCGGCAGCGGCTGAAATGGGCAAGGATCGTGGCACAGGGGTTAATCCCGGTCGTATCCGTATCCCGGACCTTAGCGCTCGGCCGGACGAAATCGGACGGCTCAGCCGCGCCCTGCGTGGCATGGTGACCGCACTTTATAATCGGATCGACGCAAACGAGCAGTTCGCGGCCGATGTTGCCCACGAAATCAAGAACCCTCTGGCCAGTCTGCAATCCGCTGTCGGCACATTGCGTATGGTTAAAAGAGAGGATCAGCGCGACAAGCTGCTGGATGTGATCGAACACGATGTCCGTCGTCTGGATCGCCTGGTCAGCGATATCTCGAACGCATCGCGTCTGGACGCGGAATTGGTAAAAGAAGCAGAGCAGCCATTTGATCTGCTCAAACTGCTGGGCAACCTTGGCCAATACTTGGGTGAGGACGCCCGGTCCAAAGGTATCGACTATATAACTGACCTGCCGTCCGAACCCATTGTCATCAACGGGCTCGAAGCAAGGTTGGCGCAGGTATTTGTAAACCTCATCACAAACGCGATTTCATTCTGCGAAGAAAACGATGCTATTCGTGTTTGGGTCCGTCAGCGCGACAACCGAGTGCTGGTTGTGGTCGAGGACACGGGCCCAGGCATCCCCGAACAAGCGCTAACGAAAGTGTTCAAGCGATTCTATTCGCAGCGTCCTGCAGAGCACTTTGGCAATAACTCAGGTCTTGGGCTGGCGATCTCAAAGCAGATTATAGAAGCCCATGGCGGCGTGATCTGGGCCGAAAACATACGCCCGACCGAGGCAGACATCACCTCTGATCCGCTGGGCGCACGATTTGTCGTGGGGCTGCCTGTTTGAGAAATGCAAATCTTCTTACTGTCAGAGGCCAACAACCGTGACAGGGCGTGCGTTCATGCGTCTTGTGTATCGGTAGAACAGCGTGGCGTGTTGATCATCGGGGCTTCTGGTGCTGGGAAATCTGAGTTGGCGTTGCAGCTGATGGCCTATGGGGCTGACCTGGTTGCAGATGACCGTGTGATTCTACAGATGCACGATGAACAGATCGTTGCGTCCGCTGTTTCACAAATCCGTAACTTGATCGAGGCGCGTTACATCGGCCTGCTCAGGGCCGAAGCAACCGGGCCAGTTCCGATCGATTACGTCGTCGATCTGGACCAGAGCGAACCACAACGCCTACCCGAACAATTCACTGTTCAGGTCCTGAGGCAAACTGTTCCCTTGCTTCGCGGTGCCGGCGTCCCCAATTTGGCTGCAGCGTTGATGCAGCTGCTAAAAAATGGGCGTGTAAATCCGGAATGGCCGAACACATGATTTCACAACGGCGGATCGTATTGGTCACAGGCCCTTCGGGGGCTGGTCGGTCTACCGCAATTCATGTTCTCGAAGACCTTGGTTTTGAAGCCATCGACAATCTGCCCATGGGGCTGCTGATGCGCCTGCTCGATAGCGCGGACAGCGACCGCCCGATGGCGTTGGGTGTTGATGCTCGCAATCGGGACTTTTCGACAATCAGGTTTATCGAGCTTGCAGAAAAGCTGGGCCGAATGGCGCAGGTCGATCTAACGGTATTGTACCTGGATTGCAGCGATGACGTTCTGTTGCGTCGGTTTTCGGAAACCCGCCGCCGTCACCCCGTTGCCAGAAATGCCAGCCCCGAAACGGGCATCCAGCGTGAAAAAGAACTGTTGGCCCCGATCCGCGAGATTGCGGATACCCTGATCGACACCAGTCTTCTCAACGTCCATCAGCTGCGCGAAGAGGTCGAGACCTGGTTTGCGCCTAAAGGCGGGCGGCACCTTGCGGTATCGATCGAGTCTTTCTCGTATAAACGCGGGCTACCGCGCGGGTTGGACATGGTGTTCGACTGCCGGTTTCTTGCCAACCCGTATTGGCGTCCCGAATTGCGGGCGGCCGATGGTCGACATCCTGATGTCGCGCACTACGTGCAATCGGACACGACCTATTTGCCGTTTTTTGAACGAGTCATGGACCTGCTTACTTTGCTGCTGCCCGCATTTCGGGCAGAAGGCAAAGCGCACCTGTCCGTGGCCTTTGGGTGTACCGGGGGGCAACACCGATCCGTTGCAATGGCCGAAGCAGTCGCAAAGGCCCTTGCCGAAGGCGGTCAGCAAGTGGCAATTAGGCATCGCGAGATGGAACGCCGGACGTTGAATGTGAGGTCGGATTGATCGGGATTGTGATCGTTGCGCATGGGGGGTTGGCTCAGGAATATCTGGCCGCCACACAGCATGTGGTCGGGCCGCAACCCGGCCTGGTGGCTATTGCGATCGAAGCTGAACACGACCGCGACAAGAAACAAGCCGAGATCTGCCAGGCGGCCGACAGCGTAGACATGGGCGATGGCGTCGTGGTCGTCACAGATTTGTTTGGCGGAAGCCCATCGAATCTCAGCTTAAGAGCCTGCGCACCTCAGGATCGGCGGATTCTTTATGGTGCCAATCTGCCTATGTTGATCAAATTGGCCAAAAGCCGCCACCTGCCCATCGGCGATGCTGTGCGTCAGGCGATGGAGGCTGGACGGAAATACATAAATGCACAAAATGTGACATTAGAATAAAACCGGATTGACGACTATGACCAACCGAAGCCTTAAAATTATCAATGAAAAGGGCCTTCACGCCCGCGCCTCGGCAAAGCTGGTCGAGGTCGTGGAAGGGTTCGATGCCCGTGCCGAGGTGTCAAAAGACGGACTTTCTGCTTCAGGTGACAGTATTATGGGTCTTTTGATGTTGGCAGCCTCGCGCGGAACAACTATTGACGTCGAGACGTCCGGGCCGGATGCTGAGGCATTGGCGGAAGCTCTGGAAGCGCTTGTGAACGACAAGTTCGGAGAGGGGTTTTAATCCGCCCCGCCGCGACATGAAAACGGGAAGACCAGGAATTGGCGGAAACGACGCACGAGACCAAGACAAGCCCAGTGGTGGATGGGACCGCGGATGAGGGCGAAATCTACGACCGTAGAACCCTGACATATGCGAACTCGTTCGATGATGCCTGGACCTCAACCGCCATTCGGGCCATCGAATGGTGCACCGGCAAGCTGACCATTTTGCGAATGGTCAACAAATTCGAGAAAAAGAACGAATACTATCGCGGCCAGAGGTTCTGGGGTGGTGCCCTTACGACTATGGGTATCGACCTGACCACACCGCAGGAACAGATTGCCCGGATTCCCAAAACCGGTCCCGTCGTTGTGGTCGCCAACCATCCGCACGGTATGGTCGATGGTATGATCCTGGCCGAGCTGATTGGACGGGTCCGCAGCGATTACCGCATTCTGACTCGCTCGGTCCTGACCGGACTTGATGAGGCGGCGACATCTTTCATGATCCCGGTGCCCTTCCCGCACGACCCCGAGGCGCAGGCCAAAATGCTCGAGATGCGTGGCAAGGCGATGGAGCACCTAAAGAACGGCGGCGTTGTTGCACTGTTCCCGTCAGGCGTGGTGATGTCTTCGGACGACTGGTTTGGTCCAGCTATCGAGCGGGAATGGAACGTTTTCACGGCCAAGATGATCCGCCGCTCGGGTGCGCAGGTGCTGCCGATTTTCTTCCCGGGCAGCAACTCGCGCTGGTACCAGATTGCCAATAAACTGTCGCCGATTCTGCGTCAGGGTTTGCTGCTGCACGAGATCGTACGATCCTGCAACAAACCGCAGTCGCCGGTTATCGGCGAGCCGATCGGCGATGAAGACATGGAACTGCTCGAGCGCGACCCGCGCGGCTTCATGGCATGGCTACGGGATCGCACAATGTCCTTGGGCCAATCAAACAAAGCCTAATCCGCGTCTTCATCTGGCCAAAAGTACCTCGGGGGTGAGCCCGGATGAAATCCGGGCGAGGGGGCTGGCCCCCTTTTATCGTGTCGGTACCGGAACCTCTCCGCGATAGTCATAGAACCCGCGCTCGGTCTTGCGACCCAGCCAGCCAGCCTCGACATATTTAGTCAACAGCGGGCAGGGGCGGTACTTGGTGTCTGCCAGACCGTCGTGCAAGACATTCATGATTGCCAGACAGGTGTCCAGCCCGATGAAGTCCGCCAATTCCAGCGGGCCCATCGGATGATTCGCGCCCAGCTTCATCGACTGGTCGATGGATTGAACGCTGCCGACGCCTTCATACAGCGTGTACACGGCCTCGTTGATCATCGGCATCAGGATGCGGTTAACGATGAAGGCCGGGAAATCTTCGGCACTAGCAGCCGTTTTGCCCAGGCGGTCGACAACAGCTTTGCAGGCGCTGAATGTGTCTTCGTCCGTCGCAATGCCCCGGATCAGTTCCACCAGCTGCATGACCGGCACTGGGTTCATGAAATGAAACCCCATGAAACGCTCTGGCCGGTCGGTGCGGCTGGCCAGACGTGTGATCGAGATAGACGATGTGTTGGACGTCAAAATCGTATGCGGCAGAAGATGTGGTTGCAGGTCTTCGAAAATCGCCTGCTTGATCGTTTCCCGTTCGGTCGCAGCCTCGATCACCAGATCGGTCTGTCCAAGGCGGGGCAACTCCAAAGTGGTCGAGATCCGGTTCAACGCGGCCTGCATCTCTGCGTCGGTGATCTTCCCGCGAGAGGCTTGGCGCGCCATGTTCCCTTCAATTGTGGACACAGCGTTATTCAGTGCGTCCTGGCTGACATCGTTCAGCAAGACCTCGTATTCCGCCAATGCCAGAACATGGGCAATCCCATTGCCCATCTGACCTGCGCCAATCACTCCGACTGATTTTACTTCCATGTACAGCTGCCTTTGCCCTGAAGGATACCGCGACAGTATCGGCAGACCGGGGCATGCGGCAAGGGGATCGAACCAGTCAATTTTGCTTCAAATGCGCGC
The DNA here is from genome assembly GCF_013110775.1 of Ruegeria sp. HKCCD7296. Lineage (NCBI taxonomy): Bacteria > Pseudomonadati > Pseudomonadota > Alphaproteobacteria > Rhodobacterales > Roseobacteraceae > Ruegeria > Ruegeria sp. HKCCD7296. The sequence continues at coordinate 128,857 of NZ_WVRF01000015.1, forward strand.
ATTAGGAATTTCTCAACATCTGAGGCCGCAAGATGGCAACCGGGTGAAATGTGGGGGGCTTGGGATGAGCTTTCATGAGATGAACAGGGGCGGGGACTCCGTCTGTCAATACAAGGGCTCCAAACTCTGGTTTCGCGGCCCGCCGAGTGACCTGAGCGACCCTTTCGTTGCGTGTTTGGGCGGAGAGGAAACCTTTGGCCGTTTTGTGGAACAGCCTTTTCCTGCCGAGCTTACCAAACTTTTGGGACGACCTTGTGTCAATTTTGGTAGCCTTTTTTGTGGTGCTGACGCGTTACTTGCTGATCCGGCAGTGTTAGAGTTGGCAAACAGGGCCGAAATTTGCGTGTTGCAAACACCCGACTTGCCGTGCTTGTCGAACAGGTTTTACCGGGTTCATCCGCGCCGCAATGATCGGTTTCTGGCCCCTTCGCACGATCTGGAACAGCTTTTTCCCGAGGTCGACTTCACGGAAATCCATTTCGTACGGCATCTGCTAACGCGGCTGCACGCAGTGCAAGACGCGCGATTTGAAGTCATTGCTCAAGAACTGCGCGAGGCTTGGGTGCGCACTACGTCCAAGGTTCTACGCCAAATCAAACCGCCGGTCATTTTGCTTTGGCTAGAGGTGCACAGGCAGGAGGGGATGCACAGCGACCTCGTTTTGCCAAATGTCGAAATGATCAATCAGCTTCGGCCCTTGTGTACGGGTATCGTTGAATGTTCGGTGCGCGTGACAGGGCAATCGGAATCTTTGGAAGATGTGTTGTTTGGAACCTTGCAACAGCCAATGGCAGAGCATGTGATAGGCCCATCTGCGCACCGTGAGATTGCCGGGAAATTGCTACCTGTTTTGCGGGACCAAAACTGAAAAGGCCCGCCAGAAGGCGGGCCCAGTAAGGTTTTTCGACGAAAACTTACGCTGTTTGATCAGCCGAGTTTTTCGGTCAGTTCTGGTACGGCCTGGAACAGGTCTGCGACCAGTCCGAAGTCGGCGACTTGGAAGATCGGGGCTTCTTCGTCCTTGTTGATCGCAACGATGACCTTGGAGTCTTTCATACCGGCCAGGTGCTGGATCGCGCCCGAGATGCCGACAGCGACATACAGATCGGGGGCAACAACTTTACCGGTCTGACCCACCTGCCAGTCGTTCGGGGCATAGCCCGAGTCAACGGCGGCGCGCGACGCGCCAACTGCAGCGCCCAGCTTGTCGGCCAGGGTTTCGATCAGTTTGAAGTCCTCTTCCGAGCCGACGCCACGGCCACCGGAGACAACAACGCCTGCCGAGGTCAGTTCCGGACGGTCGCTCTCGGCAACCTTGTCCTCGACCCACGACGACAGACCGGGGTTTTCACCGACAGAAATGGTCTCAACCGGGGCCGAGCCACCTTCGCCCGCAGCATCAAAGCTGGCGGTCCGCAGGGTGACAACTTTCTTGGCGTCGTTCGATTTCACGGTCTGGATCGCGTTGCCCGCATAGATCGGACGCTCGAAGGTCGAGCCGTCAACTACACCGGACGCATCCGAGATCACCATCACGTCCAGCAGCGCAGCAACGCGCGGCATCACGTTTTTGGCGTCGGTGGTTGCAGGGGCAACGATGTGCTCGTACCCGTCGGCCAGCGACACGATCAGCGCCGCGGTCGTTTCCGCCAGGCGGTGACCCAGCGAGGCATCTTCGGCAACCAGAACCTTGGACACGCCGTCGATCTTTGCAGCAGCCTCACCAGCAGCGGCGGCAGACCCACCTGCGGCAAGAACGGTCACATCGCCCAGAGTTTTTGCAGCGTTGACGGCTTTTGCAGTCGCGTCCAGCGCCAGTTCACCATTGTTGACTTCGGCAAGCAGAAGTACAGCCATTACACAGCCCCCGCTTCTTTAAGTTTCTCGACCAGCTCGTCGACCGAGCCTACAACGATACCAGCGGCGCGCGCTGGCGGCTCGTCGGTTTTGACAATCTCCAGACGCGGGCTGACATCCACGCCGTAATCGGCGGCGGTTTTCTCATCCAGCGGCTTTTTCTTCGCCTTCATGATATTGGGCAGTGACGCGTAACGCGGTTCGTTCAGGCGCAGGTCAACTGTCACGATGGTCGGCATCTTGACGCTGATGGTCTGCAGGCCGCCGTCCACTTCACGGGTGATCTTGGCGCTGTCGCCTTCGATGTCCAGTTCCGAGGCAAAGGTACCCTGCGACCAGCCCAGCAGGGCCGACAACATTTGGCCGGTGGCGTTCATGTCATTGTCGATTGCCTGTTTGCCCGCCAGAACGATGCCAGGCTGCTCTTCCTCGACCACTTTGGCCAAGATCTTTGCAACGGCCAGCGGCTCAATGTCGGTGTGAACGTCGTCTGCCGCCACAACAAGGATCGCGCGGTCGGCGCCCATGGCCAGCGCAGTCCGCAGGGTTTCCTGCGCCTGCTTGACGCCGATCGAAACGGCGACAACTTCGTCGGCCTTGCCAGCTTCTTTCAGACGGATCGCCTCTTCAACAGCAATTTCGTCGAACGGGTTCATCGACATTTTGACATTGGCGAGATCAACACCGCTTCCATCCGCTTTCACGCGAACCTTAACGTTGTAGTCAATCACGCGTTTGACAGGCACCAGTACCTTCATTTTTGCGTACGCTCCTCAAAAAAACGGCAAGCCGCGAAGGCGACTCTGCCAATGCTCTCGACGGACTAGATAGCGCCTGCAGCAGTGGCACAACAGAGCAAAATCGTCACGTCATAGCGTCGGGACGTCGCGTTTTGCGGTTTTTTTCAAACAAGGGCGAAAGATTGCCGTTTGAAGCCTCTGCATTTTAAGGACTGCGGCGCGCACAAATTTGACAGCCGCCTTCCCACCGCGCCGCTTTCAGCGGTTCGCGCCCGGAACCCACAAAACGTCGTCTTTGCCGTTGGCGTTCGCGCAGCGAGCCGCGACAAAGAACCAGTCGCTGAGCCGGTTGAGGTATTTGACAGCCACATCGTTGACCGGCTCCATATTCGTCAATTCGACCGCCAGCCGTTCTGCCCGACGAGACACCGTACGACACACGTGCAGATGCGCTGCCAGACGTGATCCACCGGGTAGGATGAAACTGCGCAGTGGTTCCAGATTTTCGTTCATCGCATCAATCTCGGCTTCAAGACGGTCGATCTGAGAGGGTACGATACGCAGGGGTGGATAGTCGGCCTCGGAATCCTTATCCATATCGGGGCGACAAAAATCTGCGCCCAGGTCGAAAAGGTCATTCTGAATGCGCGACAATGCTGCATCTGTTTCACCTTGGGCCTCGGTTCGGGCCACACCGACAAATGCGTTCAACTCATCTACCGTTCCGTACGCGGCAACGCGCCCCGCGTATTTGGCCACGCGTTCGCCATTGCCCAGAGCGGTTTTGCCGTCGTCACCTGTGCGTGTGTAAATCTTGTTGAGAACGACCATTTATTGCACCCCTTGTCCGCGCAGGTAAACGAATAGCACGATCAGCACCACGGCAATGAACTGAAAGAGGATGCGAAGCCGCATCATCTTGTTGCTTTTCTTTGCAGCTTCCATGCCGCTTTTGCCGAAATTCGCAATGCCAAGGGTCAGCACTACGACAACTGCCGCCATGGCCAAAAGCAGAACGACCATTAAAAGGTCCATTTCAAGTCACCGTCCGGTTTTTTCGATTATGACCCATCTAGCGTTGGGACGTCAAAAAGCGAACGGGAAATTTCGCCTCAGATGTCCGACAGGATGCGATCGGTCGCTTTTGTGGGCAAGATTCGGCGCAATATCCCGGCCACATATGTGGGCGTCGTCACATAGTATCGCGCCTTCGGCCGCCGCGCTTCAGCCGCGTGGGCGAGTTTGTCGGTCACAGCCGAAGCTGGCAGTTCGAAACGATCCGGGCCGCTGCTTTCATAAAGCCTTTTCAACAGCGAGGCTTCATATTTTTCTCGTAACGCCGAGCTTTCCCAATCAATGAATCTTTCGAACATCGGGATCGCTTTTTCCCTGAGTTTCGAGGTGATTGGTCCGGGTTCGATCAGAACAACGTGAATTCCGGTATCCCGCAGTTCAAGCCGCATTGTGTCGGTCAAACCCTCGATGGCGTATTTGGTGGCGACATAGGCCCCACGCCAGGGGAAGGCGACAAGGCCCAGAACCGAAGAACACTGAACTATTCGTCCATAACCCTGTTCCCGCATAACGGGAATCACCTGGCGTGTCAGCTCATGCCATCCGAAGACATTGGTTTCAAAGATATGGCGTAATCCGTCCGTAGGCACGTCCTCGACCGCGCCAGGCAGTCCATGGGCGCCGTTGTTGAACAAGGCATCCAGAGTGCCGCCCGTTGCCTCGAGCACAGAAGATAATCCCGACGTAATGCTCTTGGTGTCGGTATAGTCGATTTTGGGGCTTTCAAAGCCTTGTGCGCGCAGACGGTCGCAATCGCGTTGCTGGCGGCAGGACGCAAAAACACGCCAGCCGCGTGCACGCATACCGTGTGCTGCATCCAGGCCTATACCCGAAGAGCATCCCGTAATGAGTATCGATTTCTGCATGAGCCTTCCGAACATGAACCCCGCCAATAGCTATGGCGGGGTTTGCGGCAGGGCAATGACGCTCCGGCGTCAGTTTGTTGTTTTCCGGACAAGTGATGCCGAAATCCATCCAACCTGTTGCCCCGGCAACACGCGCAGGCGCAACCAGCCTGTGCCCGATTCGCTTAAGACTTCGACCTGTTGGCCAATGCGGGCCTTGCCGATGATTGGATAAATGGTTCCGGGCCCGTCGCGCATATTGACACGGGTACCCGAAATTTCGCGGATATCTTTGGGTGGTTCAACTGGTGCAGCCAGATCAACCGTTGGCAGTTCGGCATCCGTTGCGACTTGTTCCAGTGACCCCAAACCTTGCTCAAGCGACGCCAGGGTCAGAGTGACGTTTTCGTCGCTGAACAGCGACGGGTTTGCCTTGAGGCCCGCAGCCACTTGCGAAAGCAAGGCTTTGGTCTCCTCTTCGCCCAGCTGAGCATCGGATTCGACGGGCGTCGGCACCACTTTTTCTGACGCGGCAGAGGTCCGTATCACCAGTTTCTCAACCGGTTCAGGTTTGACAATTGGTGTGGGTTCGACGACCGGTGTCGCCGGTTTGGCTGCAACAGCAACGCGTTCCGGCTTAGCGTCGCGCACACCGCGCGGTTCAAAGTCGGGACCTCCGCTCATCACGTAAAACGTCCAGCCGAGAGCGGCGAAAGTAACAAGTATCAGGCGCATAGAGGCCATCCCCCAAGGTAATCGTAACAACAATAATAGGCAGCAATCATTCAATTGTTGGAATGGTAGCATAATTGTGAGGCCGAGTCGAAAATTCGGGGAAAACACTCACTTGCCTCCCCCTGTTGCAAAAAGCGCGACTTGTCCCCAGTAAAATGTACTCTGCTTGCTTTACCCGGGCAGCCTAGCGTCGTATCACATCATGTATGAATGACACGATCGACGACCCCAATATGGAGGCCCCTGACAATGGGGGCGAGGTTGCTGAACCACTGCGCCGCGCGATAGGTGAGCGCTATCTGACCTATGCGCTGTCCACCATCATGCACCGTGCTCTGCCTGATGCGCGGGACGGGTTGAAGCCGGTACACCGGCGAATCCTCTATGCGATGAGGGAACTGCGACTCAGTGCAACCGGAGGTTTTCGAAAGTCCGCCAAGATCTCGGGCGATGTGATGGGTAACTATCACCCGCACGGTGACGCCGCTATTTACGACGCGATGGCGCGATTGGCGCAGGACTTCAACGTCCGTTACCCGTTGGTCGACGGGCAAGGGAACTTCGGCAATATCGATGGCGATAACCCTGCTGCCTCTCGTTACACTGAGGCGCGGATGACCATCGTGGCCGAGGCGCTGCTTGAGGGCCTGAACGAGGACGCTGTCGATTTCCGCGACAACTATGACGGCACACTAACCGAGCCGGTGGTGCTGCCTGCGCAATTCCCGAACCTGCTGGCCAATGGTGCCAGCGGTATCGCTGTGGGTATGGCGACGAACATTCCGCCGCACAATATCGCCGAGCTGTGCGATGCCTGCCTGCATCTGATCAAGACGCCGGATGCCCGCGACGATACGCTGCTGAATTATGTGCCCGGCCCCGATTTCCCAACCGGCGGCGTGATTGTCGAGCCGGCGGAGAATATCGCTCAAGCTTACCGCACTGGGCGCGGTTCGTTCCGGTTGCGTTGTAAATATAAGGTCGAAGATCTGGGCCGTGGCCAGTGGCAGATCATTGTCACCGAAATTCCGTATCAGGTTCAGAAATCCAAGCTGATCGAAAAGATTGCGGAACTGATCCAGACCAAGAAAATCCCGATTCTCGCCGATGTGCGCGACGAATCCGCCGATGACATCCGACTGATTCTTGAACCTCGATCTAAAAACGTGGATCCCGAGGTGTTGATGGGCATGCTCTATCGCAACTCGGACCTTGAAGTGCGGTTCAGCCTGAACATGAACGTGCTGATCGATGGGGTAACGCCCAAGGTCTGTTCGATGAAGGAAGTGCTGCGCGCCTTCCTCGATCACCGGCAAGAGGTGCTGATCCGACGCTCGCGTCACCGTATGGCGAAGATCGACCATCGGTTGGAGGTCTTGGAGGGCTTTATCGTCGCCTTCCTGAACCTTGATCGTGTGATCGACATCATCCGCTATGACGACGACCCCAAAGCCGCGCTTATGCGCGAGGATTGGGGCATCGACCACGTTCGTGCCACCGACGAGTCTGATTACGTCACGCCCAAGCCGGGTGAGGGCGAACTGTCCGAGGTTCAGGTCGACGCCATTCTGAACATGCGCCTGCGCAGCTTGCGCCGTCTGGAAGAGATGGAGTTGGTCCGCGAACGTGACGAGTTGATGCTGGAGCGCGCCAATCTCGAAGACCTGCTGGCCGATCCGGCCCTGCAATGGGCGAAAATAGCCGAGCAGTTGAAAGAGACGAAGAAGACCTTCGGCAAAGACTACGACGGCGGCGCGCGTCGCACGCAGTTCGCCGAGGCCGGACAAGTCGAAGAAGTTCCGCTTGAGGCAATGATCGATAAGGAGCCGATCACGGTTGTCTGCTCTCAGATGGGCTGGATTCGCGCCATGACCGGCCATATCGACCTGAAACGAGAGCTGAAGTTTAAAGATGGCGACGGCCCGCGTTTCATTTTCCACGCGGAAACTACGGATCGCCTACTGGTGTTTGCTTCGAATGGGCGATTCTACACTGTCAGTGCGGCCAATCTGCCCGGTGGACGGGGAATGGGCGAGCCGCTGCGCCTGATGGTTGATCTGCCGAACGAGGCCCAGATCATCGACATCCTAATCCACAAGCCGGGGCGTAAATTGCTGGTGGCCTCGGATGCAGGCAATGGGTTTATGGTTCCCGAAGATGACGTGCTGGCCCAGACCCGCAACGGAAAACAGGTGCTGAACGTCAAAGGCGACGAGACGGCGATGATCTGTAAGCCGGTCGATGGCGACCACGTGGCCATTGTATCCCAGAACGGTAAGTTCTTGGTTTTCCCGACAGAAGAACTGCCTGAAATGACCCGTGGCAAGGGTGTGCGCCTGCAGAAGTACAACATGGCGCGTGGACGGCAGGGCACGCTGGAACTGGATGGCGGGTTGTCGGACATCACCACCTTCAACTGGGAAGAAGGGCTGAAATGGTCCATGGGCGGTGAGAAGACCCGACACGAGGCGGACATGTCCCAATGGTTGGCCAAGCGCGCGAGCGTTGGGAAAAAACCACCTTACGGCTTCCCTCGGGACTATAAGTTTTCGTGACTCTGCTGCCACTGCGATCAATTTCTGCTGATACGACTTTGCACAGGCCGTGTTGGTGCGCTACATCCCGTAAAACAGGCCTATCGAGAAGAGACACATGTTGCGAATTCTGACCCTGATTACCGGATTGGCCCTGATGGGCGCATGTACGCAGACCCAGGTTTATGAACCGCCTGAGTCGTTGGGGGAATTCAAACTGCGCGTAAACTATGCCTTTGCGGACAAAGCCGTGCAGGGTCCGGTGTCGCGCGACGCCACACCAGATGAATGGACCAAAGCCATTCAGAACGCGGTTGATATTCGATTAGGCCGTTACGAAGGCGCGCAGGAATATGACATCGGCATCAGCCTTGAGGGGTATATGCTGGCACCCCCTGGGATACCTGTGATTTACAATCCCAAAAGCACCGCGATTGTGCTGGTCAACGTGTATGACGTTAAGAAAAAAGAGTTTCTGGCCAAGGGGAAACAGTTTCAAGTGCTGGAAGACACGACCGGTGAAAGTGCCCTTACTGGCTCAGGCAATACCCGAACCAAAGAAGAACAGATGAGCGGTCTGGCCCTGAAGGTCGCGGACCGAGTCGAAGAATGGTTGGCCGAAGAACATGAAGAGAATGGCTGGTTCGACAAGCGTCCGAGCCTGATCCAACCGCTGGAATCCACCGAGGTCACGCAAAATCCTGCGTGATTGCCGCATTTCCTTCAGGATGTGCTTGATTTTCCCCCGTGAACCAAATATCTCGCGCGCGCAGATGTAACCACGGGACCAAGGGTCCCCCAAATCGCAAAAGGGCGCCTGAGGAATGGCAAAGGAAAAGTTTGAGCGTACAAAACCGCACGTCAACATCGGCACGATTG
>NZ_WVRF01000016.1:0-115544 GCF_013110775.1 Ruegeria sp. HKCCD7296
AATCCTCCGCTACGCAATCAACCTAGTCTGTTCCATGGGTGCTGATGGCGGACAATCTGTGTTTCCCCGCTTTTGCCTATTAGGGCAAGGTCGATCTCCTGGGTTATTCCAAATGCTCAAGCATTGGCTTCAAGTTATGAAGATAGAAAAAGTACGGCTTGCTGACAGCGAACATTGGCGTTTTCCGCCATAAAATCAGTGATTTAGTTAGCTTGCCTTGAACGGGGCTAGGCTCTCTTGAAACTGTTCGATGAACTCTAGCGTCACCAGTGACGGTTGCTTCAAAATCGGACGCACAAGGGAAAGCGTATGTGACAAGAGCGGTTTGAACGGTCGGTAGCTCAATCCGTTGTCTGCATATTGGACGGCATCCAACTCGCTGACCACGGAAATCCCAACACCTTTTACAGCCAATTCACAAGCTGCCGTAAACTGCCTGACTTCGATGTGGGAGTTGAGTTTGACGTTGGCGCTTTGAAACGCTTTTGAAAGTTTTCCAAAAAAGTCGCTGTCGCGCCTTGTGTGAATAATCTTGGCATTCGCAAGATCCGTAGGTGACACCTCGGAGAGTTCTTCCAATTCATGTCCGGTAGGAAACACGCAAACTGTACGGACATCGATGTCTCTGCTTTCGACGGCCGGATGCCCGTTAAAGCTGTCTGTGATTCCGAAATCATATTGCTCACCGATCATCCACTCGAGAATGCGTTCTGGTCTGTCAGGCTCGATCGTCATGGTCACACCTGGCCGATTTTGTAAAAAGGTGGCGATGACGTTGGGAAGGTGACTGGTGGCGAACCCGGGCAAACATGCGATTCGGATGTGTCCCGCTTTGCGTTGGGTTATGTCCTGACTAACGTCCGAGATCTGCTTCATCAATTCCAAAACGCGCTCTACGCTGGGTTGCAGATAACGCACCTCCTGCGAAGGAACTAAGCGACCTTCGCGGCGATCAAAAAGTTGAAAGCCAAGCGATTTTTCCAGATCAGAAAGCAGTCGGCTGACCGCAGGCTGGCTTATCCCAAGATCCTTAGCTGCAGCAGTGACCGACCCGTTTGAGGAAACTGCCATGAGCGCTTCCAATTGGCGGATTCTAAAAGTTTGACTCATGCTTTGAACCTGGTTCGTTGTTTGCTTAGTAATTTCATAACGTAGTGTTATGTTTTTTTCAAAAATTTAATGCTTGAATTATAGATTTGTAACGTTAACGTCGTGAAATCGTCATGTGTGCTGATTACGCGTTGCGGTCGGTATTCAACGAAGCATCAACACTGATGCATGGGAGGAATCATGAATAAGCAATTTCTCGGCGCTCTCGCCGTAACTACTGCGTTGTCCCCCGTGGCGGCGATGGCGCAAACTGAAGTTCAGTTCTGGCACGCTTTCACCGGTCGATTGGGTGAGCTTGTTAAAGCGCAAGTTGATGAGTTCAACGCCAGCCAGGATGAGTTCGTCGTGGTCGAAAGCCACAAAGGCAATTACTCGGAAACTCTGAACGCAGGTATTGCGGCTTTCCGCGCCGGCGAGCAACCCCACATTCTGATGGTTTTCGAAGTGGGTACGGCAACGATGATGTCGGCCGAAGGTGCGATCAAACCCGTCTATGAAGTGATGGCTGAAAGCGGTGCGTCGTTTGATCCTGACGCGTACATTGGCGCTGTCAAAGGTTACTACACTACAACGGACGGTGAAATGCTCTCTCTGCCTTTCAACTCGTCCACACCGGTTCTGTGGGTCAATCGCGATGCCTTCGAAGCGGCGGGTGTTGATCCGGACACAGATCTATCGACTTGGGAAAAGGTTGGCGACGTACTTGAGCAGCTTAAGGCTGGCGGCGAGGACTGCCCGCTGGTGACCGCATGGCAAAGCTGGATTCACCTCGAGAACCTGTCGGCCTATCACGACGTTCCGTTCGCATCGCAGGACAACGGTTTTGCCGGTCTGGATACCGAACTGATGCTGAACGGTCCAGCGCAGGTTGCACACCTGACAGCAATGGGTGACTGGGCCAAGGATGGCAAGTTCATCTACACCGGGCGCAGAAACGAAGGTGGTGCAAATTTCCGGGCCGGTGAATGCGCGTTGTTCACGGAAAGCTCGGCCGGTTACGCCGGTATCAGCTCTGAAGCTGAGTTTGAGTTCGACGTAAGGCCGCTGCCCTATTGGGAAGCAGTCACCAGTGAGCCGCAGAATACCATTATCGGCGGTGCATCCCTTTGGGTTATGGAAGGCCATGATCCCGAGGAATACAAGGGCGTTGGAGAGTTCCTAAGCTTCCTTTCCTCGTCGGACGTTCAGGCTGCTTGGCACCAAAATACCGGTTATCTTCCAATCACGGCCGAAGCGGGTGAAGCTACTCGTGCTGCAGGTTTTTATGATGAAAACCCGGGCACCGACATCGCGGTAATCCAGATGACTGCGAAGGAACCAACCGCAAACTCGAAAGGTCTGCGTCTGGGCTCGTTCGACCAAATTCGCGGCATCATCGACGAAGAGCTTGAGGCCGTCTGGTCCGGTGAAAAGACCGCTCAGGAAGCGATGGATAGCGCAAAAGAGCGCGGTGACGCACTGCTGCGCCGGTTCGAATCCGCCAATCAATAAGTCGTAAACTGATGCGGGCCTATTAAGGGCCCGCATTTTCTTTCTTCGGTGGATTATCAAGATGGAAAAACGCGTCACCTTCCGCGGCTGGCTTTTGCCATTGGCGCTGATCGCCCCTCAGGTCATCATTTCCGCCGTTTTCTTCTTTTACCCCGCAGGCCAGGCCGTTTGGCAGTCTCTGTTCATACCTGATCCCTTTGGGTTGTCGTCCCAATTCGTCGGGCTCGGCAACTTTGAGTTCCTTCTGAGCGACAAGTTCTACCGCGCCTCTTTTGTGACAACAGCGGTGTTTTCAACGCTCGTAACGCTGTGTTCAATGATCCCGGCCTTGTTTCTGGCGGTCATCGCAGATCGTCTAATCAAGGGATCGGGCGTCTACCGGACATTGCTGATTTGGCCCTACGCCGTCGCCCCCGCCGTGGCTGGTGTACTGTGGCTGTTCATGTTCAACACGCGCGTTGGTGTCGTGTCTTGGTACCTCGGCCAGCTTGGCTATGACTGGAACCACGTTCTGAACGGCACCGAGGCCATGGGGTTGGTGGTTGTAGCATCGGCTTGGGGGCGCATCAGTTATAACTTCCTGTTTTTTTTCGCAGCTCTGCAATCGGTTCCGCGGTCGGTGATCGAGGCTGCCGCGATCGACGGAGCGCGCTTCTGGCGCCGGTTCTTCACAATTGTACTGCCGCTGCTATCTCCGACGGCGTTTTTCCTGCTGGTGGTGAATGTCGTTTACGCTTTCTTTGAAACCTTTGGCGTTATCCACACCATCACAGGCGGAGGCCCACAACAGGCGACGACCATTCTGGTCTACAAGGTCTTCTCAGACGGCTTCGTCGGGCAGGATCTAGGTTCATCCTCGGCGCAGTCAGTCATTCTACTAATCGTGGTCGGCCTATTGACCGTCATCCAGTTCAAATATGTGGAAAAAAGGGTGCACTACTGATGGCCGCCCAACAACACGGTATGGTCGAAAAACGCGGGATGGGGATCTGGTTGACCCATGCGCTAATGATACTTGGCGTTCTGATCATCTTCTTTCCGATCTGGCTGGCATTTGTGGCCTCGACCGTTACCCAGCCGGAAATCGTGTCACCGCCGATGCCGTTGGTTCCGGGTGATCAGTTCTGGGAAAACTACAAGGCTGCATTGTTTTCTGGCGTGAATGTGCCTGTCGCCACGATGTTGTTCAACAGCCTCGTGATGGCCATTGGTATTGCGGTGGGTAAGATCATCATTTCATTGCTGTCAGCCTTTGCGATTGTCTATTTTCGATTTCCCGGTCGAACGACGTTCTTTTGGCTAATTTTCCTGACGCTGATGCTACCGGTCGAGGTTCGCATTGTTCCAACTTTTGAAGTTGTCGCCGGGTTCGGCATGCTCAACAGCTACTATGGGTTGATCTTCCCACTTATCGCCTCGGCCACGGCAACGTTCCTGTTCCGGCAATTCTTTCTGACAATTCCAGATGAACTGGCCGAAGCAGCTCGAGTCGACGGTGCCCGCCCGATGCGGTTTTTCATTGATATCGTTGTGCCCATGAGCAGGACCAATATCGCGGCGCTGTTCGTGATCCTGTTCATCTATGGCTGGAACCAATACCTTTGGCCGCTGCTCATCACCACCGACCCTGAAATGAACACCATTGTGATGGGCATCAAACAGATGTTCCCGTCCGGCGATGATGTGGCCGAGTGGCCGGTCATCATGGCTACATCAATTCTAGCAATGATCCCACCGGTCATAGTGGTGGTATCGATGCAAAAGCTCTTTGTCCGCGGCCTTGTCGATAGCGAGAAGTAAGAAATGGCAACAGTAACCCTAGAGAACGTCAAAAAGAGCTTTGGCCCAACGGACGTCATCCACGGCATCGATATCGATATTGCTGATGGTGAGTTCATCGTGATCGTCGGACCCTCGGGCTGCGGCAAGTCCACGCTGTTGCGGATGGTTGCGGGTCTAGAAACCGTGACCGATGGCGAAATCCGAATTGGAGAAGAACGAGCCAACGACAAAGAGCCGATGGATCGCGACATCGCGATGGTGTTCCAGAACTATGCACTCTATCCACACATGTCTGTGCGCCAGAATATGGGGTACGGCCTAAAGATCGCCGGTCTGCCCAAGAGCCAGATCGACGAGAAGGTGACTGAGGCTGCCAAGCTGTTGCAACTGGAACCCTTACTGGATCGCAAACCAAGACAACTTTCCGGCGGCCAGCGTCAGAGGGTGGCAATGGGTCGGGCTATTGTCCGCGAACCAGCAGTATTCCTGTTTGATGAACCGCTGTCGAACCTAGACGCTAAACTGCGTGTTCAGATGCGTCTGGAAATTCGTGAGCTTCAGGAGAAGCTGGGCATCACCTCGCTTTACGTAACCCACGATCAGGTCGAGGCGATGACGATGGCAGACAGGATGATCGTCATGAACGGCGGTATCGCCGAACAGATTGGAACTCCGCTGGAGGTGTACGAAACACCGAGAACATTGTTCGCGGCACAGTTCATTGGCAGCCCGGCGATGAATGTGTTTGATGCCCGGCGTGAGAACGGGACAGTCAAGATCGGTGAAATAGAAGTTGGCCCATCTGCGGGTCCCGATAACGCGTTGAAGCTGGGGATCCGCCCAGAGCACCTGTTGTTGGATGATAGTGGTCCGCTAGAAGCGGCGATCCAGATGGCGGAACCGTTAGGGGCCAACACTCTGTTACACGGTCAACTCGCGAGAGGCGGCGGAGCGATCACCATAAGCCTTCCGGGAGTTCATCCGATCGAGGACCGACATCCGAATATGCGGTTTTCGGTCGCCTCTGAGCACATGCATCTGTTTGACCAATCAACCGGGGAAAGGCTGGAAAGCTAATGGGGTTTCCGCAGGTCGAAGCATTTCGTGGTGGAAACAACCTGATCCGTGTTGTGGGACATCGAGGAGCAAGAGGCGTTTTGCCTGAAAACAGCATGATTGGTTTTGATTTCTCGCTGTCCATCGGCGTACCGCTTCTTGAATTTGATGTCGTTCTAACAGCTGATGACGTTCCGGTCATAACCCACAATCATCGTCTGCACGCATCTGGCTTTCGCGACACCAATGGCCTGTTTCTGACCGGTGAAGAGCCGAAAGTCTCATCTCTGACTTTCGAGCAAATCCAACAATTCGATATTGGACGGTTAGACGGGCATTCTGACTATGGCCAACGTTTCCCGGATCAGGCGCAACTGGACGGCGTTCGTGTTCCAAGGCTGATAGACTTGCTCGATTTGGTAGCCGAAGCAAAATACGGCGATGCCTATCTGATGCTCGAACTGAAATCGGATCCTGACCTGGCTCACGATGCGATTTTTCGAGAGAACTTTGTTGGGCGAGTTCTTCAGGAGGTTCGCGCCAAAGGTCTATCTACGCGCGCGGTTTTACACAGTTTTGACTGGAACCTTTTGGAAGAATGCCAGCGGCAGGCTCCGGACATGCCGTCTTCTTACCTTACGCAGCTTCCGGAAAACGAGGACGAAGTGGGCGAAGATTCCTCGAAAGCGGTTTGCCCAGACTTTCGCGGTCGCTGCGACGAAATCCCATTTTTGGTCAAGCAAGCCGGTGGTTCGCTTTGGTGCCCATATTATGCGGATGTGACAGCAGAAAATGTGGCCCTTGCAAAAGAGCTGGGCTTATGTGTCGCCGTTTGGACTGTCAATGAGCACGAAGAAATAAGCAGGATGATCGACCTGCGCGTGGATGCAATTGTATCTGACTACCCTGGGCGGGTTCAAAGGCATCTGTCGGATTTGGGCATGGGGTGGCATATCGACAACCAGTGAATTCTGCGTCGCTAATTGGTGACGTTTTTTTGTGTTTCTACCAGTCACAATCGGAAAGGATCGGTCACATCATCACTTCAACCTGCTGTGGAGGGCGAGAAGCATAGTGGCTCAGCGTACTAAACAAGTTGCAGCATTGCCTCTGCAGTTGTTCGTCGACCGCCTCAAGGTACTCCTTATCACGTCGCGTGACACAGGGCGCTGGATCATGCCCAAGGGCTGGCCGATGGTCGGCGAGCAAGACTGGCGCGCGGCAGAAATTGAAGCGTTGGAGGAGGCTGGGGTGGAAGGTACAATTTCCCGCAAGCCGATCGGTGAGTTTGAGTACGCTAAGATTTTTAACGACGGTACCAGTGTCCTAGTGAAGGCCACCGTCTACCCGCTCTACGTCGATAAGGTGAAGCGCCGTTGGAAGGAAAGGCACGAAAGAAAAAGGCACTGGTTTTCACCGAAAGGAGCTGCGAAAGCACTCAAACAGCCAGAGCTGGAAGACTTGCTCTTAGACCTAAAAGACGACCCTAAAAAGAACAAATCAATTCGCGAATTGCTACCTTGAACCGATGCGTTGCAGTTTTTCCAGACTTAGGTCGATAGCTACTTTGCTCTGAAAAAACGGCTTAACCCTTTCATTCAGAAGTTGTTTTCTAGGCTTATAGCCAGCGGAAATCCTATATCATGGGATTAAGTGCCAAACTTCGACACCTCAGTGCTGCACGAAGGTTGATTGTCCGCATCGCAACTCGATGAAACCATCTTGAGGTTCATTCAATTCAAAAACTTCTTCTGGGGACAAGTTCAAGTAGATCCCTCGAAACACGCGCAGGGTTAAGCCGTGGCCAACAACTATGACAGCCCCCTCAAACGACTTGCCGGAATACCAAGCAAAAACCCGGTTATGTACGTCAGCATAGGATTCTCCGCCCGGCACAGGATAGTTCCAACGGTCAGAACTGCGCGCGTCCCATTCCAGGGGAAACCGCCTTATGATCTCGTTTTCCGTCAAGCCCTCCCATTGTCCAAAACTGCATTCCACCAAACGATTCTCATATTCGATGGTTTCTGGTGGCAGGCCAAGCTCTTCAAGGACGATGGAAGCCGTTTGTGCCGCTCGACCAAGTGGGCTTGAAATTACCGTCAGAGGGTGACGGCTGGATAGGCGGTGCCCCAGTCTTTTTGCACTCGCCAATGCCTGAGCGACCCCTCGCTTAGTCAAGAGCGAGTTCTGCCGACCTTGACGTCGTTTCTGCAAATTCCATTCGGTTTCACCATGGCGAAGCAAGAAAATAGTGGGGCTGAGTTTTTGGTTCAAAACGTATCTAAGCCATCCTGCACTGAAGCAAACCGAATTACCTGATTTCTCTTCCACGTAGTGCGCAGTTTAAACGGATGCCCCAGAATTCGATAGAGGCTTCGGATTTGTGCGGTTAAGTCTAGGGCGATAGAAAAAGTGGTCATACAACCTTCGCGCCAAGTGCTTTGTCGCTTCACTTGGACTGCTTTGGGCTCAGAGCAGCCGTTTTCTGGGCTCTGTTCGAGTTACCCCTACGCGGACTTTCTCTACATTCGTTTTTCGTGCCTTGCTGACGCAGCATTTGTTCGCGGCTGCGGCACACGTGCTGATGCAACGCAGCGCTTGTCGTCAATCCGGTCATTCACGAGTGTTGTTCTAGTTGGAACTGAGACTGAGCTTTCTCCGAACCGTGTTTAGAATCGAAAGACGACGACAATACGGACTTTTTTTCGCCAATGGGAATTGCGTGGCCATGGGAAGCGTTCAGATCAAAATCATGTTCGTTATTGACCGCTACAGCAACACTAAGATCGCGATTTGGCACCGAGGCAAATTGGCTGAGTGCGCTGTACGGAATCAGCCCGAACAAAATGAACTACAAGGGGAAGCGTTTGAAAATCACCCAAAGTTTGGGGCTACCGGCCAGCTTCGGTGGGAGGATGAAGATTCTGAGAGAAATACGGGGTGTCAAGAATTTTTGTCGGTTGCAACGAAAACCGCAATCGCCGTCGATTGGGCTTGGAATTGGTTGCGAAAGCGCGCAAAATTGTTGGGCTTCTTCGTAGTCAAGTAAGACTACGTATTATCTCGCTGGGCGTTGAATTTAAGGACATTGCAATTGCCAACCGAGCTCTATGTTTACCTGCTTATGGGGGCGGCAGCTGGTGGGCTCATCAACGGATTGGCGGGATTCGGCACAGCTCTTTTTGCACTTGGCTTCTGGCTAAATGTCATGCCGCCGGTTCAGGCGGTTTCAGTGGTTGTTGTGATGTCCGTCGCCAGCGGTTTGCAAGGCGTTTGGTTGGTACGAAGGTCCATTGCAAATCAGCCAAGGCGCCTCGCGCGCTTCCTGCTGCCCGCTCTTCCAGGGATACCGATGGGCGTAGCCGCTCTTTCGTACATTCCGGTGGAGACACTTAAGATGATCATCGCAGGTTTCATGCTGCTCTATGGCGGATTTTTCACTTTCCGCACCACGTTGCCAAAACTCGAACGCCCCGCACCAATAATCGAATGCATCGTCGGATTCTTTGGTGGCTTACTTGGAGGTGCCGCATCGTTGTCGGGCGCATTGCCGACGATGTGGTGCGCCATGTGTCCTTGGCCTAAGGCTGAAACCCGTGCTGTGCTTCAGCCTTTTAACGTGGCTGTCTTGGCGCTCGCGTGTATCATGTTTGCGGTCAACGGAGCCTATTCGTGGGATACGCTGATACTCATCGGCTTAGCGCTTCCTGTTACTATTGTCTTTGCCCAGATCGGGATCTCGCTGTTCAAGCGGCTGGACGATGATCAATTTCGTCGCTTGATCATCGCAATGATGTTTCTGTCGGGCATTATACTGATGCTGCGCGCGCTGATTACTTAATTCGAGGTGCCTTAAGGAAAAGTGTTCGCGCGAATGTGAGAAATTGCGGGTACTCTGGACATCGCGGAATACTCTGACTGTACTTCACTTGCCAGTTGCCTGAAGGCCAGCGCCCTAAGTGAGATCACCGGTTCCTAACGCCGCACAAAGCATCACCAATCTACGACCAAAAATAGAGAAGCTCGGCAATCCAGAACTCTGGATGAACTCTTGCTCTTCCAATGCCTCGAAATGCGGTTGCAGCACCGCTGTCTCTATTTCCAAGGATTAACCCGTGTCAGCCACGGACATCGGTCGATCTGACTTCACCAATGTCTCCAGGATAAACAATGGTATGAGGCACTCCGATTCCCGTGCGACTTCATCTTTATGCGCATCGATAGGCATACCTTCAAATGACCTCATCCGTGCGGTCGTCACTTTCGCCATAGCGTTTAAGGGTTGCAGGCCTGGTGCCCTCGTAGACCCGTGCTACGTTCTTAGCGATTTTGGCGTTTTCCCGTTCAAAAAGACAGTCACCGTACATGTCGGAGGCGACGATGAAGGGGCCCATGCGGTTGCATTTGAGAACCCACATCGCCTGCGCGAGGCCGAGTTCCTCGTTCCAGTGCACAGCCTCGACATTCTCAACGCCGCGCCCAAGAAGCGCACCCGTGCCGTATCCGACGGTCGACAGGTAGACTGCGCCATTAGGCACGAAGTATTCCTTGTAGTCCTTCGATGTCATGCCGCCCTTGCCGACGATTAACTTTGCCCCGGTCTTGGCCATCCATTCAGGCAACCATTTGGCAAAGCGGAAAGATGCCGTCGCCGTCACAGCGCCCATGTCAAAAGACCCATCCGGGTTGATTCGAGCGGCGGGTGAGCAGTGGAAGTTGGCGGCGGATTGGGAGGGCAACTCCATCGGGATATTCGCCTTTTCCTCTAGAGCGCGCATATAGACGCCTTCTCGAGCTGTGTACATCAGGCCATCAAGGTAGACGACATCGCCCAGGCGCAGATCTGCGATCTCTTCGTCGGCGGGGGTGGTGGACAGGATGATTTCACGCGGTGCGCTCATTCTGCTGCCTCCCGCATAGGTTCCCAGTCAATGGTTTCACGACGCTGATAGTCGGTGAACCAGTCTGGGTCCGTGCGATGTTCGACTTGCCCGTCCGCGTGGATGCGGGCGACGGCGCGGCGCGAGCTTAGACAGAACGCATGCACCGACATGGGCATTCCGCCCGTGTGGCAATACCCAACTTCGATATTACAATCGATTACCATGTTCTTGCCGACAAACCCCATGGCACCCATGCCGATAGAGTTGCCAAGTTCTTTGAATTCATCCTCCATCTTGGCGATTTCTGGATCGCTGTTACGCGATCCGACGATCCGCAACGTCGAGGCGCGTTTGCCCAGTGTCATGCAGATATCCTTGGATCCCCCCAACCCGATGCCGATGATGGCAGGCTGGCAGGCAAGGCCGCGTTTGCCGAAAGCCATAAGGCTGTCGAGGTAGAAACGCTTGATCCCCTGAATACCATCAGACGGGAACAGCATCCGGTAATCCGAACCAAAAAGCCCGCCCTTGTGGACGGTGATCAGATCTACCCATGCGCCCTCGGGCTCATAGCCATATTCGATCTCCGGCGCGCCGATGCCCACGTTGTTGTTGTGATCCGTCCGCCACAATGGATGCACTCGGTTCGGTCGTAGCGGAACACCGTTGGTGGCATTCGCCGTTGCGCGGCGCAGAGCGGCTTCAAGTGCGACCATACCGCCTTCAACCTGCGCTTCGTTGCCCATCTTGACGAACCAGCGCGGCACGCCAGTATCACCGCACATCGCGCGTCGGTCTTCCTTGGCGGCCTCGTAATTTTCCAGCATCGCCTTGAGAACAAACGACGACAGATCGCCGTCTTCTGTCCTAGCGGCCTCTTGCAAGCCATCGAGGTAGTCTTGCGGGATTTCAATAGCGGCCTTGTCCATCAGGGTTTCGGCGGTGGATTGGATCAGGTTTATGGGTATCATTGTGCTGCAACCAATGTTTCAGGCGCACCTTCGGGCAAGACAGTCTCGCCCGGACGCACGATGGTGAATTGAACGGGTTCATTGTTCACGGCCACCCTGCCGTTTTGCAGTGTTGCGACAGTAAATGCGCTGTCTTCCATCGCACCAGGCTCTGGATAGTCTTCACGGAAATGCGCCCCGCGGGAGTTTTCACGAGCAATCCCGGCTTTGGCAATGACCTCGGATACATCGCACAGTGAACGTAGATTTAGCCAGTCATGCCAAGTCAGGTTAAACGCTAGATTACTGTCCTCAACACCTACATCCATCAAGGCCTCAGAGACGCTTGCTATCCCTTTCAACCCGCGCTTCATGCCAGCCTCGGTGCGCATGACACCCACGTCGTCCCACATGATATTCTGCAACTGCTTTCGCAGCGGTAGGACAAGATCCGGCTTGCGGCTCAGCGGATAGATGGCGCGCTCGAACTCTGCCGCCAGCACATCTTC
Organism: Ruegeria sp. HKCCD7296; assembly: GCF_013110775.1. NCBI lineage: Bacteria > Pseudomonadati > Pseudomonadota > Alphaproteobacteria > Rhodobacterales > Roseobacteraceae > Ruegeria > Ruegeria sp. HKCCD7296. Next base: position 11,785 of record NZ_WVRF01000016.1, read on the forward strand.
GTCTGGGTCACGCAGGCTCATGCCTGCCACATCGCGCCCCATCGTGTCGCCTGCGATACCGCCATAGACGGTGGAATTGGCCACACCATTCCCGCCTAAGCGGTTGGACCCATGGGCGCCGCCGGCGTCCTCGCCGGCGACATAAAGACCCTCCAACTCCGTGCGCGTGTCGACATCGACGACGACGCCGCCCATGAAGTAATGCGCCGTTGGCACAACTTCGACCTTACCGGCGGCCAGATCGAAGCCGCTGTCAGCGCAGCGGTTGACCATGCCTTTAAACTTCTTACGCACGTTATCCGGCCCAAGATGTGCCATTGAGATGAAGACGCCCTCTTGTTCGGGATTGTTGTTCTTGCGCATCTCGGCATAGATACCCCTACTGACCACATCACGGGTGGCACGTTCGCCTCTGTCGTCATAATCGAACATGAACCGCTGACCAGTGTGGCTGATGAGCTGTCCACCAGCGCCGCGCAGGCCTTCTTCCAGAACGGTGCCGGTCATGCGGGTATGATCCCCGGCAAGCAGCCCTGTTGGGTGAAACTGCACCATTTCCATGTCCCGCAAAGTTAGCCCCGCACGCAAAGCCATGGCCAGACCATCCATGGTCTTGTCACCGGATGGAGTGTGGTATTTGTACATGGTCGGCCCGCCGCCCGTGCCCATCATCACCGTTTTGGCACGCACCAGACGGAACTTGCCAGTCCGCATGTCGATCATCAGAACGCCCGCCAGCGCACGGCTGTCTTTGGTCGGGATTAGACCCACCGCGCGGTGTTCTTGCAGTTTCTCAACACCGGAGGCGAGGACCTTTTCCATCAACCGATTGATGATCTCGATCCCCGTCAGATCACCCTTGTGAACCGTCCGGTCCGCCGTTTGCCCGGCAAATGCCTTTTGGTGTAGCGACCCGTCCGCGTTGCGGTCAAAGAAACACCCGACCTCGTTTTCCAGCTCGCGAATGCGGATCACGGCCTGCTCACACAAGCGCCACGCCATGTCCTGATTGGGCAGCCATTTGCCGCCATTGATCGTGTCCATGAAGTGCCGTTCAACCGTATCGCCGCCCCCAAGGGCCACGTTGTACCCGCCCTGAACCATTCGAGTGCAGCCGCATTTTCCGATCAAGCCTTTCACCGCGATGGTGATTTTCGCCCCCTCTGGTGCTGTCTGCTGGGCGTGAAGTGCAGCGAACAAGCCAGCGCCTCCGGTGCCGAGGATAAGAATGTCGGTGTCGTGGCGTTCAATGTCAGAAACTTTCATGTCAAATCGCTTTCATGAAAAAGAGAATCGCAATGCAAAAAGATCCCGCCGTTGCACCTGCCGCTAGTGTCTTTTGGGGTGCGCTCCACGGCAGCCATTCCATCGCTATCAGACGCAAACCGCCAAACATGTGAATAGCCAGAAGGAAAACGAGACCAAACTCTGCGATCTTCACCGCGGCCGCTTCGGTGAGATGAAGGAAGCCGTCCAGCCTAACGGGGTCTGTCATCGCCATGGCCAGCACCCAGAAGTGTAGGGGCAGGAACAAGGCCAGCGCGAGCCCGGACAGGCGGTGCAGGATATAGGCAAGCCACAGGGGATGCGCGCGGGATGTGATGCCTTTTGCCGCCTTCATACGCCCACTCCTTGCGAAAAGGTCACCGCCCAAACGGCGCGCGCGCCAAGCGCTAACAAACCCAGTCCAACAAGCCACATGAACCCTTCCAACGCAGCGCCTTTCAATCCGCCCCATTCCAACGCGATAGCACGCAAGCCAATGGCGCCATGGATGGAAACCGCGACTACGAAGATGCCATAGAACAGAAACCAGAGCACAGACCCTTGGGTACGCTCCAAGATCTCAGCAGCACTCAACCCACCCTGAATGGCATAGATCATCACCGCCAGATGCCCGACCACAAAGGGGGCCATCAGCAGCGCGCTTAGCCGTTGAAACATGTAAAGCCGCAAACTCAGCATCAGCGCCCCCTCTTGAAGAAGTTTTTTGCGGTTTCTCGTTTCAGCCCCGCGATAGCTGACATCGGGTTCAGCTCATTCGGACAATACATCGTGCATGACCCCATCGAGTGACAGTTGTGACATCCACCACTGCCGGAAACAGCATCCAAAATCGCGACGCGCCCTTCGTCCTTCGCATCGTTCAGGAGGGTCCAGGCCCGCTGTAAAGCAGCCGGACCGAGGTAGTCGGGGTTGCTCGCCACTGTGTCACAAGCGGCGTAACACACAGAACAATTGATGCATTCAATTCCGGCATTCGCTTCGACCCTCGTGGCGCTTGTCTCATGCACCGGGGCAATCTCGTCATCTCGTGTGAGAGCGCCGTGATGCACACCTTCGGCGGCAACCCATTTGTCAAAAAACGGATCCATATCAACGGCCAGATCCTTGATGACGGGCAAGTTGCGCAACGGTCCGATCATCACCGCATTGCCATCAACAACCTTGGAGATGTGTGTGCGACAAGTCCAGCGCGGGACACCGTTGACCATCATCGCACAGCTGCCGCACATGCCGACACGACAGGCAAACCGATAACTCAAGGTCGGGTCCGCGTTTTGCTGCACCCAGGACACTACATCCAATACAGTCTGGTTCTCATAGGCGGGCACATCGAAAGTTTCGACGCGGTCTGCATCGCGCTGAATGGTGACTTTCAGAACCTCTGCCGTCATTTGGAGAAATCCGTAATCACTGCTGTTCCGGGACGCGTCGGGCCCTTCATCGAGCGCAATTCAGCACTTGCCCCAGATAGGGTGACTTCGCGATCCAACATGGGGGTAAGATCCACGTCGCCCCGTTCGATCATCTCCAACAAAGACGGGTATTTCCATGCAGGCATGCCGCGGGTCCCGAAAAAGGCCAATTGTTTGGAATAGATGGCACGCATGTTAACCTCCATTATGCCATCACCGGCGGGCATGCCCACATGCACGTGCCGACCAAGGGTGGCGAGACATTCAACAGATGCGTTCGTCGTCTGCGCGATGCCAAGCGCCTCAAGTGAGACCTGCGCACCGCCCTTGGTGATCTCGCGGATGGCGTCGGGAACATCCTCGGTCGCTGCGTTCACGGTTGCATCTGCGCCCAGCGTCAGCGCATGATCCAGCTTTTCCTGAACGACATCGACGACAACAACCCGCGCCCCCAGCATTTTGGCCAGAAGCAAAGCCGACAGGCCAATGCCGCCCGTGCCATGTACGGCGACCCATTCACCTGCCCGCACATTAGCGCGATCAGTCAATGCGTGCCACGCGGTTGTGACCCGACAGCCAAGACCAGCGGCCAGCGCGTCTGGCATTGTTTCAGGCAAGTGAACTAGGTTGTGGTCAAACGGAACGGCAACAAATTCTGCGTAGGCGCCCGGCGCGCCAAAACCGGGGACAATAGCACTTTCACAGGTGTTCGAGTGACCCGTCTGACACGCCAGGCAATCACCACAGCCCAAAATGAACGGGGCGATCAGTTTGTCGCCGATCTTGTGTTTGGCCTGCGCGCCTGCCTCGACCACTGTTCCGCAGTATTCATGCCCTAGGATTGAACCACTGGTGACTTTGGGATGACTGCCCACCCATCCATGAAAATCAGAACGACACACCCCGCAGGCAGCCACTTCGAGAACAACGCCGTTCTCGGGGCAGCTTGGGTCCTCTACCGTTTCAATGGAAAGATCTTCATTGAAGTCTCTGACAACAGCGGCGCGCATCGTTCATTCCCTTATTTGTTGAGCCAAGCTCTGTGCAGCTCCGTCCCCTCGGGACGCGGTGATTTCTTGTCAGGCGTCCAAACCGGCAACGCACATGTATTTGACAGACAGGTAATCCTCCGAACCCTGACTACCGCCTTCCTTGCCCATACCGCTTTCCTTGAGTCCTCCGAACGGAGCTTCGACGGTCGTGATCAGGCCGGAGTTGATCCCGATCAACCCATACTGAAGCCCATCATTTAGCCGAAAAGTGCGCCCGAGCGATTTGGTGTAGGCGTAAGCTGCAAGGCCGAACTCGGTGGCGTTAGCGGCTTCAAAAGCTTCTTGTTCGGTCTCGAACTTGAAGACAACGGAAAGCGGGCCAAAGATCTCTTCGGTTGCGCATTTCATGTCGGCGTTTGCAGCGGTGATCACTGTTGGTTCAAAAAAGGTGCCGCCTATCTCGTGCCTTTTGCCACCAGAGACGATTTTGCCACCCTTGGAAGTCGCATCCGCGATCATATCTTCCACTTTCTCGACGCCTGCCATGTCGATCATCGGCCCTTGTGCGACACCATCATGCGCGCCATCCCCGACAACCAATTCCTCGGACGCCTGCTTTAGCCGCGCGACAAAGGCGTCGTGAATACAAGCCTGTACGTAGAAGCGGTTCGTGCACACGCAGGTCTGGCCCATGTTGCGATACTTCGCGATCATTGCCCCTTCGATAGCCGCATCAATATCTGCATCGTTAAACACGATGAACGGTGCATTGCCCCCTAGCTCCATCGACACTTTCTTGAACGTGTCTGCAGATTGGCGGATCAACACTTTGCCAACGTCTGTTGACCCGGTAAAGGTGACCTTGCGCACATCAGGGCTGGCCATCATGGCTCCGGCGATTTCTCGGGCGGAGCCGGTCAGGATGCTGACGACACCGTCAGGAAAACCGACATCCTGGCACAGCTTGACCCAGGCAAGACCAGAATAGGGCGTAGCCGTCGCTGGTTTTGCAACTATCGTGCATCCTGCGGCAAGCGCGGGTGAGGGCTTTCGCGCCAACATGGAGGACGGAAAATTCCACGGTGTGATTGCCCCCACAACTCCCACAGGATGGCGTGTCACCATGAGTTTGCGATCGGCGGTCGGAGACGGCACAATCTCGCCTTTGGCGCGCCGCACCTCTTCAGCAAACCAGCGCACATAGGCCGCGCCGATGGCAATTTCGCCACGCGCCTCGGCAAGCGGCTTGCCTTGCTCTGCTGTCAGCAGCTGCGCCAGGATTTCCTGGTTGTCCATCAATGCGTCGTGCAACTTATGCAGCAGACCAACACGGAAAGACAGATTGCTGGTTGACCAGCCGTCGAACGCTTCCGTCGCTGCCGCAATCGCGCGATTGGTCTCGCTTATACCGCAACTAGGCACATGTTCGATGACTGTACCAGTTGCCGGGTTCGTCACCGAAATGGTCTCACCGCTTTCCGATCCGCTCCAAGCGCCGCCGATCAAGTTGGCCTGTTGCAACATGTCACCATAGTCACTCACGGAATTTCCCTCTAAACAAGCGATGAGAAGCGCACCGGACACAGCCGAAAAGCCACGATAGTGACTCTGATTAACAGTAAGACAATCTGTAAATAAGCGAAAAAATATTTATATTAAATTTAGTAAAGCTTTCAAAATACCATTTGGTCGTTATAGAGACAGTCATTAGCTCGTGCGGCCCCAAGGCCCCAAGCGGCCCGACATTGGCTGAAAAATCGACCCAATGGGTGAAAGGATTGGACATGACGATCCGGCAACTCCGAACCCTAGTTGCTATTGCAGACACCAAAACATTTGGTGAAGCCGCGAATGTCATTCACGTGACCCATGCCGCGATCAGTCAGCAAATGCAGGCACTTGAGGCCCAGCTGGACATTGAACTGTTTGATCGGAGCACGCGCACGCCAAAGCTTACCCCAGCGGCGCATCTGATCGTTGCAAAGGCCCGAACGCTAGTCGATGCTTATGACAATCTGGTACCGTCCGCCTTAGAAGACGGCGGCCTCAAAGGCATTATCACTCTTGGAACTCTGCGTACGACACTGACAGGGCTAACGCCAAAGGCGATGGCAGCCTTGAAATCCAAGTGGCCCGAAATTGGGCTTCACATTCGCCCTGGGCTGACAGGCGCCTTGCTAACAGAGATTGAACGTGGAGGCCTGGACGCTGCAATTGTTGTCAAACCAAACTTGATGCCTGCCGGTCTCACCTTTCGAGAACTGGCGCAAGAGCCAATGCAACTGATCGCATCCATCGACGAAACAGAAGTGGACCCGGTGGTTCTTTTGAAATCCAAGCCATTTATTCGATTCGATAGGAACGCTGTTGCAGGGACTCTAATAGACAATTGGCTTCTCTCGAAACGTATTCAGGTGGCTGAGACAATGGAATTGGATAGCCCAGAAGCGATTGTATCGATGGTACACGCCCGCCTTGGTGTATCCATCGTCCCTGATCTTGCGGTCAAGCCGTTTGATGCCGTCCCAGTAATGCGCATTGGCCTCGGCCCGGATGCGCCAATAAGAACGCTCGGCCTAGTTTACAGAGACAACCAAGTCAAAAAACGGGTTCTCGACGAGTTATTCGAGGCGCTCATGCATGCCATTGAGATATCGCAAAAGTGACAATCGCGAAATAAGGAAAGTATCTTGTTTCAAGAGCCGTCTCACTTTGACCTGATGAAAGAATATCACGGTAGTGAATCCGAGAAGGTATTTGCTTCAGTCCATTAGCGACGTGACAAATTTTCTGATTTCTGCCTTCGCATACCTGTTGCGAAGGAAAATAGGAGCTGCAACATAAATGATTGCGGCGACCATTATGGCACCCAAGCACCACTCCGGCAGAATGAAGACCAGAACGCAGCAGAGCAGGATCAGTCCTACGTCAACCCACCAAGATCCTTTATTGGGCAACGGAGAAAAAATGGTTTCGGCCGACAGTACTTCAGTTTCGTGTTCTGACCTTGCAAGTGTTGTGATAGCTCGGTACCCGTAAGCGTCAAAGCAAACCTTGTTGCGACTCCTGGGAATCAATTGCCAACCGTGCTGCACCGCAGTCCGCGAAATGTATTCCTCCAAAGCCCACTGTGAAGAAATTTGTTCGCCCATTCTGAATTGTTGGCAAAGGACGTTCTCTGGCTCGTGTGTTACGACTTCTGACATCAACCCTCCGCGTCCTGAAGTGCTTAGCATCCTAGCGTACAAATCAATTAAGCTCGAAGCCGCATGACCTAACGTAGTTACCAAAGTCAGCACGTTCGGGCTCGCTATACTGCCGAACTTTGTCTTCAGACCAGGAATACCTTTCGCTGTCCGCAAATTTCTTTGGAAATCTCTGTTTTTCATAGGGCTGCGACGTCGCGCGCTCTTCATCGTATTGCACAATTGTCTCCTTCAAATTGACCTCCCTATAATGGTCGACGTGACATGTGACCTGTAGTGGCAGCCGCTTAGAGATCTTCGGCGTTTGCGCGGGAAAACCAAATGCGAGGCCCGCAAATGGAAAAACATGGTCCGGCAGATCAAGCAGGTCAGAGACCGCCGCAGCCTTGTTTCGCACAGCGCTGATCGGGCAGCAGCCGAGTCCAAGCACTTCCGCCGCTGTCACGAAAGCGCCCAGCGTAATCGCTGCATCCCCCGTTGCATTGAAAAACGCGTCAAGATGGTCGTTTGCGAAGGGGACACCATGCCATTCGTGCAACAACCTTTGGCGACGGTTGTTGCCGCAAATGACGGCAATCATCGGCGCATCCGCGACCCAAGACTGACCCGACACAAGTGTTGCAAGACGTCTTTGGATATCTTCGGATTCCAGCAAGATGATATCACACTGCTGCAGATCGCTCTTTGTGGGCGCGGATAGGGCGATCGCGGAGATGGTGCGGACCCAATCGGATGGGATTGGCTTGTCCGTGAATGCACGACAAGAACCACGGGCCGCCATGGAATACAAAAGGTCCGATTGTGCGGTGCTTTCAACTTGTGAAGGTGCATCGCTGAAACGCGCCGCGAGGGCGCGTTGCAAGTCCGATTGGGGTGCCTTCGACATGCTGGTCCTTCTCTTTAGCTGCTTGTTTCTTAAAGTACACATAGAAGCTGAACGGTTTTTTGCTTGCTTAGCAACTGCAAGATGTTCCACCGGCACACGCGCCGCGTAGTTTCTTTTCCGTCATGAACGGCAATTGCCTGTTCGCACATAAACCCGCAAGCATTGCCGAAAATGTATCACCGCGCTAAGATACGCCGAAACCTGCGGCTCTCAAGCTTTGCCGCGAAAGCCGCGACAGGCAGATAAAGTAAATCGAAGCAGCAATGCATGACATTTCCCTGATCGCGTTTGCCAGCGCCGTCCTGCTGCTGGCAGGCGCAGTGAAAGGTTTCATTGGGCTGGGAATGCCGACCGTCGCGCTGGTTCTGTTAACGTTTAAGCTCGACGCAAGATCCGCCGTCACATTGATCCTGATCCCAATGTTGCTGAGCAACGTCTGGCAATTCTGGCGTGGACCTGACATGGTTGGATGCGCGAAACGGCATTGGCGCTACGCGGCCATTTTGATCCTATGCGTCGCTGGAACCGTCTGGTTCAGTCAATCCACTCCAGATCGGTTTTTGCGCGCTGTGCTAGGTGCGTTTGTACTGGCGTTTTGCTTTTTCAGCTGGCGTGACATGGTGCCTCCGATCCCGTCAAGCACAGTGCGCTTGTTCGAAATAATCAGCGCTTTGGTTGCCGGGCTGGTTGGTGGGTTGACTGCCGCATGGGCGCCACCATTGGCTATGTACCTGACCGGTCTCCGACTGGAGCGTGACGCATTTGTTCAGGCACTCGGGTTCTTAATCACGGCTGGTAGTGTGTCCGTTTTGGCGATGTTCATAGCTGTCGGGCACAGTTCGCAAGCGGATCTGGCAGTCTCGGTCTTCTTGCTGGTTCCGACCCTGATTGGGTTTTCCGCAGGTGAGCGGTTGCGGCATAGGGCAAATTCCGAAGCCTTCAAAGGCTTTTTCTTAGGCGCATTTTCGCTGCTGGGGGCGAATTTGTTGTTGGGCACTCTCTGGGGGTAGTGCGCAGCGGAATCATCGCACGCAGCACTGCGTCTGGATCTGTTGCAAACTTTTGACTGTTGACGCTCATAAGTTCTTCGAGTGATTGGATATCGAAATATTGAAGTTGAAAGTTTGTTATTATGATCTCTTTCAAAGGCGGGCAGTATCCGAAAGATGTGATCCTCTTCGCAGTGTTTTTCTATGTCCGATACGGTTTGTCATATCGCGATCTGGAAGAGATCATGCATGAGCGAGGCGCTGCAGTAGATCACACGACGCTGAACCGCTGAGTGACGCGGTATGCAGGCGCAATTGCTGAAGCGGCGCGTCGTCGAAGGGGGCCGTGCGACCGCTCCTGGAGAATGGACGAAACTTACATCAAGGTGAAAGGAAACTGGGTCTATCTCTATCGAGCTGTCGACAAGCACGGCAAGACGCTTGATTTCATGCTTTCGCAACGTCGAAACAAACCCGCGGCCACCAAGTTCTTTGCCCGAATGCTGGAGGTCAACGGCCTTCCGAGAAAGATTGTCATCAACAAAAGTGGAGCTAACACCGCTGGCCTCAAGGCCACCAACAAGATGCTGAAAGGTTTTGGTTGCCAGGTCCCAATTGAAATGGTCAGGCGAAAATACTTGAACAACATCGTGGAACAGGACCATCGTTTCATCAAAAGACGAACCCGCCTGATGTTCGGCTTCAAGTCTTTTGCTTCGGCATCAGCGACTCTGGCTGGCATCGAGGTCGCGCACATGATCCGTAAAGGCCATTTCACACCGGGACTCTGCCCGTTTCGTCAATTCTCCGAGTTGGCAATCTGACCCGGAAGCGATCGCAGATCTATTTGGCCGACCTAAAACTTTGCAACGAAACCGTGTCAACTCTTCGGTCAGTAAGAAACTTTGCAACAGATCCCCCTAGATAACACAATTTCTTGCTTAAGCTTATTTTAATGATCATTTTTTAAACTTATTGCACGTTACACGACACCTCACGTAAGCGCACCTTTTCTCACTCTTGGAGCATTAAGAGCCAAGTCGTAGCTGAGCGCTGGCAGAGAACGAGGCAAGGACGGTGTTGAGTACCCTGCCCTAGACCAAGGTTCAACTTGACCAAAACGTAACTCAAACAAAAAACTCCGCTCTGCGGCTGCCAATATTTGCCAAAACCTTTTGTCTAGCACATGACAAACCTTGCTGCGTGGCTGGACCCCCCAAAAGAGTTGCACAAGTTGGATGGTCTCTAACTGAAATCAATATCGTAAACCGCCAGACTCCACGCCCCGAGCTAAAGGCAAGAAGCATAGGAAAATCAGTGGAGCATCACATGAGTGTTTCAAAAAAATTGCTGCGAGCGGTGGTAACGTTATCCTTAGAAGGGCTGCATTCCAGAGGATTGGTTTAATCGCCAGCTTCAAACTTTGGCTTAGTTCCACGTTTGTGCGCTGCTTTGCGAAAAATAGCTTCTGCCTCAGCATAGGCCCTCAATGCCCGCTCTATCATACTCAAAACGAACTAGCTTGGCCCGATCCTGGATGCCGATACTGGCCCCGGCTTAATACGTCTCCAACAAAAAAGGCGCGAACTGCAGTCCGCGCCTTTGATAGATTACTGCCCTAATTCTTACCCGTGGGTAAGGTCATCTTCTTCAGGCAAAGCTTCAATAAAAGCGGCGATCGCCTCTTCCAGTTTGTTGCGATCCACCCGCGTGAAGTCCAAGTTGTATTTCAACTCAATACGCCCGCTGGAAGCAGAGCATTTCGCAACCCCTGCCCGGCCGGTTACTTGAAACGTAGTTTTCGCACGCCGAGGCTTACTGGAGCTTTCACCCTTAGGCTTCTTGTCTTCGCTGGCCTCTGACGCCCCTAAAAAAGACCTGAGAATCGCGACCTCGCGAACGCCGTCACGATCCGGTTCGCTCATCAACGTCTCGCTCACCTGCCGCACAAGATTTGGCGTTGCATCGAACTTGCGTTTAAGTTCCACGCCGACATTTCGCGGAATGTCATTTGGATGCATCAGCACTTTGTCCAACATCCTCAACAAACTGGCAAACGACCTGATATAGCTGCGCTTGGTGTAGCTTGCCGACTTGAACAACGTGGAAACGGCCTTGTCCACGTCCGGGCAATCATTTGACGGGTTTTCTGCATACGCTCGTGCGAGTGCGCCCATTTCCGCAAATGAGATATCCTTACGGATCAAGTTTTCATCCACCATGCGACGGTAGCTGTTGTCGAGGTCACTAGCCTCTGAAATGCCCGCCGGAATTCGGGCGTACACGTCCTTACCCGTTTCATCGAGCAATGCTCGATAAGCAGATAGGCGACGCATCCCTTGGATGAGTTCGAACCGCCCATCCGAACGACGTTCAAGTCGGATTGGATTGGACAGCCCAATGTCCCGAATAGAATCTTTGAGCTCGTCCAACTCTGGATCCGGTCCAGGCTTGCGATCTCGTGTCAGCTTTTCGGTCAAGACATTGGCCAGAGGTACATGTTCAGTGACCAAACCTTCGTTCCGAAGGCGGACCAACTCATGTGCCAGGCGATCGTTTTCTGCTCGAATGGTTTCTTCTGTCGATTGCTGATCCCGCAATGCATCGGCATTTTCAGAAATCGCCGCTGCCATCGGACCTCGGCGCTTCTCAAGAACTTTGTCCGGCACTTTCCCGACAGGAATGTCGTCCATTGCCGGTATGTCGATATCGAACATTCTGCGCTTGCGGCTCATGCCTCATCCTCCAGCTTGTCCCAGGCCGACAACATGACGCCCCGGAATTCTTCATATACGTTGTCAAATGTCGAACGCGCTCGACGCCAGGTTTCCCGTGTCATCTCGCGATAATCCATTTCATAAACCGAGCTAAGAAAGCGGCCCGACTGCTCAACTGCGCGAGTCATTTCCACCGGGTGCTCGGCGACGTGCTCACCAAAGACCTTTTTGAAAGCCTCGAACATCGCATGGTGAAGAGCGTTACCCGGCTCATATCGTGTGAGTAGGAACCGCAACTCACAAAATGTTTTCGGCAAGCCGATCTTACCCGTGGGTAAGGTTTTGTCGAAGCCGTAAGCCAGATCCTCCAGCGCCTCGGCAAGCTGACCTATGAAAGACGTGGTGGAATCGTACTCCCAGTATCCCGGGCCCGATGGAATATAAAGCATGTCAGCAGCAAAGACGGCATTCATGGATTGATAACCAATGGCCGGAGGACAATCGAAGATGATCAGGTCATAGGCATCATCGGGGATTTGATCCAGATATCGCGACACAGCCGCAAAGAATGACCACTCAGGGTTAAGATGCCGATACTGCGCCGAAGCAAATTCAACGAAGGCAGCATTGGCACAGGACGGGATCGCGTCGATCGTGGACCAGGAAGTCTTTCTGATGAAGTCCGAGATTCTGAGGTCACCAAGACCCATATCTGTAATTGACGGCGGCAGTTCACGGCGGGGTAGGGCAGTCCCTGATTGCGCGGCAACGGGGCGATTGTTCATACGTTCCGTTTCACGGATTAGATCCCGGGCCATGATGCCCCAGACAGTATAATCCTCGGCCACATCCGTAAGACCCATCGAATGGCTCAGCGTCGCCTGTGGGTCAAAGTCCACCACAAGCACACGATACCCATCCAGTGCAGAGGCGTGCGCAAGATGTAACGCCACGGTCGATTTTCCAGCTCCGCCCTTGAAGTTGGCAACAGCAGCGCGAATGGCGCGCTTGCCTTCGGGGCGCGGGGGCATCAGGGACTTCCGGTTCACCTTGAGACGTCGTCGCAACTCGTTCACCTCTTCCAGGCTGAACCACCTCTGGCGCCCATCCGGCTCGACCTCGCCACTGGGCAGGGACGGATCCGCCGCCAATTTGCCGCGAAAGGTCGACTGGTTGACTCGGAAGATCAGCTCGGAAACCTCCCAGCTTGAAAACCGGCGGAGTGTCTTCTCCATTTCGGGGCTAAAAGTCTGCTGGCGAATCCAGCCCTGCAGCTTGAGGGATTGGTTGCGCAATGCGCTCAGGTCTTCGTGCGTGTACATGCCTCTGATCTCTATATTTGGAACGTAAATTTCTGTTCGTTTCCTATTTACGACCGATTTGCACTTTACGCAAAAGAAAATATCATGAAACTGCAACCTTACCCACGGGTAAGAAAACAAGGCGTCTAAGCGCAAAAGCGATTCGGGAGATTCGGCCGCGCCGCTCAGCGAGTCATGTACCAGGAACCTCGTTATTTAGGGGGACAGGGAACTGTCAAATCCTATATATAGGGGGACATTAGAACTCTTTAAGGGGACGTACTGCATGTCCCCCTTCACCAGTGATTCACCAAATTCTTTTCTTTTTTGAAGGATGACCGACCTAAAGGTTGCCTCGACTTCAGACTCTTCTTGACAGAATCGAAGGTTTGGACGCTAATTAGGCCAAGATGGCGAAAAGCGTTGGAAAACAGCGCGGACATGGCGGGATAAACCCGTCTGAGGCAGAAGAAGCGGTGAGAACGGGTATGCAACTGGCTAAACCGGTCGGGCGTAATGCGGCGGCCTTAAAATACGATATACTCTCTGCGCTGACCATTCACGCCTTGTCAGGAGACAAACATCGACAGCGTAGTGTTCTGCGTATCATCGCCTTGATTACGACCAGATATAACTGGCGCAGCAATGAATTGTCGATTGGACGCGAAGAAATTTCGCGCCTTTGGGCAGTGAACGAAAGGACAGTAAAGCGCGAAATGTCCAAATTTCGCGCATTAGGGTGGGTATCCGTCAAAAGGCCTGCGGCGCGTGGCAGAGTCGCCGTATACGAGATTGACCTCAAACAGATCATGATCGACACGCAAGAGGTGTGGCCGATCATAGGTTCGGACTTCCATGCGCGTATGATGCATGAACCGGAGCCGGAAACAAATATTGTGCCGTTCACGATGAAACCCGCGCCCACCGAAGATGGCGAGAGCGATGTCTGGTCACAGGTCCAGTCGAATCTTCATGAACGAGATCCAGAACTGTGGGCAAGCTGGTTTCAACATTTATCCGAAGCTGAGCGGGCAGGGGGGACTGTGACCCTCGTTGCTCCTTCGCGGTTTATGGCTGATTACATTTCTCAAAAGTGGAACCAACGTTTGCTCGCAGCCTATAGCCGGGTCGATCCCAGCATTAGAGTTGTGCGGGTGGAGTCGGCGGAGTGAGGGGCATCCGCCCATACTGGCGCAAGCCATCTGACCAACAGGAGAGCTCGTCCATGTTTCTGAAAAACTGCTGGTATGTCGCCGCTTGGAGCAAGGATATCGGGCGCGAACTGAAGGCCGAGACCTTTCTAGGCGAAAACATTGTGTTCTACCGCCAGCAGGACGGCACCCCCGTCGCGCTTGAGGATGCCTGCCCGCATCGCAAGCTGCCGCTGTCTAATGGCAACCTGATTGGCGATGTTGTGGAATGCGGCTATCACGGTCTGAAATTCGACTGCTCGGGTAAATGCACCGATAGCCCGACCCAGCGCGGTATGACCCCGCGTAGAGCGGTTGTAAAATCCTACCCGGTGGTGGATCGCTATCGCTTTCTGTGGATCTGGATGGGCGACCCGGATCTGGCCGATCCTGACAAGATTTTCCCGATTGATAACTTCGATGACCCAAGCTGGGGCAAAACCGATGGCGGGGTGATGGATATTGACTGTCACTACCTGTGGGTCTGCGACAACCTGTTGGACCCAAGCCATGTAGCCTGGGTTCATGTGTCGTCCTTTGCAGGTGCAGGCACGGATGAAGAGCCGTTGGATGTGAATAGAACAGATCGAGGCGTAATCGTTTCGCGCTGGATCGAGAACAAGCCGCCGTCGCCTTATTACGCGAAACTGGTGGCCTTTGACGGTGATTGTGACCGACTGCAGCACTATGAGATGTGTATGCCTGCGATCGGGCTGAACAAATCCATCTACACGCCCGTCGGGACCGGAGGCTATGATAAGCAACCGGTTGCTGAGACATTCATCAACATCTCTTACAACTTCATGACCCCGATTGATGAGGATCGAACCCGGTATTTTTGGTTCCAGCACCGCAATTCCGATCCCGACAATGCCGAGGTGTCCAAATTCATGAATGATGGCGCGCGGATGGCGTTTCTTGAGGACAAAGAAGTGTTGGAAAAGGTTCATCTGGGCATGAAATACGCCAAGACGCCCCATATTGATCTGGGACTGGACGCGGGGGCCAAACTGTTCCGGAAAGCTTTGAACCGCGCGATTGAGGCTGAGGCTGGACCGATCGACATGGTTGAGCGGTTGTAAGGCTTGCTGGTCGGTTCTGAAACCCACTAGGCATCGAGAGGAAAGTGAAACCGGGGATGCACCGCATCCCGCCGCTCGAATCCGCAAGCCAGGTAGGCGGCTTGGGCTTTTGAATTGTCGGGGTGGGTGCCGACCATCATGTAGGAGCAGGACAGCGCGCGCGCCTTGTATATTGCGCCTTCGATCAGCCGCCGCCCGACGCCCATGCCGCGATGGGGCCGTTCGACAAAGGGGTGGTGCATGTCGATACCACGACGACCCAGCTGCAATTGGCTGAGCGGGCTCAGGACGGTGTAAGCTTCGCGACAGTAGCACAGCCATTACTTTCTCGAAGTAGGAAGAGTTGGAAGCTTGTCTTCTAACAAACTTCGATCATACGAAAGTGGCTGACTGCACACTTAGCAGACAGGTTCTGAAGTCAATATCAGCGTCGGCAGGTAGATCGAGTTCCAAAACTGTCAGCGCCCAAAGCCGCCCATCGCGGCAAGCCCCAACCGCAGTTTATCGCTCAGAAAAGGTGAAATCCAACCCAATTAGCGGAAGCAGAGACAGTTCAATCTTTGGCGTAGATGATTGTTCAGTCTGACAGCAATTGAACAACTTGGCCCGTTTCAGGTCTGCGTCTCGATTGTTCTGGCATTTCGATCACAAGAGAACGACCTGTATGGCAGGATTGACTATGCACGGGCGTCAAAGCACCAGAAGCTAAAGCTTCTTCGATCAGACACATATGTCCGATCAACATGCCTGCGCCGGCCTTGGCCTCTTCGACGGCAAGGCTGTAGAGCGAAAACTGAGGTCCACTTTGATCATCGCGCAGTTTATACCCAGTATTTTGGGCCCAAGTGGACCAATCGTCTTTCCAAGCCTGATCATGCAGTAGTGGAATGTCTTCAAATCCGTTTCCGCCTCGGGCGCGATCCAGAAGCGTAGGCGCGCAAACCGGAGCGATAATGTCCTTGCAAACAGCGATCTGCCTTGGCGATCCATCCGGCACGGCGAAGAAGATCGACAAATCGAACAGCTCACGCCCAAGAGTGGGCGGAGTTTCCATGGCTGTTACAGAAAAAGTGATGTCTGGCAATTGAGCTCTGATCTGACGCAGACGCTTGGGCAGCCAAAGTTGGGCAACACTGGGCAGGGATGCGATGTGAAAATCGGCCTTGGGCGTTAAGTTGCGCAACGCTCGGGCCGCATCGGCCACTTGGTCAAAGGCCGAGGTGAAATCCGCGACAAGTGACTGCCCTTCAGGGGTGAGCTCAACGCCCTGGGCATTGCGGCGAAACAGCGGGGACCCTGCCCAACCTTCCAGTGTTTTTATGTGTTGAGATATCGCGCCCGGTGAGACGCTCAACTCTTCGGCTGCCGCGGCAAAGCTTACGTGGCGCGCAGCAGCCTCAAAGGCGCGCATGGCGTTCAGAGGTGGTCCATTCGGGCGATTAGGAACAACGCTCATTTCAGAAGCCTTAGTTTTTCTACGCCAAGAAATATCAATTCTGCTTTGCGATGTCACGCGGCAGTCGTCACATTGAGAAAAACAGGAGATCGTCAGATGACACTTGCGCAAAGAGATTGGGTGCCCGCCGTAAGCGAAACCTTGGTTCAGGACATCGCAACAAAGGCCGCTGCGACACCGTCGGGTGATCTATTGGCCCGGATTGAGCATTTGGCAGAGGAAAACCGTCGCATCCACGAGAAAGAGTGCTTCAACCTAAACCCGGCAACCAATGTGATGAACCCCAAAGCCGAACTGCTTTTGTCTTCAGGCATTGGGTCGCGACCTTCCTTGGGTTACCCCGGCGACAAATATGAAATGGGGCTGGAAGCAATCGAAGAGATCGAAGTTATCGCCGCAGAACTGTGCGCCGAGGTTTTTGATGCCCAGTTTGCCGAAGTTCGCGTGCCTTCAGGCGCCATTGCCAACCTCTATGGGTTTATGGCGACTTGCAAACCAGGCGACACAATAATCGCTCCTCCCGCCTCAATTGGCGGGCACGTTACCCATCATGTAGCTGGTTGCGCCGGACTTTTTGGTCTGCGAACAATCGAAGCACCTGTGAACGCTAATGGCTACACCGTCGATCTGGATGGGTTGCGCGAACTGGCGAAGTCTGAGAGGCCCAAGCTGATCACGATTGGCGGCAGCCTTAATCTGTTTGAACATCCTGTGGCCGAGGTCCGCGCCATTGCGGACGAAGTAGGAGCATGGGTTATGTTCGACGCCGCCCATCAGTGTGGCATCATTGCCGGACGCGCGTGGTCCAACCCGTTGAAAGAAGGTGCGCATTTCATGACTATGAGCACCTATAAGAGCCTTGGTGGTCCGGCTGGGGGTCTGATCGTTTCAAATGAAGCCGAAATTGCGAAAGCGCTGGACGCGATAGCCTTTCCCGGCATGACTGCCAATTTCGATGCAGCCAAGACTGCTGCTCTCGCCGTCACGATGTTGGATTGGAAGGAATTTGGTTCGGCCTATGCGCGCGAGATGATCGCCATGTCACAAGCGTTGTCCCAAGCGTTGCACGAGCAGGGTGTTCCGATCTTCACTTGCCGGGATGGTTTTACAAATTCCCACCAATTCGCGGTTCTTGCGAAGGCTTTCGGCGGAGGTCAAACAGCATCCAAAAAGCTGCGGGCAAGCGGGTTCCTCGCATGTGGCATCGGCTTGCCGGTCGAACCCGTAGAGGCGGACATGAACGGCCTGAGGATCGGCACCCCAGAGTTGGTGCGGTGGGGTATGAGGTCCGACGACGCTGAGCGTTTGGCCGATCTGATCATGCGCGGCCTGAGTGGTGAAACTGTTCTAGCAGAGGTTTCCGACTGGCGCAGAGAGTTCGACCAGCTGCATTTCGTGAATTGAGATCAAAGCGGCCGTTTGAGTTGACCTCTCGAATTCCGGTCGCTTTGACAACATCCTTGGAGACGGCAAAGGGACGATTTGCCGCCGATCGTACTTGTTGGGTCGAGCGGGCTGTACAATCTCTGTCATCACCGTTAAGGGCGTGATCTTTCTTCTGCAAGGTGATCTATGCACAACCCCTTCGACCTGCCCAAGACGCTTTCGCAGGCGTTGACCCAAAAGGGTTACAGCGAACTAACACCCGTTCAAGTCGCGGTGACACAGCCTGAACTGGGCCAGCTTGATTTGTTGGTGTCAGCGCAAACCGGATCGGGAAAAACGGTGGGTTTTGGCTTGGCGATTGCGCCAGATTTGTTGGACGGCGATGGCCGATTTGATCGCCCCGCGTCCCCTTTGGCTTTGGTCATTGCGCCCACACGTGAATTGGCCATGCAGGTGCAACGGGAATTTGACTGGCTGTTTTCTGAGGCCGGGATCGTTACCGCATCCGCCGTTGGCGGCATGGATGCGCGTGCTGAACGCAGAGCGATCGAGCGCGGCGCGCATGTCATTGTCGCCACGCCCGGTCGACTTAGGGACCATGTCTCTCGGGGTGTGATCGATCTGAGCGATCTCAGGGCTGTCGTCCTGGATGAAGCGGACGAAATGCTGGACATGGGGTTCTCGGAAGATCTGGAGTTCATTCTGGACCACACGCCTGAAAACCGTCGCACATTGCTATTCTCGGCAACGGTGCCGCGCGGTATCGCCAAGCTTGCCCAGACCTATCAAAAAGATAACGCTCGCCGCATTGAGCTCGGCAACAAAGACGCCCAGCACGCGGACATTTCCTATCTTGCGCTGTCTGTGGCCCCGTCTGATATCGAAAAGGCAATCATCAACCTTTTGCGTTTTCATGATGCGCAAACGGCGATCATCTTTGCCAATACCCGGTCTATGGTGGCCCGCCTTACAGCGAAGTTTTCCAACAGAGGGTTTTCCGTGGTTTCGCTTTCGGGTGAACTGAGCCAAACGGAACGCACCCATGCCTTGCAGGCGCTTCGTGATGGCCGCGCGCGTGTTTGTATCGCAACAGATGTGGCTGCGCGTGGCATTGACCTTCCCCGGCTTGAGCTTGTGATCCACGCAGATCTACCATCCAATGCGGAATCTTTGTTGCACCGGTCCGGGCGGACGGGCCGTGCCGGACGAAAGGGTACATCCGTACTGATTGTGCCGGGGCGTCAAAGGTCAAAGGCACAGCGCCTATTGAAATCCGCCAAACTGGAGGCCGAATGGGGTACGCCACCCTCCGCCGAGGAGGTGCTTGCGCGCGATGAAGAAAGGCTGATGTCCGATCCGGGATGGGGTCAATCTCCAAGCGCCGAAGAACAGGCCTTTGCCCAACGCCTTTTGCAAGAACACTCTGCCGAGAAAATTGCTGCGGCGTTTCTGCGTCTCTACCGCGAGCGCAATTCCGCGCCCGAGATTTTGGGTGATGTGCCCGAACCGGGTGCCCGCAAAAAACGGGACGCTTCGGATTTCGGGCCCAGCACTTGGTTTTCGCTGTCTTTGGGCCGCAAACAACGCGCCGAGCCGCGATGGCTGCTGCCCATGCTGTGTCGTAATGCGGGGATTTCCAAAGATGCAATTGGGGCCATTCGTGTTCAATATCAGGAGACATTCGTTGAAATCCTGACCGATGCCGTGCCTGCGATGAAGAACGAGCTTGGCCCAGAGCTTGACCTTGAGCAGGGCGCGCGTTTGACCGAATTGCCCGGCGTCCCGGATTTCGACGCCTCACCAAAAGGCCCCCCTGCGGCACCAAAGACGCCGCGTGCAGATCGCAAAAAGGACGTATCGCGTCGCGACTCTAAGCCCGCTGTGGATCCAAACGCCGCTGAATCCGAACAGAGCGCGAAAAAGCCCTCAAAGCGCCAGGATAACGTTGACAAACCACAGTCTGGCAAGCCGAAGCGGAACCATGGCAAGAGCCAGGGCAATCCTGAGAAGAAAACAACCGTCAAAAGCAACGGTATCGAGACCAAGCGGCGCAAGAACGCGGCTGATCCGTCAAAACCCATGGGTTCTCGGAAAGAACGCGCCAAGGGCCGGCAGGATGGCGACAAACCCAAACGCTTTAAGGTGCGCGCAGGAAAAGGCCCGGATGCGCGGCCGATGCGCAAAGGGTCACGGAAAAAGTGAACCCCATTGTTGCTTTCTGGTGGCATTGCAAAAGGTGCATCAGCCGAGCCATATGATGGATGCGATAAGCCGGGTTGGGATCCAACTGATCTTAAAACCCAACCCGGCGCGTCTTTGTGATCTATTCGCCTATTCGTACGGTTTCGCCGCTTTCTATCGCTTTTTGTGCCGCGTGTCCCATCCGTACGGCCCAAAGACCGTCCTTCAGGCTGACGTCCGGTTTGGCCTTTTCACCGCGCAGCACGGCCAGAAACCCTTCGTGCTGATAAAAGGTTGACCCATTGTGGTCTCCGGCCGCCAATATTCTGGCGTCTACGGGTACATCTATTGTCGTGGGCCCCTTGGGGCTGCGGGGGCTTACAATAACTTTGGGCACTGGTGGTTCCCCCAGATGATCCGGCCAGAAGCGCCCTGGGCCGGGAACCAGCGCCTCGACCTTGGCCTTGGCTCCAACAGCCGAAATTTCTTCCTGATACCGGGAGCCTTCTGCAAACATGCACAGCTCTAACATGGCCCGTGCGCCCGAGGCGAAATCGACAATGACGTACCCGTGGTCCAGAATATCGGGTGTTTCGCCTTCGTAGCTTTCGTCCAGATGGTTGACGGCTTGTCCGCCGCTTGCGGTCACACGCACCGGGTCGGATTGCAGGATCAAGCGCATGAGGTCGAAGAAATGGCAGCATTTTTCGACAAATGTGCCCCCGGTATTGCGATTGAACCGGTTCCAGTGGCCGACCTTTTCCAGAAATGGGAAACGATGCTCGCGGATAGACAGCATCTTCACGCCACCTGTTGCTTCCGCCTTGTCGATCAATGCAGCAATAGGGGGCATGTATCGGTATTCCATCGCTACCCAGATGGGGCAGGGATAGCTACGCTCAACCTCTTCTAACCGGGCCGCATCCTGTGGGTCGGTGAACAACGGCTTTTCCACCAACAACGGCAGGGGTCGCGTTTCGGCCACTTCGCAGATCTGGTCTACATGCAAGTGATTGGGGCTTGCGATGACAAGGCAATCCAACTCCGCGACTGCCAGAAGCTCTTTGACCGAGCTCACCATCGCGGCATCCGGTGCGATGGCTTTGGCAGCCTTTGCCATCACCGGATCCGGCTCAAAGATCGCCGCCACGCGCGTCCGTTCCAACAGGCCGATATTGTGCAAGTGCTCTTGCCCCATCATGCCGCATCCAATCAGCCCGTAGTTGATGGTTCGGGTCATGCGTGTTTCCTTTTACTTCAAACGTTGGACGTAGTTGGCCCGATCTGGGTCGAACCATGTTTTTGAGAATTCAACGGGTTCAGCGGTCTCTGACCAGCTGAAACGCTCGATATACCCCACTGTTTGGCCTGCTGGTTTGGTGAAGCTTTCGGGCGTCCAATCGGGAAGCGATTGGACCGAGACCCTGTCTTCGGCCCGAATGATCCAAAATCCCAATTGGCGTTGATAGTAGCGGTAAAGAGAGTCGGACAAGAGGGTCCGGTCGATCAAACCTGCTGATTCGTCCAGCCAGATTTCTTCGACGGCTATGATTGTGTCATTCAAGTAGCGCATCCGACGCACGCGTGATCCGCGGGTTGACTGTCCGAACGGGGGCAGATCGGAAGGTTTTTCCAAGTGATCCACCGACAGGATATCCGCGCGCGGCAAGCCGCCACCTTTAGGCAATTCAAGCCGGAACATCGCATAGACGCTGTTCTGTGTTCCTGTTTCCCGAATGTAATTGCCCGAGCCTTGGATGCGCTCGAGCATCCCCTTTTTTTCTAGCTCGGCGAGCGATTTTCGCAGCGTCCCGACCGAGACATTTAGTTCTGCGGCCAGCTCGCGCTCGGGTGGCAGGCGCTCGCCGTCTATCAGCCGACCCGCCGCGATGTCGCGGATCAGAAGCTCCGCAATCTGGATGTAAACCGGAAGGGCATTTGGGTTTCGATTAGCAGAGGGCACAGTCAGTCGCTTCACTTAGTCGCGGAAAAAATTGATACACTATTGATCTACATCAAAGCGATTGCTACGCAAGAGAAAAAGCAAACGCTGCGCGGAGACCGACTCAGATGACTATCGTCCCCATCACTTCCCCTGATCTGGATGCGGCAGAGGTCTCGTGGTTTGCTGCGCTCTGCTCGGACGACTACCAGTTCCTTGGAGTGCCCGATGGCGATCTGCGGTCCAGTTGGGCGCATTGTTCCGGCATCGTAAAAGAGGCCGAAGCGCAAGGGTTCCGCAATATCCTGTGCCCATCCTCTTATCAGGTTGGCCAGGACACGCTGAGCTTTGTCGCGGGCTGCGCCCCGATCACTGAAAAGATTAATATGTTGGCTGCCGTGCGGTGTGGTGAGATGCAGCCCATCATGCTGGCCCGCACCATCGCTACGCTGGATCACATGCTGAAGGGGCGGTTGACGGTCAACATCATCTCATCGGACTTCCCCGGTGAGAAAGCCGATAGTGCGTTCCGTTATCAGCGATCGCGCGAAGTGGTTGAGATTTTGAAACAGGCCTGGACACAGGATGAGATCAATCACGCCGGCGAAGTGTATAACTTCTCGGGTCTGACAACGGATCCTGCGAAACCCTATCAGACTGGCGGGCCACTGTTGTATTTTGGTGGATATTCACCTTCGGCTTTGGATTTGTGTGGTGAACATTGCGACGTCTACCTGATGTGGCCCGAAACCAAGGATCAACTTGCCGAACGGATGAAGGCCGTTCACGCTGTGGCCGAGAACTACAACCGCACGCTGGACTACGGCCTGCGTGTCCACATGATCGTCCGCGATACCGAGGCTGAGGCACAGGAATATGCGGATTACATCGTCTCGAAGCTGGATGACGAATACGGTCGCGCCATTCGTGAACGGGCGTTGGACGCGACGTCGCTGGGTGTGGCGCATCAGGCCAAGAACCGCGATCTGGCAGATGAGTATGGCTATGTCGAACCCGGTCTCTGGACTGGTGTTGGCCGGGCGCGGTCTGGCTGCGGTGCTGCTCTGGTCGGATCGACCGATCAGGTTATGTCGAAGATCGAGGAATATCAGAAGATGGGCATCCGCGCTTTCATATTCTCGGGCTACCCGCACATGGATGAGGCCAAGCACTTTGGTGCTCGGGTGTTGCCCAACTTGAAGACCTGCTCGCTGCCCGAAGCTTACGGGCGCGTGCCAGCAACGACCCCAGCGACCCCACTGGGCAACGGAGAACGCCGCTGATGCAACGTGTGAAATTATCTGACTCGCTTGAGATGAGCCGTCTTGTCTATGGCATGTGGCGGCTGGGCGATGACAGCGACACGTCCACAGGGCATGTGGTAGCCAAGATTCAGGCTTGCTTGGATCAGGGCATCACCACCTTTGATCAGGCCGACATTTATGGTGGTTACGCAGCCGAAGCTGTTCTGGGCAATGCCTTGCGCGCCAACCCGAGCTTGCGCCAGAAGATGGAGATCGTCACCAAATGTGACATCATCGCCCCGGTGGGCCGTTACGCGGATGCGAAGGTGAAATACTACGACACGTCGCGCGCCCATATTCTGAAGTCGGTCGATACCTCGCTGACAGAAATGGCCATTGACCATATCGACCTGCTGTTGATTCACCGCCCTGACCCGCTGATGGACCACAATGAAACTGGTGCCGCTCTGGACGAGGTTGTCGCCAGCGGTAAGGTGGGCGCTGTGGGTGTATCGAACTTCCGCCCGTGGGACTGGTCGCTGCTGCAATCGGCGATGAAGACCAAACTGGTCACCAACCAGATCGAGATCTCGCTGGGCGAGATCAGCCCTTTCACCAATGGCGATCTGGCGTTTCACCAGCAACACGGCCATCCGCTGATGGCGTGGTCGCCGCTTGGTGGCGGCCTGTTGATGGCCGGAAACCCTCCGGTCGGCGTTGTGGCCGATGAAATCGCAGCCGAGTTCGGTGTGGATCGCGCCGCCGTCGCTGTGGCTTTCCTGCTGGCACATCCGGCCAACATCCTGCCGGTTCTGGGAACCAACAATCTGGATCGGATCAAACGCGCCTCGGACGCGTTGAAAGTCAAACTGGATCGCGAAACCTGGTATCGCCTCTATGAGGCGGCACTGGGGCATGAGGTACCATGATGAACGCAATCTCAAAGGACATGAACCACACCTTCGTTCCACATAAGGACGACACCCGTACCCTGCGCGACGCCTTTGGTCGCTTTGCCACTGGGGTGACCATCGTCACCTGCGACAGCGCGGATGGTCCGGTCTGTATTACGGCCAATAGTTTCTCATCCCTGTCATTAGACCCGCCGCTGATCATGTGGGCGGGTGACCGCAATTCGCGGCGCTTCCCCTATTTCCAAGAGGCCCGTCATTTCAGCGTTCACGTACTGTCATCCGAACAGGCCGAGCTGTGCTTTGGCTGCTCCAAGGATGCCTTCGCCCTGCGCGACATCGCGCATGAGCGCTGCGAGAACGGAACGCCGTTGTTGTCGGATTGCCTGGCGCGGTTTGAATGCGAACAACATGCATATCACGATGCGGGCGATCACGTTATTGTTGTGGGAAAAGTTCTTAGGGCCAGCATGGCGGACGGAGACGCGCTGACCTTTTATGCCGGGAAACTCGGCCAATTCGCGCAGCACTAAGCGCGATCTGACGGCCGTGGGACATACCCGCGGCTGAACAAGGGAGGATCCGCATGGGCGGACTGGCATCGGTGCTTGTGCCGATTGCATTCGTGAACGAAACCGTGCTGCGTCTGGGCCGCGCGGTTGGTGTCGTTGCGATTGCACTCATGGTCATTGCAATCCTGATTCAGGTGTTCTTCCGATATGTTCTGGGCAATGCGCTGCCCTGGCCGGATGAGGCCGCGCGGTTCTGCATGTTGTGGATGACCGGTCTGATGGCCCCCACGGCGTTTCGGCGCGGGGGTTTTGTGGCCATTGATATGCTAGAGCGCTTTTTACCGCGTTTTATTGGCCAAACGCTGAACCTCTTCCTGTTGGTAATCTCGCTCGCCGTGCTTTTGGTCGCCGTCAATATCGGCTGGTCCGAAGTGACTGGCTTTGGCGGTAGGTTCGCCACCGCAGCGCTATACCTGCCCACATCTTTCGGGTTCGACGAATGGTACCGCATCCCGCGTAGCTGGATGATGGCCTCGCTGTTGGTGGGGATCATCTTGCTGATCTCGGTGAATATCGAGTTGATCCTGCGATCTTTCATCACTCTGCTGGGCGGAGGTCACCTGTTGCCCGAAATTCCTGATGCGGCAGTGGGGGCCGAATAAATGCTGATCTGGTTCCTGCCCACCTTTCTGATTTTTCTGCTGATCGGTCTGCCGGTCTTTTTCGCCCTTCTGGCCGCGCCCGGTATCCTGCTGTGGCTGAATGGCCAAACCAACGACATCACGCTGCTCTACCGCAACGTCTATAACGGCATGGACAGTTTCCCGCTGATGGCGATCCCCTTCTTCATGCTGGCCGGAGAGCTGATGAACCGAGGCGGCATCACCATCCGTCTTGTCGAGTTTTCACAGGCGCTTATGGGCCATCTGCGTGGCGGTCTGGCACATGTGAACGTGCTGAGTTCGATCCTGTTTGCGGGCTTGTCCGGCTCGGCAGTCGCAGACACCTCCGCCCTAGGGTCCATGCTGATCCCGGCGATGGAGAAACAGGGTTATACCCGTAAATTCGCTGCGGCGATCACAGCGGCAAGTTCGGTGATCGGACCGATTATTCCGCCCTCGGGCATCATGATCATCTATGCCTACGTCATGGGCGAAAGCGTGGCTGCCCTGTTCCTCGCGGGTATCGTCCCCGGTGTGATGGTTGGTGTCGGCCTTATGCTGATGATCAAACTGATGGCTGACAAATATGACTTCCCGGTCGCCAGCCGGAAATACACCTGGCCCGAGCGTCGTCAGGCCAGCCTTAAAGCCTTCTTCCCGCTGATGACCCCGGTCATCATTCTGGGCGGTATTCTCGGCGGTATTTTCACCCCGACCGAGGCTGCAGCCGTCGCCGTAGGCTATGCTTTCATCATCGGCTTCTTCGTTCTGCGCACTTTGACATGGAAAGAGGTGCCCGAGGTTCTCAGCAACGCAGGCATGACCTCGGCCGTCGTGCTGCTGCTGGTTGGTGCGGCGATGGCGTTCAAAACTGTGGTCAGCCTCAGCCATGCGCCCGAGCAATTGGCTTCACTGATACTCAGCCTTTCGGAAAACCCGCTGATCCTACTATTTCTGATCAATCTGCTGCTTTTCATCGTCGGTATGTTCTTGGACGCCGGTCCCGCGATCATCATTCTCGGGCCCATCCTTGGCCCGATCTTCACCAGCCTCGGTGTTGACCCAATTCACTTCGCCATCATCATGAGCGTCAACCTGACCGTTGGTCTGGCCACCCCACCGATGGGCTTGGTCCTGTTCGTGGCCGCCGCCGTGTCACGCGAACGGGTTGAGACCATCGCCAAAGCGATCCTGCCATTCCTGGCGGTCGAAATCATAGTGATCTTCCTGATCACCTACATCCCCGCACTATCCATGACCATCCCGCGCATAACGGGGTTTGCCAACTAACTGAGTTCCACAGGGAGGAAACGCATGCTCAGAAACTTTATCAAAACCGCAGCGGTGGCCACATCGTTGGTGGCCGCGTCTGCCGTGGCCGCCACAGCCGCAGACTACACGCTGCGCGCCACTGCCAATTCGAACGAAAATGACGAGGACTACGACGGCCTGATCGTCTTCAAGAACTATGTCGAGGCCGCCTCGAACGGTGCGATCGAGGTCGAGCTGTTTATCGGCACGCAGCTATGTTCGAACGGGGCCGAGTGCTTGCAAGGTGTGGCAGACGGAACCATAGACATCTACATCTCCACCTCCGGCGGTGCGTCGGGCATTTTCCCATACGTGCAGGTTCTGGATTTGCCATATCTGATGGCCGATGACCGCATTGCAGAACATGTTCTGTCCGGTGACTTCACCCGTACCATGCGCAACATGGCGCTTGAGGACTCGGGCGGCGCGATCCGTTTGATGACCATTGGCAACACCGGTGGCTGGCGCAACTTCGCCAACACGCAGCGCCGCATTGCCGAGCCTGCGGATATGGAAGGGTTGAAAATCCGCACCGTGGTTGCTGACCTGCCGCAGGAATTGGTCAAAGCGCTGGGCGCCTCGCCCACCCCAATCCCGTGGCCCGAACTGTTCACCAGCTTCCAGACCGGCGTTGTTGAAGGGTCCAAGAACGGCATCACCGACATCATGGGCATGAAATTCCCGGATGCGGGTCTGCAGTACGTCACGCTGGACGGGCATGCATACATGGGTGCGCTGTGGTGGATGAACAACGCCAAGTTTCAGGAGATGCCCGAGGACATGCGCCGCGTCGTCGTTGACGGCTTCTATGCGCTTCAACAGGCTACCTTTGCCTCACCCAAGCGCAAGTCGATCCAAGCCTATGAGGATTTTGTCGCCGGTGGCGGCGATCTCTATGTGCTGACACCTGACCAGAAGGCTGCGTTCAAAGAGGCCGCAACGCCGGTCTATGACTGGTTCCAGTCCAATGTTGCCCGTGGGGATGAGATCTTTGTTGCGTTGACAGATGCGGTGGCGGCGGCTGAGGCCGATGTGAACGCGTCGCGCGATGCGGATCTGAACTAAGCTTCCGGGTCGGGCCCCTTAAGGCCCGGCCCTTACCGAAACGGGTACATCCACCCTTTGTAGTCGTTCACCAGAACATGCGCCCTTTCGATCTGCTCCGGCGACATTTTCTTGATTACTTCCTCAAGGCTGATCGCTGCGTCGGGATCGCCGCCAATCGCGCTGAGCGTGTACCACATGTAAGCCCTGACCAGATCAGGCGCGGGCATCCCAAGACCCAGCTCATAATACCAGCCAACCCCCGACTGGGCCCCCGGATGCCCCTTCATCGAGGCGCGCAGATACCATTCGAACGCGCGCTCATAGTCCCGTTCGACGCCCAGGCCCAGCCCGTACATCACGCCGATCAATTCCTCGGCCTCGGCATTGCCCGAGCGGGCGGCGGGCAGCAGTTCTTTGCGCGCGGCCTCAAACTCGCCGGCCTCCATCAAATCGCGCGCCTGTTCCAGTTCGGCGAGCGCCGGGCTGGCAAGCAGACAAAGGGCAAGTACAAACTGGCGCATGGGGTTGCTTTCCTCTTGGCCGGGAGCGCGGCGGCACAGGATGTGCCGCGCCCTCTGACAGATGATGATTTCCTGCCTTTTGATATGGAACAGGCCGCCATCGGTCATCAACTGTTTTACGACCCGATCCTGTCGGGCAATCAGAATATATCCTGCGCGCATTGCCATCATCCGGACTTCGGGACTTCAGATGGGCTGTCGCTTGGCATCGGGGAAGGCGGTGAAGGTCTGGGACCGGACCGTACTCCGGGCACCGGCGCAGACAGAATCCGAAAGCGTATCCCGCGTAACTCACCGGGGCTATGGAATCTCGGGGCGAAAGGTATCCACACGGTGTTTCACGATGGCCGCCTGAGCATCTCGGATGTTTATGAAAACGGGTTCAACTCACCCGCGCAGGAATGGTTGCCTGAAGGGTTGAACTCTTTGCTAGCCGCACAAGCGCTTTTTCCATTGACCGCACAGTTCGAAATGGCGGGAAATGTAGCCGAAAACCAAGTGACCGGGGCCGTCCACGATCGGATCGACAAAGGTTGGCCGATCCTTGCCAAACGCGTAAGAACCGATCCGTTTTACGGACCGGCGATGGTCGCGGCGTTCGGAGAAATCGAAACAACCGAGGACATTACAATCACGCAGGTCGCCAATGCCTTGGCAGCGTTCATGGCCATCGAATGGCGCAGCACGGACAGCCCATTCGACCAGTATCTGGCAGGGGACATGAATGCGTTATCAACCGTTCAAAAAGACGGGATGGATCTGTTCTATGGTAAGGCAAACTGTTCCGTGTGCCACGCGGGCCCGTTGATGTCCGATCAGGAATTCCACGCTTTGGCCATTCCGCCTTTTGGTCCGGGCCGAACCCGTCAATGGGATCCGTATGCGCGCGACGTTGGTCTTATGGGTGAAAGCAACCGGTTGGAAGATGCCTACAGGTTTCGCACCCCCATGTTGCGCAACGTTGCTTTGACGGCCCCTTACGGTCACAACGGGGCTTTCCCCGACCTTGAAAGCGTCATCCGCCATCATCTGAACCCTCAGGCAAGCTTTGATGCCTGGACGCCCGATATGGCCGGGTTGCCTCAGGTTCCGTGGTTGCACGACGCTGACTTTCTGGTTTGGGATGATCGACTGGAAATGGAACGCCAACGCAGCAAAACTGACATTGATCCGATTGAACTCTCGGAAGTGGAAATCCAGAATCTGATCGCTTTTATGGACGCTTTGACAGGTTCCAGTGTGGATGCACCGATTTTTGGCGTGCCCAGTGGATTTGTTCCTTAGCTGTCCTTGTTTTCAGCAGGGGTCGACAAAGCCACGCCTTCAACCGTGACCCGGTGCATCAGGCGTCGAAAACCGTGATAGTCGTTGATTGCCTTGTGCCATGTGGCTCTGTTGTCCCACATCGTTATGTCGCCCGCGCGCCAGCGCACGCGGCATTGGAACTCGGGTTGTTTGCAGTGTTCGTACAGCATCGCAAGAATTGCATCAGACTCGTCTTTGCTGAGCCCTTCGATATGCGTTGTGAAGACAGGGTTCACAAAAAGACCACGACGCCCGCTGAGTGGATGTGTGATGACAATGGGATGGTGCGCATCTTGTGTTGCGGCGTCTGCGTTGCCTAATCGACCGCTCTTGGCGGCTTCGCTGTCTTGTATGGCGGCACCAAAGACGTGACGTGAAGAATGCACAGCAGTCAGCCCGTCTAGAAACTGAAGCATTGGGGCCGAGAGTGCCTCATACGCGGCTGCCATAGACACAAACAGCGTGTCTCCTCCATAGGGCGGCATCTCAATCGCATGCAGGATTGATCCCATGGCTGGCGCTTCGTCATAGGAATGATCGGTGTGCCACCCTTCACCCACCGCTTCTTTCTGGCCCTTTTCTTTTAAGACCGTCGCAATCTCGGGATAGCCATTAACCGGTTTGAAGAAACGGTTGACGTTGATCGCGCCAAAGCTGCGAGCAAAGTTCAGATGGTCTTCAGGGGTGGCTGTTTGACCCCTTAGGACGATAACGGAATACTTGGCAAAGGCTTGGTGAATATCAGGAAATTGCCCGCTGTCTCGAATATCGGCGCCGTAGATTTCAGCGCCTAAGCCGCCGGTGAGTGGTGTGATGTCCATCGGGGTGCTCCTGCTTTTTCAAGATCAGGATAAAGGACGATTGGGCTTTGGAGAAACGGAATTAGCTAGTACTACGCCGTCGCGCATTCTGGACG
Organism: Ruegeria sp. HKCCD7296; assembly: GCF_013110775.1. Lineage (NCBI taxonomy): Bacteria > Pseudomonadati > Pseudomonadota > Alphaproteobacteria > Rhodobacterales > Roseobacteraceae > Ruegeria > Ruegeria sp. HKCCD7296. The sequence continues at coordinate 42,241 of NZ_WVRF01000016.1, forward strand.
GCAGCCCCCTGACCATAGCCCTAATCCAATGCGGATCTGGACGAATAGTAAAACGCAATGGCCTGAGTTCTGTTTTTCACGGCCAGCTTGTCATAGATATTGGACAGGTGAAATTTGACCGTGTTTGTCGAAATCTGCAGTTCTTTTGAAAGGTCCCGATTGGACATGCCTTGGGCCAAGGCTTCAAGAATGGCGCGTTCTTTGCGGGACAAGCTTTGGATAGGGTCCTGTTGCATTTTTCGAACGTCGATGAATGGAAAGACCATTTTGCCAGCCGCCACATCGGCGCAGGTTTCAAGCAAGCCTTCAACCTCGCCGGATCGCGCCGCAAAACCAGCGGCCCCGGCTTGCATGGCCAGCCGCGGCGTTTCGCTGGTCACATCCCCATACACCACAAACCGGGGTGCATTGGCCTGTTCTCGAAGAACCTCGATCAGCTTTGCCGCTCCGAGCACCGGGAGGTTCCAGTCGACCACCCCGACCTGAACCGGAACTCGCATGACGGTTCCCAGGAACCCTTCGGCGGTGGCTGACGTCGCCACCAACGAGAATCGCGGGTCGCGTTCAAAGATTTCAGACATGGCAGACAGAACCAGCGGATTGCCGTCTGCCAGCATGACATCAATAGGGGTACCTGGCGCGCCAATCATCTGTTTTTACCCAACTTTCGCAATTTACTACCCAAACGGGTAGGTGAAAACTCAGTATACCTTGGTATTTTTACCAATTCGGGTGGGAAATTCCCCATCCTTTTGGCCATCCTAAAGCAGTAGTAAGTTACGTTGCGTCATTGCGCAAGGCGGCGTTTTCTGTCCGGCAACGAAACACGACGGGTCCAAGAGCCCGACCAACGCCGAGGATGACAGACAATGACGTTTCAGATTTTCCCTCCTCTTGAGATCCCCGAGACTTTGGCCGCTGGCCCGGGACCGGGCAACACCGACGCCCGTGTCCTGCGCGCCTTCAGCAGCGCAGGCGTAGCGGATCACATGCAAGGTGACGTTCTGCGGGGCATGATCGAGTGCAAACACATGCTGCGGAAAATCTGGGGCACGTCCAACACGTATACTTTTGCGGTCGCAGGCACCGGTTGGAGCGCTCTGGACGCTATGTTCTCTGCCGTCATGCCTGGCGACAAGGTCGTGGCGTTTGCCAACGGGACATTCTCGGGTATCGACGCTCTGACCCTTCGGATCAAGGCAGCTACACCTCAAGAACACGCATCCAACCCGCTTGACCCACAAGCCGCCAGTGTCACCGTGATCGAGGTTCCGCACGGTCAGCCGGTGACAGGTGAACTGGTTGACGCTGCTTTGTCTGAGCACCAGCCCAAATGGGCTTTCATGGCGCATTGGGAAACCGGATCCGGGCGTGTCAATGATCTGCGCGGCTTTTCGGACGCCTGTGAACGCAATGGTGTCATGGGTCTGATCGACGCGGTGTCGTCGTTGGGTGCCGATGACTTTTCGATTGATGATTACCCCGGTGTCGCCGGGTGGGCGTCTTGCCCGCAAAAAGGTTTGTGCTGCCTGCCGCTGACTTATGCGCCAGTCAGCTTTACGGATGCTTATGTCGAAAGTTTGAAGGCGTCTGGCGCTTATTCTTATGTTCACAATCCGATCTTTGAAGCGCGCCATTGGGGCATTGTCGATGGGCAAGACGTAGAAAAAGGCACATACCACCGGACGCATTCGGGATACGCCGTTGCGGCGTTCCACGAAGCCCTGCGACTGACCCTGCAAGAAAGCCTGGCAAAGCGGGCCATGGCCTACCGCACCCATGAGAAGGTTCTGCGCGATGCGGTGATCGAAATGGGCTGCGAAGTGACATCGGACATGCCCAGCCTTGTTGTTCTGAACCTGCCACCGGAACTGGCGGGGCGAGAGATGGAGCTGGTTCAGAACTGCCGTGCACGGGGATTTGGCATCTGGCCGACTCTCAGCGCTCCGGTACAGGTGCGGATCGGAATCCTCAATCAGCTGAACCGGGACGCGGTCAGCCGGATCATACGCCTGTTTGCCGAAGCCCTTCGCGAGCTGGGCGGGGAGGTCGATCAGGATGCGATCGAGGCTTTACTTGAAAGCCGTTACGGCACTTCAATCGCGGCTTAACCACACTGCATGAACGGGAGGATTGCAGATGGATATTCATGAATACCAAGCGAAAGAACTTCTTTCCAATTTCGGGGTGGACGTCCCTGCTGGCGCGCTTGCCTACAGCCCGGAACAGGCGGCCTATCGGGCGCGCGAGCTGGGCGGTGACAAATGGATCGTCAAAGCGCAGGTCCACGCCGGTGGGCGCGGCAAGGCCGGAGGGGTCAAGCTGTGCAATACAGAGAACGAGATTTATCAGGCCTGCGATGACCTGTTTGGTCGTAAGCTGGTCACACATCAGACTGGTCCCGAAGGCAAGGGCATCTATCGTGTCTATGTCGAAGCGGCCGTGCCTATTGACCGCGAGATTTATCTGGGATTTGTTCTGGACCGATCCAGCCAGCGGGTGATGATTGTCGCCTCGTCAGAGGGTGGGATGGAAATCGAGGATATCTCGGCCGACCGTCCGGACAGCATCGTGCGATCCATTGTGGAGCCAGCGGTCGGGCTTCAGGAATTCCAAGCGCGTGAAATTGCGTTCAAGCTTGGTCTTGAACCCAAGCTGATCCAGCAGATGGTGCGCACACTGCAGGGGTGCTACGCCGCGTTCAGCGACTTGGACGCCACCATGGTTGAGATCAATCCGTTGGTCATCACCGGTGACGACCGGGTGCTGGCGCTGGATGCAAAGATGAGCTTTGACGACAACGCTCTGTTCCGCCACCCGCAGATTGCCGAGCTGCGCGACAAAAGCCAGGAAGACCCGCGCGAAAGTCGCGCGGCGGACCGGGGGCTGTCTTACGTGGGTTTGGAGGGAAACATCGGTTGCATCGTCAACGGTGCCGGTCTGGCAATGGCAACTATGGACACGATCAAGCTGGCCGGTGGTGAGCCCGCAAACTTCCTTGATATCGGTGGCGGTGCTTCGCCAGAACGGGTCGCCAAGGCGTTTCGGCTGGTTCTGTCGGACACCAATGTCCAGGCCATCCTCGTCAACATTTTCGCAGGCATCAACCGCTGCGATTGGGTGGCCGAGGGCGTCGTTCAGGCGCTGAAAGAATTGGATATCGACCTTCCGGTCGTTGTCCGGCTCGCTGGTACCAATGTCGAAGAGGGCCAGAAGATCCTTGCCAAGTCCGGGCTGCCGATCATCCGCGCCACAACACTGATGGAAGCAGCAGAACGCGCTGTAGGCGCATGGAAAAACGACCTTACCCAAGGCACCAGGATGAGGGCTGTGTAATGAGCATTCTTCTCGATCGCGACTCGCGTGTCATAGTACAGGGCATCACCGGCCGGATGGCGCGGTTTCACACCAAAGACATGCTGAAATATGGCACGAATGTCGTAGGCGGCGTCGTTCCCGGCAAGGGCGGCGAAACCGTCGAAGGCGTTCCGGTTTTTGACACCGTCAAACAAGCCGTTGAGGCGACCGGCGCGGATGCCAGCCTTGTATTTGTTCCTCCTCCGTTTGCCGCAGATTCGATCATGGAAGCAGCGGATGCCGGTATCCGGTACTGCGTTTGCATCACCGACGGTATCCCAGCGCAAGACATGATCCGGGTGAAACGCTACATGTACCGCTACCCCAAAGACAAACGTATGGTTCTGACCGGTCCGAACTGCGCGGGCACGATTTCGCCCGGTAAAGCTTTGCTGGGGATCATGCCGGGTCACATCTACCTTCCGGGGCATGTGGGGATTATCGGACGCTCGGGCACGCTGGGCTATGAGGCCGCAGCGCAGCTGAAAGAACGCGGAATTGGTGTATCGACCAGCGTCGGGATCGGGGGCGATCCCATCAACGGGTCTTCGTTCAAGGACATCCTTCAACGGTTCGAAGAAGACGAAGACACCCATGTCATCGCCATGATTGGTGAGATTGGCGGCCCGCAGGAAGCCGAGGCGGCAGAGTACATCCGTGACCACATCACCAAACCTGTGATCGCCTACGTTGCAGGTCTGACCGCTCCGAAAGGGCGGACCATGGGCCACGCGGGTGCGATCATCTCGGCCTTTGGCGAAAGCGCTAGCGAGAAGGTTGAAATCCTGTCTGCCGCTGGTGTGACCGTGGCGGAAAACCCTGCCGTAATTGGTGAAACAATTGCGCGTGTGATGGAGGCTGCGTGATGGTCAAACCTTCGGTTCTTGTGACCCGTCGCTGGCCTGCTGCCGTTGAGGCGCAGTTGGCCGAGAACTATAACACCGTGCTGAACACCGGGGACAAACCTTTGTCCCCGTCCGAAATCCGGCAGGCGTTGAAATCCTATGACGCGGTCTTGCCAACGGTAACCGACACGCTCAGCGCCGAGGCGCTGGACGTATCTGGTGCGCAGACAAAAATCCTTGCCAATTATGGAGTGGGCTACAGCCACATCTGTGAGCCGTCCGCCCGCGAGCTGGGTATGACCGTGACGAACACGCCTGATATTCTGTCAGAATGCACCGCAGATATCGCCATGACCCTGCTGCTGATGGTGGCGCGTCGGGCGGGCGAGGGTGAACGCGAGCTGCGTTCCGGCAACTGGACCGGTTGGCGGCCCACGCATCTGGTGGGGACCAAGGTCAGCGGTAAGACGCTTGGCATCATCGGCTACGGGCGCATCGGTCAGGAAATGGCCCGCCGTGCGCATCACGGCTTTGGCATGGACGTGCTGGTCTATAATCGTAGCCCGGTGGACCCGGCTGTATTGGCGCGGTGCAAAGCTACTCAGGTTGGGTCGATTGATGAGTTGTTGCCGCAATGCGATTTCGTCTCACTTCATTGCCCCGGCGGGGCTGCGAACCGCCACCTGATAAATGCGCGCAGGCTGGACCTTATGAAACCCGACGCGTTCCTGATCAATACGGCGCGTGGTGAAGTCATCGACGAACGGGCGCTGGTTCAATCGCTGGCTTTCGACATGATCGGCGGTGCAGCACTGGATGTGTTCGATGGTGAACCCCGTATCTGTGCGGATCTTCTGCAATGCGACAACCTTGTGATGCTGCCGCATCTGGGCAGCGCCACGCGCGAGGCACGCGAGGCGATGGGGTTCCGTGTACTCGATAACCTGCGCGATTTCTTCGAAGGCCGAGAGCCACGCGATCGGGTGATCTGACCTGCCAGCGCGCCTGAGGCTAATTGCCGATGCGGCCCACGGTGGCCGCGTCGCCGCCATCCACCGGAGGATTTACTTTTGAATGCACCGCAACGTGCCGATGGATTTTTCACCCAATCCCTGTCTGACCGCAACCCTGAGCTTTTTGGCTCGATCACATCTGAACTGGGCCGTCAGCGCGACGAGATCGAGCTGATTGCCTCTGAGAACATCGTCTCTGCCGCCGTGATGGAGGCGCAGGGCTCGGTCATGACCAACAAATACGCCGAAGGCTATTCCGGTCGGCGCTATTATGGCGGTAGCCAGTTCGTCTTCATCGCCGATTGGTTCATCGAAGTGGTCGACGGTCTGGCCGCGAATGGTGAAGACGGCAACGGCGCTGTCGAAGCCAAGGTCAAAGCCGAAGTCGCAGAGCTTTGCGCACGATTCCCGATCCATGCGAACTAGTAAGAAGAAGGACCAAAACATGAGCTTTCACCCCATTGAACAAGCCCCAGCGCGTCTGAACCGCAGCGAGCTTGCCGTTCCCGGTAGCCAGCCCGAAATGTTTGAAAAGGCGGCAAAATCGGATGTGGATGTCATCTTCCTTGATCTGGAAGATGCTGTCGCGCCTGACGAAAAGGAACAGGCGCGCAAGAATATCATTCAGGCGCTGAATGACATCGATTGGGGCAACAAGACCATGTCGGTGCGCATCAACGGGCTGGACACCCATTACATGTATCGCGACGTGGTGGATGTTGTTGAACAGGCTGGCACGCGGCTGGATCTGATCATGATCCCCAAGGTCGGAACAGCTGCTGACGTCTATGCCGTGGATATGCTGGTCACGCAAATCGAGGACGCCAAGGGCTATGGCAAGCGCATCGGGTTCGAGCACATCATCGAAACTGCGCTGGGCATGCAAAATGTCAGCGAGATCGCCGCTGCCTCGAAGCGCAACGAAAGTCTTCACTTTGGTGTCGCCGATTATGCGGCGTCGACACGTGCGCGGACAACCATCATCGGTGGTGTGAACCCTGATTATTCAGTTCTGACGGATGCGGATCCCGATGGAGGCCGTATGACACATTGGGGCGACATGTGGCACTACGCGCTTGCGCGCATGGTCGTGGCCGCACGCGCCAACGGGCTGCGGCCCATCGACGGTCCATTCGGGGATTTCCAGGACCCTGACGGCTATAAAGCTGCCGCCAAGCGCGCCGCTGTTTTGGGCTGCGAAGGGAAATGGGCAATCCACCCCAGCCAGATTGCTTTGGCAAACGAAGTTATGTCGCCGTCCGACGCCGAAGTGACCAAGGCGCAGCGCATTCTTGTCGCCATGGCCGAGGCGGAAGCGGATGGGAAAGGTGCTGTTTCTCTGGATGGTCGGTTGATCGACTATGCCTCGATCCGCCAAGCGGAAGTGCTGGTTGAGAAAGCAAGCCAGATTGCCGCAGCTTAAGAGCGATTAGGCAAAGGCCAGAACAGTTGCCCAAACGAAAAATCTGGTCTTTGCCACTTCGATGAAGCGAGAATGGGGCGCTTCGTCAGTCCATGCCATTGTCTTTGACAGGAATGCCCAAGCCAACTTTCTTGCGTCCCATCACAACTGACGTTCGAAACCGGCGAACGTTTGAATTGTCGAAAAACAACTTTTTGGTCAGCTCTTCAAAATCATCCATATCACGCGCCGCACAGATCAGGCAGAAGTCCGCATCACCTGTGATGTAATAGCACTGTTGCACCCTTGGCTCTGCCTGCGCCTGCCGCGAAAAAGCGTCGATCTGATCCTGGCGTTCGCGTTCTAATTCGACCATGACAACGAAGCTCATTGCAACGCCCAGTTTTTTCGGGTCGACAATTGCCACTTCCGAGTGAATAGCACCAGAAGCTCTGAGCGCCTTCAGACGCCTTTGAACGGATGCGACCGATAAGCCTGTTTCGGATGCAAGCGCCTCCAGCCCCATTTTGGCATCACGTTGCATCAGGTGCAGCAGGCTGCGGTCAAATTGGTCGAGTTTCACAAAGATTTCCTTGATGTGAAAAAGTTTCCCGGAAAATCGGCAAATGTGACCATAATAGATCGCAGCTTGTGCGTAAAACTCTGATCATGGAACACAGTAAGAAACTTGATGTGGCAAAGCCGCTGGCGTTGCTGGCGGAATGTCCAGCTTATAAACCAAGCCCGTTAGAAACCCGCAGTTTCCAATGGCGAACGATCCTGATCAAAGATGAAACCAACAGGATGGGCCTGGGCGCGTTCAAAGCTCTGGGCGGTGTTTACGCTGTTGCCAAGCTGATCGAAGCGCGTGTTGGTCGTTCTTTGACACCCAGCGCCTTTCTGAGCGATCCCGTAAAGGATGTGGCGCGATCGATGACTTTTGTGTGCGCCAGCGCAGGCAATCACGGCATGGCCGTGGCCGCTGGCGCGCAGCTCTTTGGTGCAACGGCGCGCATTTATCTTGCCGAAACAGTCCCCGAAGAGTTTGCTGTTCGTCTTCGGGCGAAAGGCGCAGATGTTGTTCGATCCGGCAGTGACTATGAGGCAAGCGTGGCCGCAGCCGTCGCTGACGCCGAAGCAACCGGTGCCATTCACCTCGCCGATGGGTCGTGGCCGGGATATACCGAGCCTCCGCGATTGGTGATGGAGGGTTATACTGTCATTGCTGAAGAAATGCGCAACGATTTAGAAGTGTCCGCAAATTGGCCGAGCCACGTGTACCTGCAGGCGGGCGTTGGTGGGCTGGCCGCGGGCATTGCCTATATGATCCGGTCGAACTGGCCGGTGCAGCCAAAGATCACAGTGGTTGAACCAGATGCTGCACCCTGTCTGAAGGAAAGCGCCCGAGCCGGAGAAATCCTTACGGTTGAAGGGCCCGTTTCAAATATGGGGCGTTTGGATTGCAAAACGCCATCCATGTTGGCTTTGGATATCTTAAAGCGCTGTGCAGACGATTGGGTTACAATCAGTGACCAACAGGCTCAGAACGCAGTAAACAGCGCCTTTGATTTGGGTTTCTCGACCACGCCATCCGGAGCGGCTGGGCTTGCCGCCTGCCTTGAGGGCGACGATGATTTGCCATTGGTCATCTTGTCCGAAGGGGGCGTTTCTGATGCTTGATCTTGTTGCGTTTCGTCGTGATCTTCATGCCCATCCAGAAACCGGGTTCGACCTTGACCGGACCCCCAATTTGATCGCGGCCGAGTTGGAGCGCGCTGGGCTTGAGGTCACCCGAGGCGTGGGTCGGACCGGGGTTGTTGCCACTTTGCGCCGTGGTCCTGATGAGACCGCAATCGGGTTTCGCGCCGATATGGACGCGCTGCCGATTCACGAGATGACCAATTTGCCCTACCGGTCAAAAACAGAGGGCAAGTTTCACGGCTGCGGTCATGACGGGCATAGCACGATGCTGCTTGGTGCTGCCTTGGCCCTTGCTGCGGACACATCGTTGGACAGGACCGTTCACTTTGTTTTCCAGCCGGATGAAGAGAACGGAAATGGGGCCGCTGCGATGATTGCTGACGGTTTGTTCGAACGCTTTCCTATGACCGCAGTTTTTGGGCTTCACAATATGCCGGGAATGGAGCTGGGCCACTTCGCCACTCAGGCAGGACCTTTCTGTGCATTCGAGGATAATTTTGAAATCCGCCTTAAGGGGCAGGGGGGTCACGCGTCCATGCCAGAGAAGGGCGTTGATCCGATCGTGACGGGATCTGCGATTGTATTGCACTTGCAGTCGATTGTATCGCGCTCGCTTCCTCCCGGCGAACATGGTGTGGTTTCAGTTACTGAGTTCCTGACAGACGGCGCGCGCAATATCCTGCCGAGTAATGTGACCTTGCGTGGGGATTGCCGGGGGTTTTCCAAAGACGTCTCAGACAACATTCAGCGCAGAATGCGCGCCATCGTTGATGGTGTGTGTGCTGCGCAAGAGGTGGCGGCGGAGGTCGATTATTCAACGTCGTTCCAGCCTTTGGTAAATGATACCCGGGCCACCGAGGTAATCTTGGGCGCAGCTCGCGATGTTGGTTCTGTTGACGCTGAATACGGTCGGGTGGGTTTCTCGGAGGATTTTGCCGAGTTTCTGGCGCACCGACCGGGCGCGTTCATTCTGATGGGAAACGGGTTGGACGGGAACAACGCCATGCCGCTTCACAACCCGTCATATGATTTCAACGATGACGCGATCCGACATGGAATTGCGTTCTGGACCAACCTTGCGCAACGCGGTTTTTGAGCCTGACGCAGTGGCCCTTCTGGTGATCCTTTGTCGGTTTTGTTTTGAAGTTCAGAGAATGACATATCAGGTCAGACACGTTTGGAAACTCGCTCATTGACCTTTGGACAGCAGAAGGCATCAATACGTCGACTGTTCGCCAGGTCTCGGATGCGCACATTGGTGCTTACTTTGTAACGCATGGCACGAATGATCGTGAGTTCACCTATTTCCGTGCAGTTTCCTCCAGCAGCCGTATGGGTCCAGACGATCTGCCGGTGACGGCGCTGCGGTCGGTGAAGGTTTTACATGTGTCTGGAATCAGCCAAGCTATTTCAAACACCGCTGCTGATGCCGTTTCCGGTAGTGTGTCGGTCAGAGGATGTTCAGACAAAGCACCTGGCGCACCAATAGCCAAAACCCGTGTTTCAGGTTGGCGATCTCCCCACGTACCGTGCCGTGCGATAGAATTGGTGGCATGAGCACTTGCGTCTTATCGCGAACTGTCGCTTTCACAAAGTTCCTTTACTTCCGGTTTTGAAGTCCGAAAAGCCCGATCCACGGTTGTGATGCCGGCGAAAACTAATGCGTATGCCCGGGTTAAGAGAGGCCAGATTGCTGCATAGTTGCGCGTTGGATCATTGATCGCGATGCCATGTCGCCGCCACGCAAGGTGTCGGCGGTTTGAAACGCATGGATTGCCTCGGTGAAACGTTTGGCCCTGAAATGGGACAAGCCGTCTTCGTACGCTTCGATCCAGTCGTGTGATCCTTCGAAATTGTCGGCCATCGCGATCAACTCAAACACAACAAGAGCTTCAGACCGGCCTTGTATCTCAACCGTCTCCAGCTCACGCACGACGATGGCATCGCCCGCCTCGCGCCGTGTTTCCGGGCCGATAATGATTGCAGTGCCGTAAGTTTTGTTGACCCCTTCCAGACGGCTGGCGACATTCACAACATCACCGATTGCGGTATAGTTCAACCGTTGCTCGGACCCGATATTTCCGACCAGAGCCTCGCCGCTGTTTAGCCCGATGCGAACATGAAGCGCGCTGTCGGTCTGGCTCTGCAGGCTGGAATTCTCGACCACGTCCACCAGCTCCAGCGCGGCACGGCAGGCGTGTTCGGCGTGTTTTGGGTTCTGCTTTGGTGCGCCCCAGAAGGCCATCACCGCGTCGCCAATAAATTTGTCGATCGTCCCGTCGTGGCGTTCTATTGTCGATGAGGCGGCGCTGAAAAAGGGCGCCATCAGTTCAACGATTTTGGGGCCGTGTTTTTCGGTCAGTCCCGTGAACCCGGACACATCGCAAAATAAAACGGAGATCTGTTTTGGCTCACCGCCCGGCTGGGTCTTGATGCCTTCCGCCACAAGCATCCTGACCAGATCGGTCGGTACGTATTTGCGGAAGGCCGACAAACCCACAGCCATGCTGGCGGTCGCGGCGGACAGGTTTTCAAGCTCTTTCAGGCGCGAGGGCCTGCGCGAGACCTGTTCAACGTCAAATTGTTCGATTCGGCTGAGGTCTTCGGCTACACGTGAAAGTGGGTTCGCGACGACGTGGCGCACAAACCAGATCGCCAGACCAATCGCGACAACAACGACGCCAAGCAAGATGTAAACCAGATTGATCAGAGTTTTGTCGATCCCCGACAGGAACGCGGATTCCGGAATCACTGTGGCTACCCGCCAGCCGTAGAATCCAAGAGGTGTCAGCGCCACCGCATAGGGCACATCCTCATAGATGATCCGTTTCGTCACAGGGCCTGGTGTTTTGTTGTCCGCGTCGGCCATCAGCCTTTCACCCGAGATTTTGGCAACCTCGTATAGTTCCCCCTCTCCCATTCGGGCTGGCGTGATTTCGTCGGCTTCGGGATCCGGTACCGCAATGACTTTGCCGTCGGCGTTGATGATAAAGGCCGCACCAAACTCACCAGGACGTAGTGAGCCCAGAAAGCGTGACAGGCGATCCGTATCAATCGCAACAGTCAACACGCCCTGTCGTTGTCGGCGTACGTCGATGGGCCCGGAAAAGGCATATAATGTTTTGTCGCTGCCGGGCAGATCCCGAACCTCGATCCAATCCGGTTTGCTGCGGCTTATGAAGTTGCTGTACCAAGCGTGTTCACGTGGGTCGTATTCGGTTTCTGTAAAGCTCCGTTCTTCGAACTGAATGTCACCGGGAATGAAAATATACCGATCCTTCCGCAGCATTCGGTTACGGATATTCTTGTCGATTTCCATCATCTCCAGCCCGCTGTCACCCAGCCGGTGGGCAGCAAAAAAGTTGCCATCGGGCCAGCCAAAGGTAAGCCACGAGATATTGGGCTGCGCTTGCAGCTGCGAAAGGAACACGAACTCGCGTTTGTCGGCCTGACGTGTCTGGATGACATCCTGGATGAAAATCGTGCGGACAGCGGCCCATGCGGCCTCGGCAGATCTGAGAGTTAGCCCAAGCTCGATGCGCACGGTGTTGGCAATCTGGCTGTTGATTTCAGCCGACAGCATGCGGCTGTTTTCGCGGGCTGTTGTCCACCACAGGGAATGCACCACAAAAGTTGACACGCCAATCGACAGGGCAACAAGTATAGATACGGCGATCCCTACGCTGACACGCATTCTAGCTCCACAACAGCCCATGGCGGCAGACGGTTCAATTGCTATGCCAAAGGGTCAAATTCAGCTTAGTGTCTGCCCCCTTCGGTTTCCAGACGGTTGAGCAGGATATGCCAACTTGTTTACTTGCCGTTGAATAGTTTGAGTGGTTTTCGACCTCTTTGGTTTTTAAGGGGGGGCAGGCAGGCACTTGCCGCAGGCTTTCCACGGTTTCAGGGGTTTGCTGGGCTTGCACCTCAGCCGGAACAGGACCTGCTATGGCAAGAAAGAAGACGCGAAGAAGGCTTTAAACATCCTCAACTGCGCATGAGCGAGAAATCCGGATCATAGGGTGAAAAAGGTATAACTTCTGCCGCGACCATATCTCCGCACATGTCCAAGTTCATTGTGGTGCCTGGACTGGTCAACTCGGGGGTTACGAAGGCGTAAGCCAGGTTCATCCCGACGCGATGACCCCAATCTCCGGATGTGATGGTGCCAACAACTGTGTCGCCCTCCATCAGCGATGCGCCGCCGTGGGCCGGGGCGTGTATGGCGTCGATCTTCAGCGTCACCAACGATCTTTTTGGGCCGCTGGCCTTGCGTTTCAGCAGCGCGTCTTTGCCAACAAACTGGCCTTTGTCCAAATTGACAAAGCGATCCAGCGCTGTCTCAAACGGGTCGAACTCGGTCAGCAGATCGGCTTTCCAGTGCAAAAAACCTTTCTCCATACGCATAGATTCAACCGCACGCGCGCCGAACAGTTTCAAACCATGCCTCTCACCGGCTGAACGTAGTGTAAGATAAGCGGCATAAAGCGAGGCATTTGGGACGTGGATTTCATAAGCGTGCTCGCCCGAAAAGCTGATGCCCATGACGGTGGCCGGGGCAAAGCCAATGAAGGTTTCGCGAACCGAGAGCCACGGGAAGGCCTCTTTCGACCAATCTCCACGCGCGCAGGCGGACAGGACGTTACGCGCGTTGGGGCCTGCCAGAACAAGGATCGTCTGGTCATTGGTCATCGACCGGATTTGCACATCCTCGTACGCGCGCAGATGCTGGGACAGCCAATCCATATCGTGGTATTCACTTGCAGCTGCCGATCCATACCAGACGCGGTCTGGCCCACGATCGCTGGCTGGAATGTTGGCGATTGTGGCCTCGCCCTTGATCATGCCCTGATGGTTCAAAAGATAGCCCAGACCGACACGGCCTGAACGCCTGGTGACGTTGCCACAGAACAACCGGTCAAGAAATGAATGGCGATCAGGCCCGGTGATTTCCAGCCGGTTAAATCCATTCACTTCGCACAGGCCGACATTCTCCTGCACGTTCTTAACTTCGCTTGCAACGACGTTGAAGGCTTCGTCAAAATTGAAGGTGAGGCTGGGATGAAAATCGGGCGACGGTTTGATGTAATCCACCCGTTCCCATCCGTTCACCACAGTAAACTCGGCGCCTTCCGCTGCCAGAATTGGCGTCAGCGGCGTCGTTTTGGCGGGGCGACCTGCGGGTCGGTGTTCGTGTGGGAAATGGAAACGGAATTCATTCTGATAGTCCTCGATGGCCTTAAGCGAGGTCAGTTCTACATTGGCATGTCCGGTGAAGCGGCGCGGATCGAGACACCAGGTGTCGTAACACGCCTCGCCATGCACGATTTGTTGCGCCAGCAGCCAACCGTGCCCGCCGCCTTCGCCAAGACCGGCACGCAAGCCGATAATGCAGAAAGCATTGCGCTTGCTCGGTATCGGCCCAACCAACGGTGCACCGTCGATTGTATAGGTGATTGGGCCGTTCACGACCGATCGAATGCCTGTTTCACGCAAGGCGGGCATCCGCTCGAACGCGCCTTCCAGCACATCCATGACCCGATCCAGATCATCCGGGCAGAGCGCATTAACAAAGTTTGGATCGATACCGTCCATGCCCCAGGGCTTGCAGTCCTGTTCATAAAATCCCACCAGCAGTCCGCCTTTTTCCTGACGGCTGTAGTAGTCGCTGATTGGGCATCGTAGCAGCGGCATCCGGTGTCCGGCCTCTGCAATGCCGGGGATGTCTTCGGTCAGGAAGTACTGATGCTCCATCGAGGCGACGGGGTGATGGACACCCATCATCGCACCCACTTCGTTGACACGGTAACCACAAGCATTGACGACGATGTCGCAGTCGATGTCGCCTTGTTCAGTGTGAACGGTCCAAGTGTCGTCTTTGTGCTGAGACAGGGCGGTTACAGGTGTATTGCGATAGACTTCAGCCCCCGCTTTGCGCGCGTGATAGGCCAGAGCCTGACATAGTTGCGCAGGATCAATATCGCCGTCCAGCGGATCCCATAGTCCACCAAGCAGGTTGGTGGTTGAGATCAGAGGATGACGGCGGGCGCATTCTTCGGCGTCGATAACCTCGAATTCCACCCCCATGCCCCGCGCCATTGACGCAAAATGGCGATAGCCCTGCATTTGCGCTTCGGTATTAGCCAACCGGATACCGCCATCGGCGTGGTGATAGTTGATTGGGTATTCCGGGTTTTCAGACAGATTCTTGTACAGATTAATCGAATGCGTTTTCAGGCCGACCATGGTTTGGTTCATACCAAAGTTGGTCACCTGCGCCGCTGAATGCCAGGTTGTGCCACTAGTCAGCTCGTTGCGCTCGACCAGAACGACGTCGCTCCAGCCTTCCTGGGTCAGATGGTAAAGCGTGGAACAGCCCGCAATGCCACCCCCAATGACAACAACCTTGGTACGGGATTTCATGTGACGCGTGCCTCCGACAAATCGTTTGCGGAGATAGGCCCGTATATTGGTGCAAGTCGCAATATGGCGCAGTTTTTTTCATAACATATCGAACTTTAACTTCGATTGTTTCGCATTAAGTGCAAGGTTGTTGAATTGTCGAAGTTTAAGCCTCTTCTTTCCCGCTTAAAACACGGTCGAAGGAGCAAGCATGGCAGGGCATCGCGTAAAGCGAGGGGGTCGACGCGAGCGGATGGCTCAACGTGCGTCAAAGCCCGCGATTGATCCTTGTCCGCCGGGACAAATCGGCGGCGTCTACAAGCCGCTGAGTGACACAGACCTTCACCGGATTTTCGACACAGCTTTGGATCTTCTGGAAAAGCTCGGTTTGGGCGAGGTGCCTGAGCGCCTGCACGCTGATCTTCTGGCGGTGGGTGCGATCGACAATGGCGAAGGGCGCGTGTTGTTTCCACCGGCTTTGGTGAATGAAGCCATCGACCAAGCGGCCAAGACTTTTACGCTTCATGGCAGGGATCCTGCGCGGTCAATTGAGGTCGGCGGTAACAAGGTCTATTTCGGTACAGGTGGAGCCGCTGTGCAGACACTGGACTTGGACAGCGGTACTTATCGGCCTTCAACTCTGAACGACTTGCACAACTTTACCCGGCTTCAGGACACGCTTGCCAATGTCAGTTGGTACACGCGATGTTGTGTTGCCACTGATGTGCCCGAAAATTTCGATCTGGACGTCAACACCGCATTTGCGTTGATCAAGAACACAACCAAACCAACGGCAACATCGTTCACGCTGGCCGAGTATGTGGCCCCAATTGTCGAGATGCTGGACATTGCAGCTGGCGGCCCGGGCGAGTTTTCCAAGCGACCATTTATGAAGGCACATATCAGCCCGATGATCTCACCCATGCGCTACGGTGAGGATGCGGTGGATGTGGTTTATGAATGCATTCGACACAATATCCCGATTTCTTGTATTACCGCGGCACAGGCGGGGGCGACTGCACCAGCCACGCTGGCCGGGTTCCTGGCGCAATCGCTTGCAGAGACGCTGGCCAGCCTGCTTATGGTGCATGCAATCCGGCCAGGATTTCCAATGGTATTCTCCAACTGGCCGCTGGTCATCGACCTGCGCACTGGCGCATTCTCAGGCGGCAGTGGCGAAACGGCGGTGCTGAATGCCGCATCAGCTCAGTTGTCGAATTGGCTGGGCCTGCCCTCGGGCATTGCGTGTTCGATGACCGATGCTAAGGCCATTGATGCCCAGTATGGTATGGAGAAAGGCCTGACCTCGATGGCGGCTGCCTTGGCCGGAGGCAATCTGATTTATGAAAGCTCAGGCATGACCGCCTCATTATTGGGGGCCAGTTTCGAAGCGTTTGTTCTGGATGACGAAATGCACTCGAACACGTACCGCGCATTGCGGGGGATCGAGGTGAGTGATGAAAACCTTGGGTTCGATGCGATCTGCGATGCGGTTCTGGGCGATGGCCATTTTCTAGGCGGTCAACACACCTATGCT
This sequence comes from Ruegeria sp. HKCCD7296, assembly GCF_013110775.1. Classification (NCBI taxonomy): domain Bacteria; kingdom Pseudomonadati; phylum Pseudomonadota; class Alphaproteobacteria; order Rhodobacterales; family Roseobacteraceae; genus Ruegeria; species Ruegeria sp. HKCCD7296. Next base: position 58,498 of record NZ_WVRF01000016.1, read on the forward strand.
GCGATGGAGCGGGACTATTTCTATCCGTCACTTGCCGACCGTGATGAGCCGCGCACATGGGCAGAAAACGGGGCTCAGGATGCATGGGCACGTGCCCGGATCCGAGCGCGGGAAATCCTGACGGTACACAACCCACACTATCTGACACCCGAGCAAGAGCGTGAAATTCGCGATCGGTTCAATATTTTGCACCCGTAGCACTTGGGCATTATCTGACAATGAGCAATTCAGTCAGCTGAGAAGTCGGAAGCTTTCGGCCAGCCAGGGCTTGCTCTGGGTTTGATGAGAGATAGCGTGCTCGGTGATCAGATTGCGCATCTTCTGGTCGACCAGTTCAAGCAGCGATCTGGAACAATCCGGTGTTGCGACGATGGCCAATGTGCGCGCGAAACTCTTACCGGGAAAACGATGCATGCTTAGGCTATTTTGAAACCGTTTGGCGCGGGAAAACAACAAAGGCGTCGTAATGGTCCATCCGGCACCCGCCGCGACCATTGCCATCAGTGTTTGATTGTTGCTGCATTCGAAGTTCGAAACAGAAGACAGACCGAGGCGGCGCATCTGCGACTCAATTTGCCGGGCAATGATCAGGTTGCTTGAGAATTTCAGAAAAGGCAGGGTACTGCGGCCGTCCACGATGTCTTCCACTGGGTCCTCGCACGTTCGTGGTAAGACCACAACAAACGGATCGCGCAGCAGAGGCCGCTCCTGCAGGTCACGCGCACGTTCAGTCGGAGATGTCGTGATCCCCAGATCAAGGTGCCTGTTGCGCAGCATTTCTATGATCGTGTGACTCGAGTCCGTTTGATACATGAAATTGCAACTTGGCATGTACTGCGACAGGAAAACGGCCAGTTCGGGCATGATGTCGCTGTCGAAATCTTCAATTGACCCAACCCGCAGCAAACTTGCCTCGGCTATGCTTCCGGCAGACGCCTCGGCCTTGGCCTTGCGAATGGCGAACAGGGCTTCGTCAATATTGCGCAGAAACACCTCTCCTTTAGGTGTCAGAACCATGGGCCTGCGAGAGTGGTTGAAGAGCTCGACCCCCAGATGATCTTCGAGATTGCGCAGGTGATGCGAGACCGTGCTGATGGTCAATCCCGTTTGTTTTGCGGTTGCCTGAAGCGATCCCTGGTGTGCGCAAATCTGGAAAAGTTCCAACCATTTGAGACTGAGATCTTTGGCGGCTGATTGGCGGGGCATATCGGTCTTTCCGGCATGTTTGAAAAAAGTGGCCTATTGTTTCGAAAGTATACAAGTTTTGTTACCATTTTTCGCAGCAATTCGATGATCTTTGGCCAACGGAAAACTCAGCAACCCATTTCACGACAGCCGACTTGGTTTTTCTCATGGCCGTGTGCAAAAACAAGAAGTTGGATCGCCTTGCGGTTTCGCCTCTGGTGCCCCTGACTTGGTCTATTGCTGATTGCGGTTCGCAGATCCGGCGGTAACCGCCCTCTGGCGGGCCTGGTGGGGCCAAAGCATCAACATTCGTTGAAATTTGATCTACTAACGGAGTCCTCGACCAACCAGTTGAAAACCAAGGCGGCGCGATCCGATGAGGTGTTGTGTAGCACCACGTAGAAATCAAGCGGGGCTGACAGTGTCTGCGGTAAAAGCTTGGTCAACTTGCCGGATGTGATCAAGCCTGCGGTCAGGCCTTCCCACCCCAGCACGGCACCCATGTCATCCTGTGCAGCTTGCAGGGCAATGGTGTAGTTGTTCACCCTGTGCCCCGATTTAAGCGACCCTGAATACCCAAGGCCGGCAGCCCATTCCTGCCAACCTGTCCAATCGGTGCCAGGTGCGTCCAGATGTATAAGCGGGACTTTGGACAGGTCCTGCAACTGGTCGATTTTGTGCTGCCGGACGAACTGAGGGCTCGCCAAAGCCATGATCCGGTCCCGAAACAGCACCTGACTTGTACCGCGTTCCCGAGAGGCATCGCCGTAACGGATACTGATGTCGCACTTTTGTGTGTCATACCCCAGATCGGTGACAACCTGAGTAACCGAGATATGCCCGTAGCTTTTCCAGAATTGCGCCAGTCGCGGTGTCAGCCATAGCGAACTGACGGCCGTGCTGGATCGGATCGTGACACCGGAGCGATCGTATTGTGAGCGCAGCTGCTTGAGCGCCTCGCTGATGCCTTCGAAACCGCGTTGCAGCGCTACCAGCAGATAGGCTCCGCTTTCGGTCAACTCGACCCCTCGATGGTGGCGGTGAAACAAAGCGCAATTGAGTTCGACCTCCAGCGCTTTGACCTGATGGCTGATGGCGGCGGGCGTTACGTTCAACTCAGTCGCGGCCTGTTTAAAGCTGACATGGCGTGCCGCGGCCTCAAAACTGATCAGTGAGCTGAGCGGCGGCAGTTCGTATGGGCCAATGGGCAAGGTGATCTGACCTGTATCTTGCAGTTTTAAGTTATTTTCCTCGTCATAGGATTATTCGCATTAGCTGAATTTGCCCAGAGTGAAAATTTTTACAATTGCCATCCTCGCCCATGAACGCGATGATTTGGCCAAAGAAGCACGTGTTGCACAGTGTCCCGGTCAAACCGAGTACCCGCCCGGCGGGACAACGTTGGCCGGGATTTGGCGCGTAACGGAAGAGGAGAATTCAAATGCAGTCACATGCAGAAGTGGTTGTTGTCGGGGGCGGGTGTGTCGGAGCCTCGATCCTGTACGGCCTGACCGAACATGGGTGCACCGATGCCGTAATGCTGGAACGGACGACATTGACCTCGGGCTCGACCTGGCACGCGGCCGGTCTGCTAGTGACTTTCGTGCGCTCGCACAATGTGTCGAAGATGACGATGGAAACCATCCGCATCTATACCGAGGTCGAGGAAAAGATGGGCAGCTCGGTCGGGTTGCGGAAAGTCGGTCAGCTGCGCGTTGCAAACACCGAAAAGCGCTGGGACGAGTTCCAGTCTTATATCTCGATCGCCGAGGCCGCTGGTGTGCCGTGTAAGCTGTTGACTCCGGAAGAGGTGGCCGAGGTTCATCCGTTGCTGAATCAGTCTGAACACATCCGGGGCGGTATCCTGCATACCGAAGACGGCTATGTGAACCCCGCTGACATCACCATGGCGATGGCAAAACTGGCGCGTGATGCAGGGGCGAAAGTTTATCAGAACACCGAAGCGCAGTCTTACGAAAAGTTGGGGAACGGGCTTTGGAAAGTGACCACCGACAAGGGTGAGATCACCTGTAAGCATCTGATCTTTGCCACTGGCAACTACGCGCGCGAAAACGCGCGGCGGGTGGGGCTGGATCTGCCATGTATTCCAATCGTACACCAATACTGGACCACCGAGACCGTGCCGCTGCTGAAGGAGCGTCGTGCACAGGGGCTGCCGGAATTCCCGATCCTGCGCGACGAGGATTATGGTGCATATCTGCGCGAGGATGTGGGGGGCATTCAGTTTGGACCCTACGAATTCACCAAAGACCTCAAGCTGTTTGCCGAAGACCGTGTGCCGCCCGACTTCGGCGCCGATCTGCTGCCTGAGGATTTCGACGCGGTGGAAACCCAATGGGAGCGTGCCATCGAGCGTGTGCCGACTTTGGGCGAGGTTGGTATCAAGGCCAACACACGCGGCCCGTTCCAGATGACACCGGACGAATTGCCTTTGGCGGGCCCTGCCCCCGGGCATGAAAACCTGTGGCTGGCCGAAGGGATGCCGGGAGGTATTTTGTGGGGCGGGACAGTCGGCAGTCGCCTGGCGCAATGGATTGTAAATGGCGATCCGGGTATGGACATGTCCGAACTCGACCCACGCCGTTTTTCCGACTACGCTTCGAAACGCTGGACCATGGACAAGGTGCGCGAGACCTGGGGCACCCATATGGACGCGCATGTTCCAGGAGAGGACTTCCCGGACGCGCGCCCGATGAAAACCATGGGGTCTTATGATCTGCTAACCGCGCACGGCGCGGTGTGGACCAGCTTCAACGGATACGAGTTCCCCCGGTGGTTTGCCAAATCCCCCGAGGAGGCGATCCCCGAGCACTCTTTCCGGCGCACCAACCATATGGAACTGGTACAGGCCGAGGTGCGTACGACCCGCGAAGAGGCCGGGTTCATCGAAATGTCGCCGATGACCAAGTTCACCGTGCGCGGCCCCGGTGCCGCAAAATGGCTGGACAGTCTGATGGCCAACAAATTGCCGAAGATTGGCCGCATGACCCTGTCGCTGATGTTGAACGACAAGGGCGGTATGGATGCGGAATACACCATCGTTCGATATGCCGAGGATGATTTCTATCTGATCTCGACCCCTAACTGGCGAGCGTACAACTGGGATCAGTTGCAGCGCCTGCTGCCCAAGGATGGCTCGGTCATGATGGAGGATATCTCGGAACAGCTGGGCGTTATTGCTTTGGCCGGTCCGAAAGCTCGTGAGATCCTGCAACCGCTGACGGACAACGACCTGTCGAACGAAGCTTTCCCGTGGCTGTCTGCGCAGATGGGTGAGGTGGGCTATGCCAAAGGTGTTAATCTGCTGCGCGTCTCGTATACCGGCGAGCTGGGATGGGAGCTGCACCACCCGGTCGGATATAACCGCCATTTGGTCGATCTGCTTCTCAAGGCTGGGGTGAAGCCCTTTGGCCTGGAAGCCTTGGAGTCGATGCGGCTTGAGAAATCCTATCGGGCGATCAACCGCGAGATTTGCAAGGATATGACACCCTACGAAGCTGATCTGGGCCGCTTTGTCGCCATGACCGAGAAAGTCAATGGCGAGGTGGTCGAGCGGGAATTCATCGGCAAGGCTGCGTTGCAAAAGCAAAAGGCAGAGGGTGGTTACAACACGCTGGTGACTCTGAAACTGCCGTTCTGCGATACCTCAGTCATGTTTGACGAAGGCGTCTATGCCGATGGCAAGCTGATCGGGCGCGTCACGTCGGGTGGATTTTCCTACTACTGCAACCACGACATCGCGATGGCCCTGGTGCCACAGGGCATGACCGCACCGGGTACGACAATGCAGGTGCTGATCCACAATGAAATGCGTGATGCCGAGGTGATCGACATCTGCGCTGTTGACCCGACCAGCGCACGCGCCCGGGCCTGAGAAGGAGAGCTGAAATGGCACAAGCAAGAGGACGGTCCAGCCGTGGCGGTGGGCGCGCGGCACGCGTTCAGGCCCGCACCAACCCACCCCCGGTCTATTTACCGACCCTGAACCGCAAGATTGGGCCGATCGATCTGCTTGGCCCCGAGGGGGTCGAGCGTATTCACAATGCCGCAATGACCATTCTGGAAACCACCGGCATTGAATTTCGCGATCCGGTGGCTTTGGCGGACTGGAAAAAATACGGCGCAGATGTGCAGGGCGAGCGCGTCCGGATCGGGCGCGACATGCTGATGGACCTGATCTCGTCAGTACCTTCAGAATGGGCTTATGCGGCACGCAACCCAGAGCGGTCTTTGCGTGTGGGTAACGAACACTCGGTCTTCGCGAACGCCTATGGCGCACCTTTTGTCTATGATCTTGACGGCGTGCGCCGCCCCTCGCAGTTGGAGGATGCGCAAAACTTCTTCAAGTTGAGCCAGATGAGCCAGTCGATGATGGTTCCGGGTATTCTGCCGGTGGAACCGCAGGATGTTCCGGTTCCGCAGCGCCATCTTGAGCTTGTGCATGCGGCGTTGACGCTGACGGACAAGCCGATCAAAGGTTCGGTATTGTCAGAGCAGGCAGCACGTGACTCGGTGGACATGACCCGGATCGTGTTTGGCGCAGAGTTTGTAGACAATAACGTAGTGATGGCTGCGCTGCTGAACTGCAACACGCCGCTGGTCTGGGATGAGACCATGCTGGAAAGCTTGCGCGTTTATGCTGCGGCCAACCAGCCTTGCCTGCTGTCGCCTTTCGTTTTGGCGGGGGCTTCAACGCCGGCCAGCCCGCAGGGTGGTGTGGCATTGCTGATTGCGGAATCCTTGGCGGGCATGGCCTATAGCCAGATCATCCGACGCGGCGCGCCGATGGTTCTGGGCGTGGCAATCATGGGTGTGTCGATGAAAACCGGCGCGCCGATGATGGGGTCGCCGGAGCCGGGTCTGATGAACCTGTTGGTGGGTCAGATGGCGCGGTTCTATCAGGTGCCCTGGCGGACTTGCACCATGTGGACCGGGTCAAAGTCACCCGACATGCAGGCCGGCTTTGACACGGCCAACACGATGTGGCCCGTGCTGCTTGGCGGGGCGAATTACATTGTGCACTCTGCCGGTTTTCTGGAAGGGGCGTTGGGGGTCAGCTACTCGAAATGGGTGCAGGACACCATGCAGCTTGAGAATTTCCATCGCTTTTTCAGTGGGCTTCAAGAGGAAAACCTGGATCTGTTGCTAGACGACATCGCCCGGATCGGCCCCGGAGGGCATTTCCTGGGTACGGACCACACGCGTGAAAACCCGATGCATATGAATCACTTGCAAAACAACGACAGTTTTGAACAGTGGGAAGCCGAAGGTTCGAAGACGGCAGAGGTTGTTGGCAATGAAGCCGCGCGGCGTATGCTGGACAACTATGTGCAGCCTCCGATGCCTGACGATCAACGCGGTGCGCTGGACGAGTTTGTTGCCAAAAAGCGCCGGGAATACAGCAGTTAACCCTGACGTGGGCGCTGACGCGCCCCGTTGAACCACACAAGGACAGGATCACCCCAATGACGGAAATCTCGACGAAGACGCTCTCACTCGAAGAGGTCAGGGAATTGGCCAGATCGATCCTTGTGGCAGCGGGTATGGATGCGCAAGGCAGCACCGTTCTGGCGGATATCGTCACCCGATCCGAACGGGACGGTCCCCGCAGTCATGGGTTGCGCATGCTACCGGTTTATGTTCAAAGTTTTACTTCTGGCTATGCCAATCCGGCGGCGTCGCCCAAGGTTGAGCGTATTGCGCCCGGTGTTTTGCGCGGGGATGGCGACAACGGGTACTATCAACTCGCAGCGGGGATGGCGCGGGACGAGTTGATTGCCATGGCCCGAGAAAACGGCATTGCCGCTTTCACTTGTGCCAATTGCCATCACCTGGCTGCGCTGCGTTTTGACACCGAACCTCTGGCCGAAGCGGGTCTGGTGGCGCTGGGCGTTGTGAACTCATTGTCAACGGTGGTGCCACAAGGCGGAGTGCGCCCGGTTTTCGGGACCAATCCGATGTCATTTGCGTGCCCGCGTGAAGGGGCTGAGCCGATTGTTTGGGATCAGGCGTCTTCGATGGTTGCGCTTATGGATATTCGCATGGCGGCGGCCGAAGGGCACGATCTGCCCCGCCCGGCGGGTTTGGCGCCGGATGGCCAACCTACGGCCGATCCGAATGCCATTCTCGAGACCCGCAGCCTGTTGCCCTTTGGCGAGCATAAAGGGGCCGCGATTGCCTTTCTGATCGAAGTTTTAGGCGCGGCGCTGGCCGGTGGCACCCTGTCAGTAGACAATGCCAAACGTGTGGAGCACGGCGCTTTGAACATCAAAGGCGGCTCCACTCTGATCGCGATTGATCCCACGCGCTTTGGGAACCCGGGTTTTGACGACTACGTCAAACGCATATGTGCCGAAATCGACGGCAACGGCACGGCTCGCGTTCCAGGTGACGGACGGTTGAAAAATCGCGCCGCTGCGCAGGAAAAAGGCGTGGTTGTCAGCGTAGAGTTGCTGTCACAGCTGCATGAAATTCAGCAGGAAAGCCTTTAAATGTCAGAAGTTGCGGTTGTCGGCGGCGGTATCGTCGGCATTTCCTGTGCTCTGGCGCTTCAGTCAGAGGGGCACCAGGTCACGGTTATGGAACCCAACACCGTTGGTGAGGGGGCCAGTTGGGCGTCGTGCGGCTGTATTGCGGTGGGGGAAATTGTTCCTCTATCGCAACCCGGAATGATGCTGAAAGTACCTGGGTGGTTGCTGGACAGCGAAGCGCCCTTGTCGTTGCGTCCAAGTTCAGCGTTGAAGTTATTGCCGTGGTTCTCACGGTTCACCGCCAACGCCCGCCCATCAAAAATGCGTGCCATTGCCTCTGATCTCGCGCGGCTGACATTCTCGGCCACCGCGGATTTCAAGGCGCAATTGCAGGACATCGGCGAACCTGAAATGCTGATAGAGCGACCCGTCATCAAGCTGTTCGACGATGATGCCGACAAGGCGACCATGGGGGCGGCTTTTGATCTGGCGCGCGAACTTGGCTGCACCATTGATGAAATCTCGGGCCATGATGCACACGAGCTTGACCCAGCGATAGCGCCCGATTTCAAATATGCGGCGGTGTTGCGGGACTGGAGTTATGTGACGGACCCTAAACGCCTGGTCGAAGCCTTGCACCAGACATTTTTGAAACGAGGCGGAACTGTAAAACGGGTAGGGGCCGTAGGGTTCGACCGCGAAGGCCGAAAGGTGCAATCGGTTAAACTGACCGACGGAACTGAGTTTTTTGCAGATCAATTTGTCTTGGCTGCGGGTGCACGATCCAAAGGCTTGGCGAAAGATCTTGGCGTACCAATTCGACTGGAGGGTGTGGCAGGGTATTCAACGGCATTGTCAGATCCGGGTGTGGAGCTGAAACACACGATTTTCTACCCTAAAGGCGGGTTCGGCGTTACGCCGTATGACGGAGCTCTGGCTGTCGCGGGTACAATCGAGTTCGCCAGTTTGGACGCAGCACCAAACTGGAACCGGGCGGATGTGCTTGTGCGACGGGCGCATCGGGTCTTGCCCGGCCTGAAGACGGACGTTGCCGAGCGTCGCGTCGGCTATCGCCCCTTCACTCCGGACACGCGACCGATCATCGGGCGCAGTCATCGTCTGGACAACGTCCAATTCGCCACCGGGCATGGTCAGCTTGGGCTGACTTTGGCTGCCACCACCGCCCGGTTGGTGGCAGATAACACGGCTGGGCGGAGACTTCATGTCGATGTAAAGGCTTTTTCACCTGATCGTTTTTCCTGAACCAGGCGCGAAGCTTGATAAGCTGTTGCGGTGAGCGGAATTCAGTAGCGGCTCAGGCCAGCCGCGCGCCATGTGTGTCGAAGCGATAGCTGCGATCTGGCGTATAGCCAATCTGTATCTCTTGGCCCGTGTCCACGTGATGCTGGCCAAAAAGGCGGGCTGTGACCTGATGGCCTTGCATCATCGCGATCACATTCGTGTCTCCGCCCAGATGCTCGACATGGGTCACTTTTGCGGCAAGCGGACCGTCATCGGCCAGAAAGAGATCCTCGGGGCGGACGCCCATTGTGATGTCCGCGCTGTCGCCAACCACGCTGGCGGGGAAGAAATTCATTGACGGTGCGCCAAGGAAACCGGCGACAAACTGATTGGCAGGATTGTTGTACAGCTCCATCGGGCTGCCGACCTGCTCAACGCGCCCATCGCGTAGCACGACGATCTTGTCTGCCAAAGTCATCGCTTCGGTCTGATCATGGGTTACATAAATCATCGAAGCGTCCAGCTGCTGGTGCAAATTCGCGATCTCAAGCCGCGTGTTCATACGCAAAGCCGCGTCCAGATTTGATAGAGGTTCGTCAAACAGGAACAGTTTGGGTTCGCGAACAATCGCGCGACCGATGGCAACACGCTGACGCTGACCGCCGGACAGCTCGGACGGGTAGCGGTCGATGTAAGGTTCAAGGTTCAACATCTTGCTCGCCTTGGCGACACGTTCATCAATGACCTGCTTAGTTTGGCCTTCCTGTTTCAGCGCCAGTGACATGTTCTTTCGCACATTCAGATGCGGGTAGAGCGCATAGCTCTGGAACACCATCGCGATACCGCGTTTGGAGGGCGGTGTGAGGTTCATCAGCTCGCCGCCAATGCGCACTTCGCCCGATGTAACATCTTCCAGACCTGCGATCACGCGCAATAGGGTGGACTTGCCGCAGCCCGAGGGGCCGACGAAGACGACGAACTCGCCGTCTTCCACTTCGATATTGATGTCCTTGAGAACCTCGACATTGCCAAAGGACTTGTTCACGTTCGTAAGCGTCAGGGCGGTCATTGGTGTGCCTCTTTCAGCGAAATGGGTTGGCCAGTACGGATGCTTTCGTCTGCTGCCAGACAGATGGCCAGCGATTGCACGGCGTCGTTCATGTGGCGGGTCAGATCGATATCCTCGACAATGGCGCGCAGCATATAGGCCTGCTCTGCGTCGCAAAGCTCCTGATGGCCGGGTTCATCGGGCATGTCGATCTGACTGTCCCCCTCGGGGCGGTGGACCAGAATGCCGCCGACCTTGGTGTGGCCGTCGATATCTGAGGATGCGCCCTCGTTGCCATCGGTGATCGAAACCGACCCGTTGGGCGAGACGATGTCTTTCACGAAAAACGCGGTCTCAGACATCATCGGGCCCCAACCGGCCTCGTACCAACCGACCGAGCCGTCCTCAAAGACCACCTGAAACTGTCCGTAATTGTACATGTCTTTAGCGATCTCATCGCTCAGGCGCAGCCCCATGCCATGTACGCGCACCGGGTCTGAGTCCGTGATCTGGCACATCACGTCGACGTAGTGCACGCCGCAATCGACGATAGGAGAGGTGGTCTGCATCAGCGCCTTATGCGTTTCCCACTCGGCCCCGCTGCTTTGCTGGTTGAGGTTCAGGCGAAACACATATGGCCCGCCAAGGTCACGCGCCTCGGAAATCAGGCGCATCCACGACGGGTGATGGCGCAGAATGTAGCCGATCACCAGTTTGCGGTTGGTTTGGGTGGCCTTTTCGACAACGCGTTTGGCATCGGCCACTGTGGTGGCCAGTGGTTTTTCAACGAAGACATGCGCGCCGGCTTCCATTGCGGCGCAGGCATAATAGGCATGGCTGTCGGAATAGGTGGCGACAACCACCAAATCCGGATTTGTTTCGGTCAACGCAGAGTGGAAATCCGAATAGGCGGGATAATGACCCAACTCGGGATGCTCCACATGACCGGACCTGTTCACCAGCCCCACGATTTGCGCGTCCGGATGCTGGTGATGGGCCAGCGCGTGGTTTAGGCCCATATTGCCAAGGCCTGCAATCAGAACTCGGGTCATTTGACAGCTCCTGAAGTGATGCCGCGGATCAGTTGGCGTGAGAAGATGACGTAGAGCACCAGCACCGGCAGGATCGCCATCGACAGGGCAGAAAGAACCGCATTCCAATCGGTGACGAATTGACCGATGAAGACCTGACTGCCCAGCGTCAGGGTCTTGGTCTCTTCAGCGGGGGCGAGGATCAGCGGGAACCACAGATCATTCCAGATCGGTATCATGTTGAACACAGCCACTGTCGCCATTGCCGGGCGCACTAGCGGAAGGACAAGACGGAAAAAGATTGTGTATTCAGACAATCCGTCGACACGGCCCGCATCTTTCAGGTCGTCCGAGACCTGTCGCATGAACTCGGACAGGATAAACACCGCCAACGGCAATCCTTGTGCCGTGTAGACAAGGATCAAGGCCCAAAGCGTGTTGACAAGCCCGGTGGCCACCATCATCTCGAGGATCGCGACGGTACCGATACGGATCGGAATCATGATCCCAAGCGCCAGATAGAGACCCATTAGCAGGTTGCCCTTGAACCGGTATTCACTGAGGGCAAAGGCCGCCATGGCACCAAAAAGCAGGATGAATGTCAGCGATACCACCGTAACGATCATCGAATTCTGGAAATAGAGGAAGAAATCCCCTTGTTTCATCACCGTCTGGTACCCGATCAGCGAAAAGCTTTCGGAATCGGGTAGGGCAAGCGGTTCACGGAAGATGGCGCGGCGGGTTTTAAAGCTGTTGATGATGATGACGAAGACCGGGAACAGGGCGATCAGCGTGTAAAGGATCAGCGCCCCATGCATGGCGGCTGTGTTCAGCGGGTTTTGGCGTGCTTTGTTCATGGCCATGCCCTCACAACTGGTACCTGCGCATCCGGGTCTGGATGCCGAATAGGTAGATGCAGACCCCCACGAGGATGATCGCGAACATGGCCCCTGCGATAGCGGATCCCATATGCGGATCACCCAGTTGCAATTGGAAGCCAAAGAAAGTGCGGTACATGAATGTACCAAGGATGTCGGTTGAGAAATCCGGCCCTGCCAGTGCCCCCTGAGAGACATAAATCAGGTCGAACGCGTTGAAGTTACCTACAAATGTCAGGATTGAAATGATTCCGATAGACGGCAGGATCAGCGGCAGTTTGATTTTCCAGAACGCGGAAGCTCCGGTAATCCCGTCAATCTCTCCGGCCTCTAGGATTTCTTCCGGGATCGACAGCAAGGCGGCATAGATCAACATCATCGGGATGCCGACGAACTGCCAGACCGACACCAGCGCCAGCGTTGTCAGTGCGTATTCTTCTTTACCCAGCCACGGTGCAAACAGTGATTTCAAACCAATGGCGTCCAGCATCGACGGAGCAATGCCCCAGAGTGGTGACAAGATCAGTTTCCAGGCAAACCCAACGATCACAAAGCTTAGGATCGTGGGGATGAAAATGGCCGAACGGTAAAGCGCGGCGAACCTCAGACGCGGATGTGACAAGATTGCTGCCAAGGCGATGCCGATGGGGTTCTGCACGAGCATGTGGATCAGGAAAAACCAGAAGTTATTTCCCAACGCGTTCCAAAACTGTTCGGACCAGATAGGGTCGAAAAACAGCGTGCGGAAATTCTGTATGCCCACATAAACGCGCGTCTGATCGACCTCGGTGAACAGTGCGAGGCGGAGCGTGTTGAACAAAGGGAAGATCATCACCCCCGTGTAGACCAGAACCGCAGGGGCAAGGAAAACGACGATATGCCAGCGTATGCGGCGGGTCTGCATGTTGGTCTCCGGGAAAAGGACCGGACGCGAAATCCCGCGTCCGGTGATGGTTAGCTGTCAGGTTTTACTGATGCGGCGCGTACCAACTGGCCAGACCGTCCTGCAGTTGCTGGCCCAGAGCCTCGGGGGTTTCGGTGCCTTTTATAGCAGCAACAGATGCGCCCCAGGTTTCATTTTCTAGATTCGGTGTGCCGCGCGACAGGATCTGGTAGGTCGAACGGATCGTGCTTTCGCACTCATCTCGCCAGCCCACGATTTCTTTTGCCAACGGGTCTTCCAGTTCGACCGGAGTGTTGGATAAGGGGAAGAACCCAGGAACCGCGTTGCCAAAGATGCTGGCGAATTCCGGGCTGGCGACCCAGGACAGGAATGTCCGCGCGGCCTCTTGGTTTTCACTGGCGGCATTCAGGCCGATGCCAATATCGGTGTGGTCCGAGATATAGCAGGTGTCACCTGCATTCTGGACCGGAGGCTTGAAGGCACCCATTTCGAAATCGGCCTGCGTGTTAAAGCCAGCGATTTCCCAACTGCCTGCCGGATAAATCGCGGCGCGACCGAGGGTGAACAGGTTCTGACTGTCAGGATAGGTCTGTGCCTCATAACCGTCCCCCAGATAGTCCGCCCATTTAGCAAGTGTTGCATAGGGTGCAACCCATTGCGGGTCGGTCAGTTTCTGCTCGCCTTTGATCAGCGCCTGACGGCCTTCCTCACCTTTCCAATAGTTCGGGCCGATGTTGTTGTAGCCCATCGTCGCGGCTTCCCACTGGTCGTTGGTGCCCATCGCCATCGGGATATAGGTGCCGTCTTCCTTGATCTTGTCCAAAGCAGCAAAGAACTCGGCCTCTGTGGTGGGGACTTCAAGGCCCAACTCGTTGAAGGCGTCTTTGTTGTAAATGAAGCCGTGGATCACCGACGCCATCGGCACGCAGAAGCTGGCGGATGCGTCATCGGTCTGCCATGCGGATTTCGCAACATCTGAGAAATTGCCCATGGCCTCGAGGTCGGACAGGTCGGTGAGATGCCCGCTTTCGTACAGCGCCAGCGAAGCATCAAACGGGCGGCAGGTGATCAGGTCGCCGGCCGATCCGGCCTCAAGTTTCGAGTTCAGAACCGCGTTGTACTCGGCAGGCGCGGAGGGTGAGAAGATAACCTTGATCCCCGGGTGCTCTGCTTCGAACGCTGGAATGATCTTTTCCTGCCAAAGGGCCAGGTCGTCGTTGCGCCAGCTTTCGATTGTCAGCGTAGCCTCTTGCGCATAGGCGCTTGTGACCAGCGCTGTGGTCATTAGTGCCAAGCTTAAAACTTTGCGTTTCATTTGGTTTCTCCCAGGTTGATGTTATCGTTTTTGTGTTTCAGTCGATTCATTGCGCGACGCAGATGGCCGTTTTCTTCATTCAGCAACGCGTGTGCAGCCTCGGCAGACCTGGCTCCAGCTGCAACAAGCGCGCCGATTTTGAGGTTGCCGTCAGCGGCGGTCAGCGCCGATGCGGCTTGTTCCGAGGTAACACCTGTCAGCTGACGCACGATTCCATTGGCGCGGGCGCGCAGTTTGTCATTGTCGGCACGCAGGTTGATCATCATGCCGTCCTGAATATGCCCCAACTCCATGGCCATCAGAGTCGATAACATGTTCAACGCTATTTTTTGCGCCGTTCCCGCGCCCATTCGGGTTGAGCCGGAAACCAGTTCGGGTGGTGTAGGCAGAAGGATCGCGTGATGTGCCAATTGCAACAGCTCGGTGCCTGCGTTGTTGGCGATACCTATAACTTTGGCGCCCTTATCGCGTGCGATACGCGCTGCCGCGACCGTGTATGGTGTTGTTCCGCTTGCCGATACAGCGATCAGAGTATCCCGGACGGTCAGGTCGGCAAGTTCATCTGTGAGAGTGGTCGAGATATCTTCGACGTCGCCAGGCATTTCCGCGTTGGAAGGTAAGCCACCCGCCATGTGGATGCGAACCTGATGTGCCGGGATTGAAAAAGTGCCCCCAAGTTCAAGCGCGTCTGCCGCAGCCATCAACCCGGAAGAGCCAGCAGCTAGATAACGCAGAACGCCTTCTGCCCGGATCGTTGCGGCCATGGTCACAGCCCCTTCGCAGATCGGGTCAACTGTGTCCAGCGGCGCCGATGCAGCCTTTGCTTGCGACTGTGCAAGAAGGGCGGCGACATCCGACAGCGGTCGCGCGTCCAGCCCGATCGCGTTTGGGTGCAACTGCTCTGTCACAGGCGTGTTCAAGTGATTCTCCCCCGGTCTATCGGCATCATACCTTTTAGATACCATTAGTCTACCACTTTGTTTACGGCATTAGAAAATACTAATTTTTCGATATCAGGTCACGTTTTGGCCTTCTAAATTTAAAAAAGGTATTATAAAGGTCTCTTCATGACTAGCGGCTCTGACAATCTGATTCTGGCAATAGATGGTGGTGGCACGCGGTGCCGCCTGGCCCTGTTCGATGGCGTTCAAACTTGGCGGGTTGAGGTTGGATCGGCAAACGTATCGACCGATTTCGAAACGTCCTGTGCGGAGCTTGTGAGTGGACTGGCTGTCCTTTGCAAACAGGCTGGTATTGAACTTGCAGAGATTGCACGAGCGCCAGCATACGTGGGCTTGGCGGGCGTCACCGGACAAGCCATTGCTGACCGTTTGGCCGCAGCCCTGCCATTTGCGCGCGTGCGCATAGAAGATGATCGCCCATCTGCTCTGCGTGGCGCGCTGGGGCCGCGTGACGGGTTTGTCGCGCATTGTGGCACCGGATCTTTTATAGCTGCGCAGCGAAGTGGAGCGACCGCCTTTGTCGGAGGATGGGGGCCGGTCTTGGGTGACCAAGCCTCGGCCCAGTGGGTCGGCAAGCGCGTTTTGTCGGAGGTGTTGGAGTGCGCTGATGGCATGCGTGCGGCGTCTGAAATGTCCGAACACTTGCTGCGCCAATTCAATGGGACCTCTGGTGTCGTAAAAGCCGCATCTATGATGACACCCACTGAGTTTGGCGCTTTGGCACCTGTCGTCACGCAGTTTGCAGGGCAGGGGGATACAGGTGCACAATCGATTATGCAGGCGGGCGCCGACTATCTGGCGGATAGGCTTGTGAAGATGGGTTGGAGCCCTGGTGCTGCAATTTGCCTGACGGGCGGAATTGGCCCGTACTATTCCACGTTTCTGCCTGAGGACATGCAGCAAGCCTTGGTGCAGCCATCAGGTGATCCACTGTCAGGCGCGATCGCTTTGGCGCAGGCTTTCAAAGAGGAGATCGAACATGAGCGTTGTTGATTTCCTAAGGCCCGAGGGATGGCTGGGGCAGACCGCCGGGCCACGTTATGTGCAGCTGCGCCAGCGGCTTGAGCAAGGCATCGAAGAAGGTATCCTGCCGCCCAACAGCTCTCTGCCGCCCGAACGTGAGATTGCAGAGTTGACCGACCTGTCGCGTGTCACTGTGCGCAAGGCCATTCAGGAACTGGTGCGCAAAGGGACGATAGAACAGCGGCAGGGTTCAGGCTCATTCGTGCGTGAACCAGTCGCCCGGGTCGAGCAGTCTTTGTCACACCTGACTTCATTTACCGAGGACATGGAGCGGCGTGGTTTTGAGACGACCTCAACCTGGCTGGAACGCGGAATTTTCCTGCCAGCACCGGACGAGATGCTGGCACTGGGTCTATCGGCCAATGATCAAGTTGCGCGAATTCACCGTCTTCGAGCCGCCGGAGGACGCCCGATGGCTCTGGAGCGCGCGGCGCTTCCTTTGGATATCCTGCCCAATCCGACCGAGGTGACCGGGTCGCTTTATGCCGTTCTGGAACGATCGGGCCATCGCCCGGTGCGTGCGATCCAAAAGATCTCGGCCATCAATCTTGAAGCAGCCGAAGCGCGTTTGCTGGACGTTGCCGAAGGAACCGCCGGGCTACGCATCCAGCGCACGTCATATCTGGAAAGCGGGCGTGTCGCAGAACTTACCCGATCCATTTATCGCGGCGATGCCTACGACTTCGTGGCCGAACTGCGCTTGTCAAACTGAAAGGCCGGACCTGATGTCCAACCAACTCACACTCATGCGACAGGAAATCAACGAAATTCCCACCGCCGTTGACCGTCTGCTGACTGACGGTTCCGAGGCGATCAAAGCAGCCGCACTTGAAGTGCGGTCGCGCGATCCGCGCTTTTTGATTTCCGTCGCGCGCGGTTCGTCCGATCATGCCTGCAGTTTTCTGAAATACACTTCTGAACTGCTGCTGGGCCTACCTATGGCCTCGGTGGGTCCAAGCGTCAAATCGATCTACGGTGTGGATATGCGCTGTCCCGATGCGCTGTGTGTCTCGGTTTCCCAATCCGGTCAGAGCCCCGACATCGTACGCCTTACACAATCACTGACCCAGGGCGGTGCCTATTCGGTTGCAATCACCAACGACACCGGCTCGGCCTTGGCGAATGTTGCTTCAGCCGCGTTGCACATTCATGCAGGGCCGGAACTGAGCGTTGCCGCGACCAAAACATTTGTGACTTCACTGGTTGCCGGGCTTTGGTTGCTGGCTGAGATTAAGGACGACGCCGCATTGTTGTCCGCGATCCGAAATCTGCCAAAAGACCTGGAACGAGCCATAACCTGTGATTGGGGAACGGTGATCGACGCGATCAATGGTCAATCGCTGTTCACTTTGGGGCGCGGAACGACTTGGGCGATCTCGAACGAAGCTGCGTTGAAATTCAAGGAAACCTGCCAGATCCATGCCGAAAGCTACTCCTCTGCAGAGGTGCTTCACGGCCCGGTTTCCATTGTGGATCAAGGCTTTCCGGTGCTTGCCTTTTCATCCGGCGACGCAGCTGAGGACAATTTAGCCGAAGTTGCCGATGCTTTGGCAGCCAAGGGCGCAAAGGTATTTGCAACAACGGATCGCGTGAAGGATGCGGTGTCGCTGCCACATGTTCGGACCGCGCATTGGATGACCGATCCTGTCGCCTCTATCGCATCTTTTTATAGTATGGTTGAAATCGTTGCCACCCGCCGTGGTATCAATCCCGACACACCTCGCCATCTTCGGAAAGTGACTGAAACGGTATGAGTGGCTCGATCATCACCTTTGTGGGCGGACCGATCTTTGACGGAAGGACGCTGTTTTCAAACCACGCCGCCCGGTTTGTAGATGGAACGCTTGACGCGATCGTACCTACAGATGATCTGCCATCGGAAACCCGGACCGAGGATCTGGCCGGTGACATTCTTAGCCCCGGTTATGTGGATCTACAGGTGAATGGCGGCGGCGGCGTGATGTTCAACGACGACCCATCGGTCGAGACGTTGCGGCGGATCGCTCGGGCGCATCGCGGGTTGGGTACGGTTTCTATTCTGCCGACCCTGATCACAGGCACGCCGGAAAAAACCACAGCTGCCATTCGAGCCGCGATACAAGCTGTACGCAGCCGGGTTCCGGGCATCGCTGGGCTGCACTTGGAAGGCCCGCATTTGTCAATACGCCGCAAGGGTGCCCATGATGGCGCACTAATCCGCCCGATGGAGAGTGCCGATCTGGACCAATTGTTGACAGCTGCCCGCGACTTACCTGCGCTGATGGTCACATTGGCTCCTGAAAATGTCGCGATTGATCAGGTCGAAGCTTTGACCAAGGCAGGGGTTATCGTCTCGCTGGGTCACACCGACGCCCCGTACGACACATGTGTGGCTTACGCGAAAGCCGGCGCAAGTTGCGCAACGCATCTGTTCAACGCAATGAGCCAGTTTGGCAGCCGCGAACCCGGTTTGGTGGGCGCAGTGCTTTCGACTGGGAACCTGTCTGCCGGGTTGATTGCGGATGCTGTACATGTGCATCCGGAAACGATGCGAGCCGCTTTTAAGGCCAAACGCGGGCCAGGAGAGATTTTTCTGGTGAGCGATGCGATGGCAGTGGCCGGAACGGATCTGAAAGAGTTTTACCTGGAAGGGCGGCTTATCCGGCGCGAAAAGGGCAAGCTGACATTGCAAGACGGCACTTTGGCTGGAGCCGATCTGGACCTGACCACGGCCATTCGAAACCTTACAACAAAGCTGGGTATGCCTTTGTCACAAGCGTTGACGGCAGCAACCCGTGTGCCGTCCAAATTGATTCATAAGGGATCATATGGGCAAAAGCCCTCGCTTTCCGAATTGATACGGATCGCGCCGGACCTCTCGAAAGCTATGCCGGTTCAGCCCCACTCTGCTGTTGCTCCAGCGGGTTCTTAGTTGTTGGCCGAGGCTTTAAGCCGAAGCATCGACGGACAACTGCTTCGTGGACAACAGCCTTGGTCATAAAGGCCGTGCTGAAACTAAGCCTCAACCGAAGTCTAAAGCGTTTCTTGCTGTTTTATATGTTCGATGAACAGTTTCAAAGGCATCATTGATCTGTACTCCCGAGGAAAATACAAGAAAATCCCGGGTGTTAGGCCAAGATGGTCTTCCAGAACAGGTTTCAAGAGGCCAGCATCGATTTCGGCCGCCACATAGGCCCTGAATGTGTACACCAGCCCCAACCCTAGCTTTGCCATATCGACCGAGGCAGGTAAGGTGTTTGTAATCAGATTTCCTTGTACTTGGACGGAATACGAGCCGTCTTTCGAGTTAAAACTCCAAGGCGCAATCTGGCCGGAGGAGTGAAACCTGTATCGGACACAGTTGTGTTCAAGAAGATCGCGCGGTTCTTTGGGCGTGCCGTGGGCGGTGAGGTACGCAGGGCTGGCTGTAACGGCAACGGGCAATGGTCGAGTAAGCCGAACCGCAACCATGTCTGGTGCAACACGGTCCCCTAGACGGAAACCGGCATGCAGTTCTTCGCCCAGAATGTCCGAAAGCGCATCCGTCAAAGACAGTTCCAACTCGATCTCGGGGAACTTGGCGCAAAAGCTGTTCAAGATCGGGCTCACGTACAGATGGTAGGCAAATTCTGGCATTGCCAGCTTAAGGGTGCCACGCGCGGCATGACCCGTGCTGCGCGCGCTTTCAACGGCCTCGGACAATTGGTCAAAGGCCGGGCCTGCGCCGCGTATAAGCGCACGTCCGGCTTCGGTCAGGCTGATCGAGCGTGTCGTTCGGATGAATAGTGCGGTGCCGAGCTGATCCTCCAGTGACTTCAACTGATGGCTCACTGTCGACGGTTTGACGCCAAGCGCTTCGGCTGCAGCTCGCAGCGACCCCTGTTGGGCTATGGCAGTGAAGACTTCGAGCGTCGCGAGCGGTAAGCGCATGGGATCTCCGTTCCAGAATATTATTCGAAATAATACATGAAAGAAGTGAAAGTTGAGGGAATTATCTTTCAAGAACGGAATAGTTAAATTCTCGTCATCACGGCATGGACCCGTAGAAAGCAGTGCTGTCGCCAAACGCCCGAGCGCCAGAGAGGACGAAAATGAAAACCCTGACCAAAACAGTAGCACTCACCATCGCAATCATAGCTGGAGGTAACGCCATGGCCGCCTCGCCGGAAGAGAACATCAAAGTGGTGCAAGATTTCTTTGCCGCCTATGGGGCAAATGATCTGGATGGCATCGCCGCCGTAATGGATGAAGAGGTCAAATGGCACATTCCCGGCCGTCATCCGTTGTCCGGCACTAAATCTGGGCGTGATGAGGTGCTTGCTTTCTTCGCGCAGTTGGGCGCAGCCGGGTTTCAGGCCGAGCCCATTTATTTCGGAGCGGATGAAACACATGTGGTCGATATTCACCGGGGTTGGTCAAATGCAGACGGCAAGCCAAATGTCGATACGACCTGGGCGCTGGTCTACCGTATCGAGGATGGCAAGATCGTCGAAGCGACCAACCTTTCCGCCGATCAGGATTCAGCCAACACGTTCTTCTGGTCGCAGTATAATCTAGCACCGTTGCCGGATCGGTTGGCTAAGTAACCCATGAAATGGCGACGCTCATGAACGACTATCCTGAAATTCGATCGTTTATAACAGATTGGTTCGCGGGGTTTGACCGGCTTGATCCGATTGATGCGTTTTTGCAAGACCTGCATCCTGACGTGGATTGGGACATGCCGGATATTGACGCTGCCCTTATAGGCCATGAACGGGTTCGCGCTTGGTACGCAAAAGTGCTTGCAACCCTGCAAAGCCCGACCGAACACCACGTGAGCAATATTGAGATCACGCCAGACGCGGCACAGTTCGAAGTTTTGTTTCGTGCCCAAACCATTGCAGGTGAGGCCATCGAAGCACGCGTTCAGGAAAACTGGCGGTTTGATGTGCGGCCAAACGGTCGCCCGTTTATCACATCTTATTCAGCGAAACTTCTGCAAGAGACAATCACATGAAAATCCTTGTCCTCACAGCACATCCGGACCTGAACACATCCCGCATAAACCGCGCCTGGTTCGACGCACTTTCGGACGCGAGCGACGTAACCGCACGTGATTTGACAGCCATCGGTGGTGCAGAGATGCGTTTTGACATTGAAACGGAACAAGCTTTGCTACTTTCGCATGACCGGATCGTGTTTCAGTTCCCGTTCTACTGGTATTCTGCACCTCCTGTCTTGAAAGCATGGATGGATCAGGTTCTGAGCTATGGCTTCGCCTACGGACCCGGCGGTAATCGATTGAAAGGGCGTGAGATTCTGATCCTGGTTTCTACGGGTGGCCCCGAGCACAGCTATCACGCAGGCGGTTACAACAACTATTCGATGGCCGAGTTTCTTAAACCTTACCAGCAGACTGCGAACCTTGCGGGTATGACGTATCTGCGCCCGTTTGTTGCCCATGGAATGGCTTTGGCCACCCAGGACCAGATTGAAGCGACCGTACCGGATATGTTGGCCCATCTGACTGACTCGGACCTGGACCCAAAAGTCAAACAGGCACACCTGTTGGAACAGCTTGAGGATGATCCGATCAAAGCTGCGGCCGTCAGTTGATCATGTACCCAGCAATCCCATTCGGGTCCTGCAACCCGCGTTGAATTTGCTGATCGTCTTTATGAGCGTCAGTGCGGGTTCTTTCCCGACGAAAGACATGTAAACTGCCTGCACGTCCATACTTGCCAGAGGGGACCGTGTCCGAGATTGACCCACTGAATCATTGGCTGATTTCCGAAGGGCGGCTGTTGGGGGATGAAACCGCAATCGTCAAAGGATATTGCGAAGGGCTTGTCCGGCTTGGTGTGCCGCTGGCAAGGGCGCGTATTGCGCAGAACTACTCGAACCCATTGCTCAGCGCTTGGGGTATAATCTGGACACCGGACAAAACCCGCCGTTACACGGTACCCACCACCGTGCTGTCGACAAGCGCATGGCATGGCAGCCCTTTTGAATACATCGTCACCCATCGTTGTCCGTTGCGTAAACGGTTATCGGATCTCAACCTTGCGACTGAGCACCCGATCTACTCCGAGCTTGCCGAGGCGGGTGCCACCGATTTTTTGGCCATTCCACTGGAACACGGAAATGGTTCGGTTCAAGGCACTAGTTTTACCTCGAATGCAGAAACAGGGTTTTCTGATGCGCATATCCGATACATTGAAGACTCTCGGTATGCCTTGGCGGCGGCCTTGGAACCCATCGCAATGCGTCAGTCACAAAAAAGCCTGCTGCAAACCTATCTGGGCCATGGTCCCGCTGAAGAGATCGGACAAGGGCACATAAAGCGCGGGGAACACAGAACCGTTTTTGCAGCGATCCTGTTTGCGGATCTCAGAGGGTTTACAGAAAAAGCCCAAGCCTGGCCCGAAGATCAATTGCTGGACATGATGGGCAACTATTTTGAAATGGTGGTTGCACCAATTCAGGATGAAGGGGGCGATGTGCTTAAGTTCATGGGCGACGGTATTCTTGCAGTTTTTGAGGCTGATAACGGCGACGAGGCGGCATGCCAATCCGTCGTCGCAGCCGCAAGTCAGGCATTGGTCAATCTTGATGCCTTTAACAAAACCGCAGGTGGCAGCGGCCGTAAGGAAATTGAATTTGTCATAGGTATCGATTTCGGGCAGGTCACATTTGGCAATATCGGCAGCCCTGACCGGTTGGATTTCACGGTCGTGGGGCAGACCGTCAACGTGGCCAGTCGCGTTCAGGACTTATGCAAGCAACTGGGCGAAAGGACGTTGCTGACCACACGTGTCACAAAGCACCTGAAAAACAGGGGTCAATCCGTCGGTTACCACGCTATCCGGGGATTGAGCGAAGACATTGAAGTTTTCAGAGTTCCCGCTCAGGTGTCCTGATGTCAAAGGCTTTAGACGTGAGTAGGCTATTCTATTAACGCTCGGAAAAGGCGTTGCGCATCGTCTGATGAATGGGTTTCAACATGTATGCGAGCAGAGTGTTTTCACCAGTATTCATTTCCGCCACCACCGTCATTCCAGCCAAAATTGGGCGCTTGTAAGCACCGGTTCCAACAAATTGATCGTTGAGTTGGATTGAAGCGCGAAAATAGGTGTCGCCGGTTTGATCATCTATCAGCGGAACCGGAGACACGGCGGTCACGCGACCCTTAGCTTTCCCGAAACGCCGCGCATCATAGGTATCCACCGTTACGCTCACCGGTTGGTCCAAGGTAACATGTCCAATCTCTCTGTTTGGGATACGTGCTTCAACCATCAGGTCCAGTTGGGACGGCAGCAGTTCGAAAACAGTTTCCCCAGGCGCTATGACTTCGCCTGCATTGGGGAAAGCGACCGATTGCACAATCCCCGCTTTGGGGGCGACAATGCGCAAGCCGTCGAGCTTTTGGTTCACAATCCGCAGTGAAACGTCCAATTCACTGCGCAAGTCGCGGAACTCTTCGACTTTGTTGAGGGTTTCTTCACGCAAGGTCAGGGTCTGTTCTGCAAGATCAGCCTTAGCTATCGTGAGAGCATTGCGCGCCTGTGCCAGGCGGACTTCGCCCTCAGAGGCCGCAGTCCGCAGCGCGTCCAACTGATCAGCGTCCCGAGCCAGGTCGCGGGCCGTCGTCAGCCCTTGATTGTGCAAACGGTGTGCACGGTCCAGTTCGGCTTTTTTTCGCGCGACTCGTTCCAAGGTAAACCTGTGCGACGCTTTGAGGATTTCTAGAGTCTCCTGCTGCTGCAAAATCGATACGCGTTTCATGCGCTGGCTTTCAGCGTAGATTTCCAAGGTCGCAGCCGCGCGGTGATGGTTCTGACGTCGCAGCGCGGCCAATTCTGCTACAGTGAGCGCATCATCATTCCCGAGCGTTTCTAGAATTGTGCGCCCATACGTCAGTTTGCGGTCCAGGGTCGCGATCTGTTCCTTTAGTCTTTGTTGCTCTTTGCTTAGATCCGGGTGCCTCAATTCAACCAGCACATGGCCGGCATGGACTTGGTCCCCGTCCTGTACGTGAACACGATCAACGATGCCGCCGTCCATAACTTCGATCTGGGTGTAGTCGCCCGTTGGGACGATGGCACCGGGTGCGCGCGTGACCTGGGGAACAGTTGCCCACCCAGCCAGTCCAATCAACGCGGCGACCATACCAGAGAAAACCACTGCAGTCAGCGCAGCAAACCGCGCAGGCCGCTGCTGAGACTTCTGCTTTGATTTGGCGAGCGGTCCTTCTGCCCGGTTCTTGTTCAACGTTATACGCATTGTTCAGCTTTCCATTGCTTTCATGACCGCCTGTACCTTTTTACGAGCCGCTTGACCGGTGTCGTTCACAACAACGCGGTCCCCATTTAGATAAATCAGCCGGTCAGCCATCTGCATCAAAGAGCGATCGGCGGTGGCGACCCAAACGGTTTTGTCAGCTTTTTGATCCTTGAGCCAAGTTTTGAACCTGTCACGACACGGTTGCGACAGTCCGTTGGTAGGTTCAGAGAATAGATAAACAGAGGATGACCGCGCCATGCTGCGGGCTAAAGCCAGAGATTTGAGCAACTCGCCGGACATGCCAGACATTTGCTGAACATTCAGTCGCGCGCGGTACCCGTCCGGCAAAGCCTTGATCTCATCACGAATACCCAAGGTGTCGAGCGCTTGCGCAATGTCACTTTCGCTGAGGGTCGGGGCAGCAAGGCAAAAATTTTGTGTTACGGTGCCGTGAAACAGGCATGTGTCATAGGTCGCATAGGTTACGGACTTGCGGAGCTCGTCGCGCGCGATTTGACGGATATCGATGCCATCATGCTCGATTACGCCTGCCACAGGCGTTGCCAAACCGCAGATTAGGTCAAGTACAGCGGTCCGGTTTGCTACACCCCGGCTCATGACGACAACAAGTTCACCTGGTTCGCAGTGGAAGCCAGCCGCCGTCAACAGCGCCGGGTTCAAAGGGTCGGGGCGATGGCTTACGCCCTGAAAACTGATTGCTCCGGTCATTGTTTTCTGATGAGACCGGCCCAGACCAAGTTCGAGTTCTTCTGGTAAGGCCAAAACCTGGTCCGCCTGTTTTTGGCTTTTCAAATGTCCGCTCAATTGTCCAAGCGAGGATTGAAACGCTTGCACTGGAGCCAGCACTTTCGACACCAGCGCAATCGAAGCGATCAAGGCGCCGAAACTCATGCTGCCCTCAACAGCGCCGTGGGCGCTGAGGATCGCACCGGCAGAACCAAGCGTGACAGTTGATTGTGAAAGGGCCTGTATAAAATTGCGCAATTGACGCGCACGAGCTGTCGCGTCTTCGGCTTTTTCGGCCAGCGGCATGCACCTCTCCAACCATTGGTCCTGCATCCCAAGATTGACCAGTGCACTTTGATGTGCGACGGCGTCCTCAATGCAGGACGTGCTGGCCCGAACTGCGTCGGCGGCTGTTTTGTCCAACTTCTGCTGAACAGGAAGTGACACAAAGCCAATCATCAGAAGAGCAACAGCAAGCCCCAATGTAAGTACCCCTACGGGTGGGGCAAGATATGCAAGCACGGCAAAGAAAAGCAGCGCAAACGGCAAGTCGATCAGAACGATCATGAGTTGACCGGTGAAAAGTTCGCGCAGGGATTCGAGCTGGCGAAAGCGGGCGATCTGTTGGTTTACGCCGGACTTTCGCAGCTGTGACAGTGGAAGGCGCATCAGTTTGGTAAATAGCCCAACAGCGAGTGCGCGTTCTCCGTTTTGGCCGACATGAGCCAGAGCTCTTGTTCGAATGTGCCGGAACATGAAATCCGAGATTGCAAGGATACCAACGCCAACGGCCAACGCGAACAAAAGATCCACCGAGCCTGAGGGGATCACCCGATCGTAAACTGCCATGATCAGAAGCGGTGCAAACAAGCCCAGCAGGTTGGTTAGAAATGCTGCGAGCAACAGACCAGGCAGCATTTCGCGCAATGCGCCGAATGCGGCCGCAACAGTTCTGAAAGCGGGTTGCGTGTCCTGGTACTTGTACTTCTCGATATGGATCAGCGTACAGGGTACGCGTCGTCGGAGGTGCTGGCGCATAGAGCCGGTGTTCAGGTCGGCAGTTTGCAGCTTGTCGCCGTTAAGGCCGAGAGCCACATAACAATCTCCGTGCGCGGGGATCACGAGTGCGGGGCATTCTGCCTTTGTAATATCGCTCTCACGGCAGGTTGCCTGAACATACGGAACGTTCAGGTTTTCAAGTGTCTGGACTAAATCCGCTGGGTCCAGTTCCTCGGACAGATGCGGGAAAGCCTCGGCGATTGCATCTGAATTGTTCTGCCAGCCGCCAACCAACAACAGTTGCTCCAGTAAAGCTGACGCGTCGCGCGTGTGGACCATGTTCATGCCACATCCTTTCTGTGCTGGGTGGCGATTTGGTCGGCCTGTGCGTCTGAAACCCAATCTGCAACGTTATCTCCTGCCTGAGGGGCAAGCTGAATCCTCAAATCTGCCAGTCGCTGCATGCGCGGATCTGGGCTGTCCATAAGGATGGTTGGCCTGTCAGGCAGTTTGGCAAGGCAGGCGGCAAAAGCATCACGTTCTGTAGTGTCGAGAACAGATGTCGGTTCGCTCATGATCAGGATTTTCGGGCGGAGTGCCAAAACGCGCACCAATGCTATGAGTTGGCGGTTTATGGGGTCATCCTCGAAGCTACTGCCTGACCCCAAGACGGTGTTGTAGCCCGTTGGCAGGCGATTGATCCGAAGGTCCAGACCCAACTGACAGACGAGGTCCTTGGCGCGCGCGATTTGTTTTTCGTCGCCAAAGGCGCTTAGGTTTTGCAACAATGTACCCGAAAGAATGGCTGGGTTCTCTTCCAGAACGACAATGGCATCATGCCCACGCCAGGAGATCAGGGATCTGCTGTGGATCTCGTCAACATAGGCTTCTTCGGAATGTAGTGTGGTTCGACCAGTCACTGAGTCATAGAACGCGCTGATCTGTCGGCGCGTTGGGCCGGTCACCAATGCAACTTGACCAGGCAATATCGTCAGAGTGTCCAACGCCATAGTTTTAGCCCCCTCTTGATCCGGTTTAAGGCCTTTAATCGTGATCCTGCCTTCGGTCGGGGTCGGCGTTTTGGTCACTGCCGGAACTGTCTCAAGTGCATCAATTTCGCGCAATTTCCGCCAGGAAAAGGCAACGTTTTCTGACTGGACCCACAGTGTCAAAAGTTTGGTCAGCGGCTGTACGATCCGTCCGTTAAGCAACATGCAAGCAGCCATCTCGGCTATCCCGATCTGTTGTTTGATCACCAGATAGGCACCCAGCAACCCCATGGCAGCCACTGAAACTTGACCAAAAACTGCCCCAAAGCTCTGCGCGAGCCCAGAGAAACGGATCAATTGGTGACTTACGTCCACTGTTTGGTCTTCGAGCATTTCGAACCGGCGGGTCATCTGCCGTTCCATCCGGTTGGCCTTGACCGTCTGGCCTCCGGAAAGCACTTCGGACAAAAATGCATACCTGCGATTGTCCAGCGTTTTGCGTCTGTCAAACAGCGCCCACTGCGCACGTTTGATCATCAAGGAGAACACGGTGACAGCTATCAGCCCAATGATCGGAACCAAAACCAGCCAGCCACCGATCAATGCGACCATCACTGCGAAAACTAAGGTAAATGGTAGATCGATCAGCAGCGCGTAGTTTTGCCCTGCGTTGTGATCTCGCAATTGTGCGATCGCGGAAAAGCGGTCGAGATAGTTCGAATTTGCCTGACGTGAAAACACAACCGGATTGGCATGTAGTATTTGGTTTATGAAACGACGGTAGTTTGAGACTGCTGCACTTTGTGACGTGATGTTCAGCAGAGTTGCCCTGCTCCAGCGCAGCGCCAGTTCTATTGACACTGACACCAACAGAATAAGTGTCAGCATGCGCAACGTCTCGACCGACTTAAACGGAATGACCCGGTCAAAGATCAGCAATATTGTGATAGGCATGATCAGCGCCGCAGTGTTCAGCGACAGTGAAGCGGCGAGAATAGGCACTTTGGTTGCGAGAGAACTGTCGCGCCCTCTGAATACCTTGTCTTTCATCTCAGCTCCGTTTGATTGCTTGGAACAAGAGGCGTGGAAAACCTTTCTGTTTCATAAAGTTGAGGGCTGTTCATAGAAAGGAATCGACTAAAATTCGCGCGATTGGCGAAAGGGTGGATTAACACTTACCCACTACTGTTCCGCTCCAGTGGATTGGAAACGGGGGCCTGAAATGGGTAAAGCAACCAACAGTGGAGCGGGGCTGACTTCTGCCATGTCAAAGGACCCGAGCGACAAGGAGGCATTTGCTTCCGAAGTTGCCAAAACCGGACAGATCACACCCCAAGATCAAAGCCGAAGCACACTGCATACCGGCGACCACCAAGAGGGCAGCCTGCCAGCACGCGGAGCTACCAAAGGGGCTCAGTCGCAATCGACGGATCATGGCAGTACCCAGGTGCGCGAAAGCCAGAATGCGACGGAAAACCCAAAGACTGATTTATTGCCCGAGGCATTGGTGCCGGACGCGCTTCAGGACGCTCACGTCGAAAGTCCAAAAGCCACAAATACCGTTCTCCGACAAAAGGATGGTGACATATCTGGTCTTGAGCAGAAGGATAGGTTTTCAATCGATGCGTCAGAGTCAGCCCGCAGCACGCCCGCTCAGCGCGCGAAGCCGGTTGAACTGGAGAGCCACGAAGGCGCCGAAGAACCTTTAGCGGAGATCAAGCCATCCGATACTACTACCCCCGGAATTTCGCTTGGCGGCAATGTTGTCGCTGAAAATGCTGATGGCGCAGTGGTGGGCGTTCTGTCCTTATCAGATATAGGGGATCACCACAGCTTGTCTGTCTCTGATAACCGGTTCGAGGTTGTTGATGGTGAATTGAAGCTTAAGGATGGTATTTCGCTGGATTACGAAGTCGAAGCGCAGATTGGCATAGAGATCACCGTCACCGACAAGGCAGGTTTTTCGCGTACGGAAAATTTCACGGTCCAAGTCACAGACACCAATGATGCGGTCAGCGGCGTGACCCTTTCAGACGCTTCAGTTGATGAAGCCGTCAAGGGGGCCGTCGTAGGCACTTTATCACCGCAGGATCAGGATGAAGGGGACAGCCACATCTATTCCGTTTCCGATGAACGGTTCGAAGTTGTCGATGGCACATTGAAACTGAAAGACGGGATCGCGCTGGATCATGAAGCCGAAACGCAGGTCGATGTTCTGGTCACCGTCACCGATTCCGGTGGAGCTTCGCATACTGAAGAATTGACCATCGACGCAAGTGATCAGAACGAAGCGCCAACTGGTCTGAGACTGAACATAATCACTGACAACCTAGTTCAAGACGGCAGCTTCGATGAGTTTGACCTTGATCCAGGTCGATGGAGCACCTTCAGTAATAACGGTTCAGGTCCCTGGGACAGCCAGGCTGGAATGGAAATTTGGGATAATCTGGCAGGGACCAAGGCTTCGGACGGTCAACAGCTTCTGGAGATGGACGCAGGCCGCGGCGTCGACAGCTTCAGCCAGACGATCCAGACCAGTAAAGGTCAGGTCTATGACCTGGGGCTTGATCTAAGGGAACGTCTGGCCAACGGGACGGATACAGTAGAAGTCTACTGGAACGACGTTCTAGTGGCCGAGCTTAATCCGGATACCACGGACTGGACCTCGTTTGACATGCAGGTGATTGGTACCGGCGAAGACCAGTTGGAGCTGCGAGAGGCAGCTGACGAGAATGATACATACGGAGCGTTGGTCGACAACATTACCCTGACTGCAACACCAAATACCATTGCCGAGAATACCAGCAGTGTAATCGTGGGTGAGTTGCGCTTCAATGATCCGGACGTGAATGACATCCACACCTATACAGTGTCCGACGATCGGTTTGAAGTTGTCGATGGTGTCTTGCGCCTTAAAGACAGCGCGGCATTGTCCTACGAAGACGACAGCACTGTGGAGGTCACAGTGACCGTAACGGATGCAGGCGGCTCTTCCACGTCCGAAACTCTTGAAGTGAACTTGGTGGACACGCCTGAGTTGCTCATTTCGACCGGATTTCAGGCGCAGTATTTCGACGTGGATCATCGATTGTCTTCACTGGAAGATATCGATTGGGCGTCGGAACCTACGCATCAGGAACTGGTTGCTGAAATTGACTACAAAAACAGCAGTCATTCATTTTGGGAGGACGGTTCCCGAGACACTTTTGGTGTCCAGGTCAGCGGCGCGGTTCAGGTTGAGCAAAGCGGAACGTATCGGTTCGACCTAAGCGGAGACGATGGAGCGCAACTGGTGGTCAATGGGAAGGTTGTGGTCGAAAACGATGGATTACATGCCTATCAGACCAAATCAGGTGAAGTTCACTTGGATGCAGGGGCGCATCACATCGAGGTGCGGTATTTCGAAAACTACGGCCGCGCTGGGCTGAAGCTGGAATGGGACGGTCCAGGCATGAATGGCCCGGAGCTTGTAGCACCTCCGGATATGGTTTCGGCTCAAACGGTTTCAGGCATGCCCATTGCGATAAATGTTGCCCACCCTGCTGCTGATCAGCATGCGGTTTCAACGCTTGCTTTGAAAGGGTTGCCTGAAGGTTCTGTCGTGGCATCTGGTCATCAGAGCGTGGTGGTGGGTGACAATGGACACGCCGAAATCACAGGGTTTGGCGCAGAAACGCTTTCCATCACTCCACCTTTCAATTTTGTTGGTCAAATTGACGTTCTCATTGTCATGTCGGGCGATGGACTGACCGAAATCAGTCAACCTGTCAGTTTCAATGTGGATGCGGCGCAGATTGCCGAGCCTAGCGCGGCTTTGAAAGGGGGATTCCACGCAGAGTTTTTCGACACAGACCATCGGATCGGGAAACTGGATGATGTGAACTGGGACGCCGATCCGACCCATTACGAGGTCACGCCGAACATCGACTACGATAATGGGCACGGGTCTTTCTGGGAAGAGGGTTCAACCGACACGTTTGCGGCCCGCTTTCAAGGGAAAGTGTCGGTTGAAGAGGAGGGTACCTATACCTTTTTCACGTCTGCGGACGACGGTGTCGTGCTTTATGTCAATGGGCATGAAGTTGTCAAAGACGACGGAAACCACGGCTATCGGACCGAATCTGGCCAGGTCGCATTGGAGCCCGGCACACATGACATCGAATTGCGATATTTTGAGAATTACGGTCGCGCTGGACTAAAGCTGGAATGGGACGGTCCAGGTCTAGATGGTCGCCAACCTGTTCGGGCAGATCAAGAGATCGCGGTTGATGTGAACGAAACAGCTTGGGTTGCAATCGATATTGGCCCCTCCAGCGAAGACACGACGGTTAGCGTTGAAGGCTTACCAGCTGCCACAATACTAAGCAGCGGAGAGGATGCCATGGTTACAGATGGGGGGCCTGCTGATCTGTCCGGCTGGAATCTGGATGCGCTGGAAATCTCTCCACCCCCCGGTTTTGCCGGAGTGATAGGCGGCGAAATCACGATTGATTCTACAGCTTTTAACGGTGCTCCTGTTACGTCCACATCAAACTTCGCAATTGCGGTTGGAGACATGCAATCCAACCCAGAGGCCGACGTTTCAGGTGAAACCGAAACTTTGCCAGACACGGGTGTCGCTGCGTCTCATGTCGGTTCAGAGATTGCTTGGGATGTCGCATTGGACGACACCGACGCGGCAGTTCAAAAAGCTCTGGATGGATCGCAAACGGACGTCATGGCGGAACCGGTGCTGGTTCAAGAGAGTTCCGACGTTCTGCAAATCAGTACAGACACGTATGAACGCGTGGAGTGGTAGGAACAGAGCCGCCGAACAAGATCGAACCTTTAACCGCTTAGCAAAACAGGTTGTCTCTTTGAGTCGGTCGCTGACCCATTTGAGTTTGACAGTTATCCCTCAAACGGATGTGCAGGCGTTTGTTGCCTGTCTTGCGAGCAATGTCAAAAACGTACCTGCCTCTTCAAATAAGGGTCGGTCAAATTGCGTTCAATCGACAGCTACAAATGGATCGGCAATGGCAACATTCGATGGTTTGATCCCGCAGATTGAAACGGCTCTCGCACTCAAAACAGACGCAACTACGTTCAACTGCTGTGCCGGGTCTGGTCAGCAGGGCCAAATCGATTTATCTCGCGCTATAAGCATCGCAAGTTCGATGCGGGTGGATGCAACTCATCCAGCGATTTTCTTTAGTTGGTTACGATCAGCATGCCGAGCTTTAACGTCAATGCGGATGCCCCCGTATTCGAGTAGCGAGAGCGACCATGACCATTCCGATTTCAGCGCTTTCAATAGGTTCTACAGGTGGGCGAGTGCTGCGCTAACGTTCTATTGCTTCTTCCTCTTTAACTCTGGCCGAATTGCTTCCGTATTGTTTGCGGGGTCCTGACTGGTCGTTTCAGTGTCAGCCAGTTGGCTTGTTCCAGCTACATCTGTGGCTTGAGCCCTGATCCGCTTGAGCTTACCAATCAAACTGTGAGCGGTAGGAAAATGCGCAAATCCCAGGTTGGATGATCTGAAATACAAGGAATGAAGGAGGCGTACATGAGCTTTAACGTCAAACTGTCTGGCGTTATGCCAGCGTTGGTCACCCCTTTTGGGGCAGATGGCGGGATCGATTTTGTTGCTTTCGAAAACCTGCTGTCTCATTTTCGCGATGCGGGTGTCGCGGGTTGGGTTCCGAACGGCTCGACCGGCGAGTATTTCAGCCAATCGACACAAGAACGTCGTCAGGTGCTGCAATTTGTGAAGGATTTCGCGAACGCAGATGAGATTTTGATCGCGGGCACCAACGCCCCGGCCACCCGCGAAGTGATTGAGCAGACGGCGATTGCCAAGGATATTGGCTATGACATCGTTTTGCTGGCGCCACCGTTCTACACAAGACCTACTCAGGACGAACTGATCGATCATTATGAAACAGTCTTGGCCGAGGTAGATGTCAACATTGTGCTTTATAGCTATCCGTTGAAGGATGGGGCGGATATTTCATTCGATCTGATGGACCATTTCGCTGACAACCCGCGTGTCATCGGCATCAAGGAAAGCTCTGGTGTTTTGCAGCGGGCTATTGACATCGTGTCGCGGTATGAAGGCAAGATCCAATTGATCTCGGGCTCAGACGACATTGCGCTGGATTTCATGTTCTGGGGTGCCGACAGTTGGATTTGCGGCCCATCTAATTGCATGGCCAAGGCTTGCTGCGAGTTAGACCGTCTGTACAAAGCAGGCGAGCTTGTGGCGGCCAGAGACCTGATGAAAAAGCTATACCGGGCCATGAACATTCTTGAAAGCGGCAAGTTCGTACAGAAAATCAAGTTTGGGGCCGAATTGCAGGGGTTGGATGTGGGGCAATGCCGTGCGCCGCTGGGGCCGCTGACCGAAGCGGAAAAGGCCGAGTTCACCGAGGCCATGCAGCCCATTCTGGCGATGTGAATCTTGTACGGGTCGAAGGACCAAAAACCTGAGATGACCGAATTTACAGAAATACCGGTGCTTGATCTGGCACCGCTGATCCGTGGCAAAGACACAACCCAACTGGCGCAGGCATTCCTTGAGGCCTATGGTCAGACCGGGTTTGGCTATGTGATTAATCACGGCGTGGATCCCAGTTTGCGCGCCGCCATCTTTGATGCGTCAAAGCGTTTTCATGCTTTACCAGTGGATGCGAAACAGTCGATCGCACTGGACAAAAACCATCGCGGTTATATTGCGATCAACACGTCAACAGATGTGAATTCCGATCTGGCCGAGGTCACAAAGCCTAACCAGTCGGCATCATTCATGATGATGCGCGAGGATGCAGAGGTTGACCCCGATGTCTACCTATCGGGGCCAAACCAGTGGCCCGATCTGGAAGGGTTTCGCGAAACCTGTGAAGCCTACGCGCGGGCTATGACTGAGTTGGGTCACAAGCTGCTGGGATTGGCGCTGGCTTCAATTGGGTCCGCAGATCGTTCGATCATGGCCGCGTTTGAAGAGCCAACGATTTGGTTGCGGCTTTTGCACTATCCGCCGCAGTCTGCGCACGCTCCGGAGGATCTTTTCGGATCGGCGCCTCATAAGGACTTTGGGGTGCTGACGTTGCTGGCGCAGGATGATGTTGGTGGCTTGCAGGTTCAGACTCCGGCGGGCCATTGGGTCGACGCGCCGCCGATGGAAGACGCGTTTGTGATCAATGTCGGAGACATGTTGCACCGGTTATCCAATGGCAAGCTCTTGTCTACGCCGCACCGAGTAATCAATTCCAGCGGGCAAGAGCGCTATTCGATTCCATTCTTTTTTGACCCGCATGTCTCCGCTAATATCGCACCACTCGCTGGGACCGGTGCGCCCAACTTCTCGGCTTTGAACTTTGGCGATTTTCTGAAGAACGAACTGGAAGCCAGTTATGAGGCGCATCAAGAGGGCGCCCCTGGCACATCGGGTTGACCATGGCTTAAGAACACTTTACGCCCGGCGTCCTTTGCTCAGACAATTCGGAGATAAGCGCCATGGCACCTTTCCGCCCGTGGATTGGCATTGACTTTGGTACGTCAAATTCAGCCGTTGCTTACGTTGTCTCAGATGTGCCCCGTCTGGTGCATTTCGATGCCAAGGCGCAAACACTTCCAACCACTTTCTTTTTTGATTTCGAAACGCGCGAAAGCCTGATTGGCGAACCCGCCAACAGGGCGCTTCTGGATGGTCTCGAGGGGCGTTTCATGCGGGCGCTCAAACGGGTATTGGGCACCACGCTGATGCATGAAAAGCGACAAATTCTGAATGAGCGCCTGACATTTGTTGAAATTATTGGGTCATTTCTGCGCAAGCTTAAGGAACGGGCCGAGGCCGAGCTTGGCGTGCCATGTACCCGCGTCGTCTCTGGGCGTCCCGTGGTCTTTCACGGGCAGAACGATCCGCGCGAGGAGCAAGCCGAAGCCGACCTGCGAGCCTGCTACGATGCCGCTGGGTTCACAGAGGTTCGTTTCTGCCCGGAACCCGCTGCGGCGGCCAGCTACCCTGATCGAGCAACGCGAAGCCTTTGTGCAGCCTCCGGCAGCAATCCGTGCGCTGGTAGAACCCACCTTGCTGGATCAGATCATTTTACCTTACGACAACTTGCTGAAATCAGGCGATGTTGTGCGGGGTCGTGCAGTGTCAATCTGTCAATCAGAGGTCACGTTAGACTCTGGCACATCCTGTCCGGCGGACTTGATCGTGATTGCCACCGGATCGTCATATGCCGCCCCTTTCAAACCATCGGGCGACAGTATCGCTGATTTTCGTCAAGCCAGCAAAGAGGTCAGTGCTCGTTTGGCCAAGGCGAATTCAGTGGTTATTGTCGGGGCGGGGGCCGTAGGAACGGAACTTGCGGGCGAGATTGCCTCAGCGCAGCCAGGTAAACTCATTACATTAATCGCGTCAGACGATACCTTGTTTCCAATGTATCCAATCAAGTTTGGCGCACAACTCAAACGCAAGCTGGAAGGCCTTGGTGTCACGGTCATTCTTGGCCAAAGAGCGCAAGACCTTCGCCATTTGGATAGGCCTTACGAAGGATCGGTGACACTTACGGACGGCCGGGTGATTGCGGCTGATCTTGTATTTCCGGTGATCGGATCAAAGCCTCAGACGTCATTGGTGCAATGCCTTCCGGGGGTGACTTCGGGATCTGGGGGTAGGGTCAGGACTGATAAGTGGCTGCGACCGTCCGACTATCCGAACGTTTTTGTGGCAGGCGACATCGCCGACGTGGGAGACGGCATGACGATTGTAGCCACGACTAGGCAAAACCCATGGCTTATCAAAACACTGAAAAAGGTGTCGGAGGGTTCATCCTTTGAAAACCTGAAACCATACAGCCCTTGGAAAAAAGCGCCAATTCTGGTGCCTTTGGGTCCAATGATCGGCAATAGCTGGCTGTTTGCAACAGTTGGTGACTGGATCACTCGTAAAAAGAAGGGGCAAATCTTTTCATTCCCAAATATCGAAAGGCATTTGGTGTTGTTAATACGAGAAAGTAGTTCTGATTATTGGAAACGAATTGTCCGCTCGCTCATAAAAAACCGGCATGCCAAGACAACGAAATTAGGCAAATCGTGTGTCACGAAGACCTCTTGAGGTTGCGTGCAATGGCGTGCCCGCACGGAAGAGCCCAAAAACCAGTCATTCCTTCGATTCAGGCACACCCAGTTTTCGCAGATCTTCTACCCATCGATTAAGATACGCCTCGCTCTCGAATGGCGCATTTTTCGCCTCTTGGATAGTGAATTCTGGATTGGCCGTCAGAAACTCATCGATAACGATCTGCGCATCACTGGAAAGGCCAAGACGCAAAAGAACTGGCGCGTAGGTGCGCTTCAATCCGTCCGGTATTTCGTTCATCTGTTCAATCGAAGCCTTTGCCTCTTCATACCTTTCAGCGAAGTACTGGGCCCAACCCAAGTTCCAAAGATACCAGTCTTGGTGGTGTGGGTTCAGTCGGATCGCCAGTTTCATGCGCTCAACGGCCTCAGGTGCTTTGCCGTCATAGACGAGTGGGTCAATGGAATCTGCAAGAACGGATGCCGAATTTGGATTCAGCGATATGGCCTTGTCATAAAGCGAAGCAGCCCGCTCGAGGTTTCCACTCTGAGTAGTTGCATTGGCCAAGACCCAATGACCCTTGAAATTGAAGGGTTCCAATTCAATGGCTTTCCGCGCCATCTCAAACGCGCGGTCCAGCGACTCCTCGCGTGTCAAAGAGTTCGTCCATCCCCAACGATACCCGTTGATGTGGGCCCAAGCGTTTTCGACATACGCCCCGGCAAAGTTCGGATCGAGCGCAATCGCTTTTGCACTGAGCTCCTCTGCCCTGATGTTTCCTTCTTTCGTGAAGGTAAACCACTCCTCTTGTGCGCGTTTGCGCAATTCATATGCACCAAGGCTTTCGGTTGGTTGATGCTTGAGGCGGCTATATTCCGCAAGATCAATGTTCGTAGAGAGAAGCGAAGCCACCGTTCGCGTTATCTCATCCTGTACTGAAAAGATGTCCTGTAGGTCTCGGTCATAGCTGTCTGCCCAGATGTTCTGGCCTGTCGTCGCATCAATGAGTTGGGACGTTACACGCAAGCGATCACCAGCAATCTGGACGCTCCCCTCAACGATGTAGCGGACACCTAATTCTTCTGACACTTTCTGTATATCCGCCGGAGTGTCCTTGTACGAAAACGTCGAGTTTCGGGCGACCACGAAGAAATCGGAAAAACGGGACAAAGCGGTCAGGATGTTCTCACTAAGTCCGTCGCTCAGGTAATCTTGGCTCGGGTCGTTGTTGAGATTGTCGAACGCCATGACCGCGATGGAGGGTTTGCCAGACAGGGCCACGGCGTGTTCATTCGAGTCCGGAAATTGCACCGCGGACCAAGGTTGCAGCCATGCGGTGACCAACAACGCCAGGAAAATTACGGCGCAACCCAACATGATCAGGCGATTTGTTGGCCTGTTCGAAAGTGGCACGATAGGAGAAACGATGGCTTGCGCCTTGTCATCCAGTTTTAGGCTGTACACGTGAACGGGGTCCGAGATGTTCTTGACCTCTCGCTTCCCCAAATCTTCGATAGTGAGATCAAGCTTGGAATGGACTTGTTCGAAAATACTGGCTGACATGTAAATGCCATCCGGAACAGCCAGACTTTCAATGCGTGCGGCGACATTTACACCATCCCCGTGAATGTCATCCTGATCTACAACGATATCGCCAACATTGAGACCGATCCGGTATCGCACTTGTGAGTCTTGAGGCAGGTCCGCGTTGGCGATCCCTATATAGTGCTGCATGTCCACTGCACACCGAACGGCCTCAACTGCACTTGCAAACTCAAGGAGCAAGCCATCGCCCATCAATTTAACGATGCGCCCATGTCGTGCAGCAACAACTGGTTCAAAGATCTGCTCGCGATGGGCCTTGACCCTTGCAAGCACACTCGCCTCGTCATTTCGAATAAGACGACTATAGCCAACCACATCGGCGGCAAGTATCGCTGCCAGACGTCTTTCCAAAGACTGAACTCCCAGAGTGGGCATCACGCTAAACAGGTTATTACATCTATGCCAGACGCACTAGTCGAACACATATCTCCGATGAGGCGATTTTTCAGTCGTTTGCAGAATTGTCGGCCGCAAAGTTGCGCCTGATAACGACGAGCGGTTATTCAATGAATGTCGGTTTCGGGACTGCCTATAGTCTATGACGGGAGGCAGTCGAGAACGGTGCTGCCGAGACCAAAGCCAACGTGCTTACCCCGGCCAAGCGAAAGTTTGCGACGACCTCATTAGGGCTTCAAGTGCGGGCGAGTGTTTTCGACCTGGAACTGTGAAAGCTGCAATCGTTCTTGAAACTTCCGGCTCTACAAGCGGGCGCTGTAACAAGCCCGGTAAACTAACCGAGTACTCAGGCATAAAGGCAAAACCAATGCCTGCAGCGACCATCGCTTGCACCCAATCTTCTCGCTCAGAGCGGAAGCGAGCGTACAGTTCCACGCCCTTCGACTGGCAGACCGACATCACCATCTCACGCAGCTCACAGGCCAGGCGATCCACGTAGTTTTCTTGCGATAAGTCTTGCAGCGAAACCGAATTGAGTTGTCCAAGACGGTGCTCGGGAGGGAATACAACCACATATCTTTCGACGTATAGTGGTCTCGCCCTGAACTCTTCTTCCAACTCTTCAGTCAGCGTCATCAAAGCGACATCGATATCGCCATCTGAGAGTTTTTTCTTTAAGTCAGGCGCGCTTGCTTCATTGACTGACAACTCCAAGCCGCTGTGGTTTTTCTCGAATTGAGCCAGAAACCGAGCCAGGCGAACATGCCCAATTGTGGATAGGACACCCAAGCGCAATGGCACCTTTTCGAGTAAGCGAAAATTCTGAGCCAGTGCTTGTGTAGCTGCTGCTTCGTCAACGATGTGCTGTAGATGCGGCAGCATTGACTTCCCAAAGTCGCTGACCAAAATTTTTCGACCTTCCCGATGAAAAACCTGTGCACCTAGTTCTGCTTCCAGAGACTTGACGCCCTTGGTCAACGCTGGTTGGCTCACGTTGCACTCTGCGGCAGCTTTGGTGAAATTCAGGTGTTTTGCCGCGGATAAAACGTATCTAATCTGAGACATCTCCATTTTGAGGCACCTCGTCACTTATGGCGATAGTCAACTATACCGCAGAATACACCGATTTATCCAAACCTGGAGTTATTAAGTCATAAGGTATCGATAGTTCCCTGCGTTACAGACCCGTGATGCAATAGACGCACTGGTTTTGACAGTTTGGAAAGGGAGCGAGATGTCTGTTTTTATGGTCGAAAGAAACCTCAAGGGTATAAGCATGGATGACTTGGGTGCTGCCCAGAAGGCAGCGATAGCGACAGCACAAAAAATGACCGCAGAAGGGGATAAGATAAGCTATGTCCGCTCAACTTTTGCCCCGGAAGACGGTCGTTGCATGTGCTTGTTTGATGGCGAAAGTGCTGAACAAGTTCGTCGACTGAACGATACCGCAGGTCTGCCATACGAGAGTGTTGTTGCAGCCATGGACTTGTCTGCATAACGACCATCTGGGTGTAAAATTCTTTTTTGATTGGGCCCAGAGCAAATGCTCTGAGGCCCTTAGAAAAGTTTAAACGGCTCGACATAGTACGGCAGGTTCGTCCGCTGAGCTGCTCGCCCCTGAACTGTCCAATGAAGCCGTCGTGTCATCCATTCTCATAAGGGTTGCCAGTTTCGACGTAAGTCGTCTTGGCGCTGACGGCGGCAATCCAGTCGCGGACAGCCTGGATAACAAATTCCGACCGGTGACACTTTGGGAATGAAGTTGTGTCAGAGACCATGGCTGCCTGCGAATGCATTGGAACCTTACGGGGCGGGGAACTGTTCTGAGAAAATATTCAGTTCCTTTATTTACCTGCTTGTTGCGCCGCAATCTGGGCAAGCGCACTGATAATGTCTTCGGCGTGGCGCTGATCTGCAAACAGCGCACGAAGCAAAGACGGCAAAGGGTAGTCAGGCCAAGCCTCCTCCAACAGAAGGACTGTTGCCCTTGCGCGGTCGTGTTCTCCCATCTTTTGATAGGCGGCGGCGAGGTACCCGATTGATATGGCGCTGACAGGATCACCCAGCCTGATGGACGTGTTGAACTGGTCAACGCAGCCCTGATAGTCCCCTAGATGAAAACTCGCTGACGCCAAAACGCTTCGGTAAGGGAACCTCCGATTGGTCGTATCGTCGTTTTGCGCGCGTCTGGCTGACGCGATGGCGCGTTCGAAGTCGCCGCCAAACAAGGCAAACAACGCGTCAAAATTTGTGACATGGATGTCTTCAGGTGCAAGGCTGACCGCGCGGTTTGATTGGGCGAGGGTGGTGTCGAAATCCCGCTGGGCAAAGGAGATAAGTGCAAGGGCAGAGTGGCTCCACCCTTCATCCGGTGCCAGTTCGACGGCTTTGTCGGCATGCGTTTTGGCCAGATCCAGCAAAGTGCGCCTTTCTTCGCTGGGCGGAGTGGTAATCGCAAGAATACCCAATGCTTGTGCTGACCCCGCGTAGCCACCAAAATACGACCCGTCCAGCGCAATGGCGCGCTTGAACATACCGCTGACGGCCTGCAACCGTGCGCGATCCAGAACCGGAAACATCAAGGGGCGCGCTTCTTCAGCAAGGTTAACCGCCTGTAGTTTGATGGGATTGGTGGAAAACAGCGCTTCTCGGACTGCTTGCTGTTTCCTTTCGGTTTCAGATTGGGAAGTGGTCACCGTTGATGCCTGAGGTTTGAGCTGAAGGTAAAGGCCGGTTGCGCACAAAGCGAATACGGTTGCTACAGCGGCACCGTGCCACCAATAGCGTCGTAAAGGACGTGGCGATCCGTTTTCCTGATCAGGTGAAAGTACCTCAAATCGGGGTACATACCCTCCGGGATCAACATGAATGCGCAAACACTCATCCTTGCCGGAGTTCGAATAATAGTTGGCTAATCGTCTGCGCATACGACCGGCATCGACACGTACAA
Organism: Ruegeria sp. HKCCD7296; assembly: GCF_013110775.1. Classification (NCBI taxonomy): domain Bacteria; kingdom Pseudomonadati; phylum Pseudomonadota; class Alphaproteobacteria; order Rhodobacterales; family Roseobacteraceae; genus Ruegeria; species Ruegeria sp. HKCCD7296. The sequence goes on from NZ_WVRF01000016.1 coordinate 99,574, forward strand.
CGGCCATTGGATCGCCGCGCCCACCCAATGTTCTGCCGTATACGTCCTCGGCCACAGACTTGGCCCGGATGTCGTCGGCGTGGCCAGCTAACATAGTTTCAACAACATAGCGCAGAAAGGACTGAAGACGTTCAGCGCCGTCAAACTCCGGGCTGTTCAAAATCGAATCCAACGCCTGTTGGATCTGGATTTCAGTCAGGTTTTTCGGGATGGGATTGGGCCCCGATTCTGAACGCAAGCCTCTTGAAGTCATCGCATCTGTCGCTGTTGATTGTTTCGTAAGCACCTGAAAATAAACATGTTACGTCGTAACATACGTTAAGATACCTGAATATGTAAATGAATTTTGTGTATACTCGTTTTTAAAGGAGGGGGACTTGCCTTTTCGCTGAGGCCTGACCGAGATCAGACAGCTTGGGGATGGATATGAACTCATTGACATTAGTATTTCCAAACCAAGCGAATGAAATCGGTCGATTGCGCAGTTCGGACACGGTGTTTGCTCAAATCTGTGCAGATTATGAGAGTTTGATAGCACTGCTGCCCTGTGATGCTAGCGATCCAACTTATGCAGACTTAACCGATAGCCTTCGGGGGCTTGAGGACGAAATTCGGCTTTACCTCGCGTCCAAGTCCAAATCTCCCGAGGGCTAACCACACGTAAGAAAGGCGATCTGAATGCTGGCCAACATTTTGTTTTATTTGGGTCTTGTCGTTTCGCTGACCATTGGGTTCATGTATTTTCGCGACCTTGGAGACATCAGCCAGATGGTTTTGAAGGTAAAGCGGAACAACATGATCCGTTTCATTCGAAACGAAAACGCCTATATCGCTGCGGGCGTAAGTGGGTTGGCTTTGATGCTGGTTGGCCATTTTATGGGCGGCGGACCAGGCTGGTTGTTCTTTCTGGGTGTGCCTGCAGTAACTTTATTAATTTTATTCCTGTTCGTCTTCCCATGGGTCTGGGTTCACGTCGGTTTGCGTAACCAGCAAGACAGCGCCCGGTATTATCCGATCTCGGAAGCTAAGGACTTCATTAATCCGTCGGCCAGCGTTTTGGTGATCGAAAACAACGGCCATGCCCGCGCGCATTCCGACGGGCAGTTGATGCGCCCCCACCTGGCTGGCAATGCCGATGGACTTGGAGGCGATGACATCGTCATGACGTATTGCGCCATGGCGAACCTGGGTCTGGCCTACAAACCGCAGATCAATGGTAAGCGGCTTGATCTGGAAGTCATGGCCCAGCACGGCAACAACCTGATCCTGCGCGACAACCTCACTGGCGAACCCATTCAGCAGATCTATGGTCACTTTGATAGCGATACGTCCAAACAATCCGCCATGCAGCCCTGGCCCACTTTCCGGATGAGCTTTCGGGGATTTCAAAAGGCTTATCCGGACGGCGAGGTGTTTTTGAACAAGCCTTCTTCGAACCCTTTTCTAAAACTCTTCGATCTATTCACAGAAACTGTGTTCGCCTCGGGCATCGCGAAACAGCATCAAGAGGCAGCACCGGTCATGGATAACATGAGCCACAGCGACGACCGGTTGCCCAATAAGACCTATGTCTGGGGCGTAACAGTGGGTGACGATGCTGTGTGCTGGACCGATGAGTTCATTGCCGAGCATAAGGGTTTGATCAACGCCACTGTGGGCGGTCGTGATCTCGTCGTTGCCTATGATCCAGCCTATGAAAGCGTAGGGGTCTGGTACAATGACAGCGGTGAAGCGGTGACCGAAATCGACTTCTTCGGCAATTCGGATCGAGGAAAGCTCAGTCGCGTCGAGACCTTAAGGTCCGGAATGTTTTGGCATGTCTGGGTCGAGTTCTTCCCGGACACCGACATCAATTGCATCGGACCTCAGACCTTGGATGCAGAGGAGATGCAGAAACCCCCAAAACCCGAAACGCACACAGAATCGGAATAGAGCCAATGAGCAGGAGCGACATGAGACAAGTTGTTTACCTTTCGGCAAGCCTTTGTATTGCAGCCCAAATGGTGACGGCGCAGGAAGCGCCCATCATTCACGACGCTGAGTTTTACATACTGCAAGCCCAGCACGCCGAAAAATGGGCCGAGGATGATGCTGCGGTTGACGCGCTACTTTCCGAGTTTCGGGAGCGCAATAATGGCAATCCGCCAAATATCGTTTCCATCCTGATTGATGATCTCGGTTTCGGAGATATGGGCATACCGGAACTCAACGCAGTACGCGGCATCGAAACTCCGAACATCAACCAATTCTCGGACGAAGGTATGCGGATGGTGCGAATGTACACCGAACCATCCTGTACTCCGACACGGGTTGCTCAAATGACTGGGCGTCTTCCAGTACGCATCGGAATGGGGAACACGACTGTGGATATAGCTGGCTTCGGTCTTCCAGGAAAGGAAGTCACTCTTGCTGAGGTTCTTAAAGAAGCTGGCTATGCTACCAGCCATGTAGGTAAATGGCACATGGGTGACATCGCTGAGAGCTGGGCGATGAACCAGGGTTTCGATTACGCACAACATGCGATCCACCAACAAGGTCAGCTTACGATTTTCAACGACGATGCCATTCGCGAGCAAGTCTCAGTTGGTATCGGAGATTTTGTCCCTGAGTACGTACTCGACGAATGGTTCCGCCCAGACGCTTCAGCAATGATGACCGTCATCGAAGGCGAGGCAGGTGGACCAATCCGGGAGATTAGAATGCAACCTGGTGAACGTTGGGGCGCATTGAAATACGATGAGATGAACCAAGCGTATCAAGACAAGACGATAGAAGAGCTAAGACGTCTTGCGACCGGTGAGCAACCGTTCTTCCTTCAATACTGGCCGATGATCCCACTACATAACACGCGCACCGGAAGAACTGGGCCAGAGTCACCCAATGGTGGCCTCTACGCCGATAAGCTCCAGTTGCTCGATGAATACCTCGGGGAAATCTTCGCCGAAATGGAAAATCTGGACGTCGCGAAAAACACTGTCGTTGTTGTCATGGGTGACAACGGACATTTCACCAAATACTCACCTCAATCCGGCTTTACACCAATGATCTACAAAGGTGGCAAAGGCGACACCACCGAAGGCGGGGTTCGAGTTGACGCCTTTATTCGCTGGCCTGGTGTTATCGGCCCAGATTCAATGGTTAATAACATTTTACACGTCTCCGATCTCTATACGACACTGTCACGTATCGCTGGCGCAGATGGGTTCATCCCGCGCGATCGGCTGGTAGATGGCGTCGATCAGTCAGCTTCGATTCTGTTCGCTGATGAATCCAAAGGTCGCCGAGACTCGTTGATTGTGTATAACATTGATAAACCCGGAGCCATCATTAAGGATAAATTCCGAATGAACCTGCCGAAGGACCTCACAAACGGTATTTTGGCAGACTTCATAGACATTTATCGCGACACTCATGAAAAGTACCCTGTCTCGACTGAAGTCGGTGCTTGGGGAGGTCAGGAATTCGTTCGAATTCTCGCTCGTCACCAAGCCCGGAAGGAAAAATTCCCTGACGAGAAACCCGCATTCGGCATACCTTACGAGGGGATTGAAAACATTCGCCCTGAAACCGCCGCGGCAGTTGAGGCATTCAAAATCAAGCAATCCTCGGTCAGCAAATGAGGTGCGATTTGTCGAAGCATCACCAGCGTGGCCTGTTCCTGTGGAAGTGAAAAGCTAGGAGATTGGCACATGAACTTCAAAAAATCTGCTTGCGGCGCAAGCACAATTACTCTGACCTGTCTGCTGGCTTCTGCAGCGTCCGCTCAATCCTTGCCCCCGCCAGGGCAGGATGACGAGGGTTGGCGGCACACGCTTGGCTTTTACCTATTCACACCACTCAGGACCACCGGAACGTCCACCGTTGCGGGTGTCTCGGCTGATCTTGATCTTGATCTGGGTGATGTTTTGGAGGTTCTCGATTTCGCCGCCGCCGGGCGTTACGAGTCATGGAATGGCGATTTTGGTATCATTGTTGACGCCAATTATGTGGGCATAGAAGAAGACGCGACACTGCCCGGACCGATTGGGGCCTCGGTGAACGTAGATGTACGTCAAAAATGGTTCGGAATCTTGGGGGCTTATCGTATTGCGGATGGCACCTATGGCGCGGCCAATCAACGCTATACCATCGATCTTCAGGGGGGCATTCGGTACAACTCGATCCGGCAGGAGATTGACATCACAACACCGGGCCCAACAACACCACCGGTATTGGGCGGTGATCCGGGATGGGTCGAGCCCGTTATCGGTGCCCGCGGCATGTGGAGACTGAACGACCGTTGGACGGCTATCACGTCCCTTGATCTTGGTGGCTTCGGTGCGGGTGGTAACGATCTGCAGATCGGGGCGAATATCGGTTTTGACTACCAGCCGTGGGAAAGAACAGCGATCACATTTGGCTATCGGTACTTCAGTGTTGACTTCAGCGACACGCTGAGCACCGGTGCTTTCGCCTATGATGTTACCCAACATGGACCGTATTTTGGATTGAAAGTCTTCTTCAATTAAACGCCAAATGGCGAGGCCGACACGGCATCTTGCCTATTCATTTCACAAACCGCGCGGGGCAGGTGTATGGACTGGCGCCGCGTGCAGTTACGTTTTGCTCTCTTGAAGCAAAAATTGCGAACGATCCAGGCTCTGGCCAAGCTGAGCCGGTCTGGGTGTTGTTGCGCCAATCTGGGCAAGGGTCAGGCTCGTCTCCTGCGACAGCACATCCCAAAGGGTTCGCAACCCAGTCTCTCCTCCAGCAGCGATTGCATATAACAGAATGCGCCCCAGAAAGGCAAAATCAGCACCTGACGCCAGCACCTTCACAACGTCTTCACCGCTGCGCAGCCCACTGTCGTAGAACAATGGAAAATCCGAGCCAACCGCCTGACGAATGGCGGGCAGCGCGAGAGCGGGAGGGATTGCAGCATCTAGCTGCCGACCACCGTGGCTGGACACCTGTATGGCATCCACTCCCGCTTGTTTGAGGCGCTGTGCATCTTCGGCATCCAGAACGCCTTTGACGACCAGCTTGCCTGGCCATCGGTCACGCAACCGACTGAGATAGTTCCAATCGGCACGCGCGCGGGATTCGGTGCGATCAAAGGTGCCGTCTGGAAAATTTGCCATCTGTGGCTTGCCGCGGAACAAAGTGTTCAGCGACCAGCGTGGATGCAGCGCGAAATCGAAAAACTGCCTGGGCCCGATCCGAAACGGCATCTTGAAACCGTGGCGCAGTTCGCGCGGACGTCTGCCAACTTCTGGTACATCCAGTGTCAGAACTAGTGTGCGATAGCCTGCCGCTTCGGCCCGGTCCACAAGACCCATAGCGCTGCTGCCGTCGCCGCTGAAGTACAGTTGGAACCAGGCGTGCCCTTCAGCCACTTCGATGATCTTTTCCAACGGCGTCGAGGCTACGGTCGAAACCCCGTGCGGGATTTCGTAGTCAGCTGCCAGGCGCGCCAGCATAAGGTCCGCGTCGGGCGCAGCCAGATTGCACATCCCCATTGGAGAGATACCAAAAGGCCGTTTGGCAGCATGGTCAAAGACAGCCAAATCCAGGCTGCGCTGGCTGACATCCACCAGAACCCGCGTGCGCAGGCGAATGTCCTGCAAGGCGCGCCGGTTTAACTCCGCGCCGTGTTCTTCACCCGCGTTGCCATCCATGTAATCAAACACCATCCAAGGCAGACGCCTGCGGGCTATCCGCCGGGCATCTGCGCTAGAATGGATCTGGCCGGACGGCAACATGTTCGGGACCTCAGGCCTGAACAGCTTTCATGAACCGATCACGGATTACCACCGGGTCCATGGTGATGACGGGCATCTTGGCATTGCCGCTTTCGCATTTGGCCACGATGATGGTCATCTTGTTCCCGGCCAGAGCGTCTTCGATCGCCTGTTTTGTATCCTCGGCCCGGCATTCGACAACGTTTTCGCAGCCGCAGGCCGAAGCGACTGCCGCTAACGAGGTTTTCTGCCCCGCATAGGTCGGCTGATCACCGGTCGAACCATATGATCCGTTATCAACGATCAGCAGGATGAAATTGTCGGCCACGTTGTTCGCGATCGTGGGTAGAGTGCCGAAATTAGTCAGAACCGAGCCGTCACCGTCGATGGCAATCACCTTTTTGTCCTGAGCCAGCGCCAAACCCAATCCGATGCTTGAGGCTAGTCCCATTGTGCCCAGCATGTAGAAATTGGTGGGCTGGTCGTCGATGGCGTGCAGTTCCTGACTGGGGATGCCGATATTGCAGACCACCAACTGGTCGCGGATAACAGGGGCGATTTCTTTCAGAATCTCAGAGCGGATCATTGGTCTCCGTAGCCTCCCCAGAAGGACGCGTCGGTCAGGATGGCGACCGGCTTGTTGCACATGAAGGTGTATTTCAGGATTGTATCCAGCTCATCCGCGTCACTTTCCTTGTGGAAGTGATAGGTCGGGATGTTGAGTTGGGCCAGCAGAGCCTTGGTGTGCACCGCCATTTCAACCTGGCAGGCTACCGGTTCGCGCAGTTCACCCCGGTATGAGATCAGCATCGGCAGCGGCATCCGGTAGTACTGGATCAACGTGGCCAGCGTATTGATTGTCACGCCGATCGCGGTGTTCTGCATGATGATGGCGGGTCGCTTGCCCCCCATCCAGGCCCCGGCGCACAGACCCATGCCTTCGTCTTCTTTGTTTGAGGGGATGTGAAAGATCTCGGGGCGCGCTTCGACCTCGTCGATGACACCGGCCAACTGCTTGCAGGGCACGGTCGTCACGAAACTGATGTCATTGGCCACCAGATCATCAACGATTTTGCTGTGGATGGACATTCTCGATTCCTCTGTTCACTGACACTCATATCGCCCAAAACCTATGCTTTACTCAATGTAATAATACTTTATTATGAATAAAGTTTTGGTTTAGTTTAGTCATGCGCCGCGAAGAAATGGTTTCATGAGCATCACGCTGTACAAAACCCTGATTGCAATTGCTGACACAGGCAGTTTTGCTGCCGCCGCCGACAAGGTCTATGTCTCTCAGGCGGCGGTTGGTCAGCAGATGAAGCGGCTTGAAGATCACTTGCAAATTGCCTTGTTCGACCGAGGCGAGCGCACTCCCAAGCTCAATCAAACCGGCTGGGCGCTGGTACCCAAGGCCAGAGATCTGGTGCGCGCCTATGACACAATCCTGGAAGGTGTGGTTGGTGACACGGCTTTCGGCGGTGAGTTTAATCTGGGCGCTGTGTCATCGACCATTCGCAGCTTGATCCCGGTCACCGTCCGGCGATTGCTGGAGGCCTATCCGGAGCTACGAGTCCATGTGACGTCGGCTCTATCCGGAGATCTTCAGACGCAGGTAGAGCGTGGCGTGATCGATGCGGCGGTGCTGAGCGCGCCAGAAACTATGACCCCGGATCTGGAATGGCATCCTTTTGCGACCGAAGAACTGGTTCTGGTGACATCGCCCGAGGTGACCGAAACTGATCCGATCCAAATCCTTGCAACACAACCTTTCGTCCGACACGCCCGGGATGGGATGGTCGGTGTTCTGGCCGACACGTGGCTTGCCCAGAGCGGAATCCGGGTGAGCTATGCCATGGAAATGAAATCGCTCGAAGACCTCACGAGTATGGTGGCGCATAACTTGGGTGTCTCAATCGTGCCCAACCTGTGTATGCCCGATCCGGAATTCGGCCGATTGCGAAAAATCCCGCTAGGTGGCAAACCCGTTTCCCGCGCGCTGGGCGTTTTGCTGCGCGCCGACAGTCCCAGAAAGCGGTTGATTGATCTGTTCGTTGACGAAATCCGGACCTCTGTCGCGTACCATCCGGCTGTGTCCAAGGATTAGCCAAACTTTCTAATTGTATTAAGCACGGCCCTCTATGCCAGCTTCCTCATTAAAACTTGCTTCCTCTTCCTGTACCAAGGTTTCCGCTTGCAAGACGCCGGGTTGTGTCGCGCCGATGATGCCCACAACCTGCACTTCTCCGGTCTCGGCAGGCGCGGCAACCTTGACGCGCCGGATCAATGCGATCACGGCAACAGAAAGCCCGATGCCGGCTAAAAGAAACTGTAATCCCCTGCCTCCGAACAGGGAAATGGCGTTTGGACCCAATATGGTTCCGATGAGAAGTCCGATGTTCAGCAGCAAAACCATGGTGCCACTGGCGGGTACGATCTGAGACAGGCGGAGCTGATCATTCGCATGAGCGGTCAGGATTGAGTAGGTCGGGTACAAACCGATTGCAATCACGACAAAGCCGAAGACAATGTATTCGGGTGATGTGTTGGCTGCCATCCAAAGACCCGACACCAAGACGATAACGCCCAGACCAATAACAACATAACGCCTGTCGGTGTGGTCTGAAATCCAACCCACCGGATATTGCACGACGGCACCGGCAATCAGGGCAGCCACCAAAGCGCCTGATGCCTGCGCAGCCGAGAACCCCTGTTGCAGGGCATACAAGGGCAGGGTGATATAGTGTGCGGAAACACCGATACTGACCAACACAATCCCAATAACCGCGATGGGAGAGACCTTGTACAACCGTGTGACTGGCATGCGCTCAGGGACGGTATAGTCCGGTGCTTTGTTGCCTGACAAAAGCAATGGCACGATCGACAGCGAAATCAGGATCGAGACGGTTCCGAACAAGAGATTGCCAGTAGGATCAGGAAAGCCAACAAGAGCCGTACCCAACGCTGGTCCCGCAAGTTGGATGATGAAATAGAGCGACAGCACCTGCGCCCGCGTATTGTTTTCGGATTTGGCGTTCAGCCAGCTTTCGGTGATGACGTAAAGACCCGGGTAACAAAACCCTCCCAAAAAGCGCATCACGCTCCAACTGATGGCATCGCTGGTCAGCAGGTGTACGATCGCCGCGATAGAAACCAGTGACGCAAGTGCGGAAAATGCCCGGATGTGCCCGACGTTTTCCACCAGACGCGGCGCCATGGCCGTTCCGGCCAGCGCGCCCAGCGGATAGCTTGCTTGCATGACCGAGATGGTAAAATCACTGAACCCAAGACTTGCGCCGCGAATTGTAAGCAAGGTCGCCAACAGGCCATTGGCAACCATCAGCATGAGCATCCCCAAAAACAGGGCCCAGTTTTCATTTAATGCGCGTATCATGCCCCATGCCTATTGCGGGCCGGATCAGCAGTATATCAATCCCGCGACAAGCTGATGTCGCGACAAGCCACAGCAAGGCACCTGAAACGGGCCTTGCGAGATTGCCGATACTTTCAAAGAAAGTTCAGGCTGGCAGACAGCAGAGATCTAGGTGTCTCTTGAAACCAGCACTGCCCAAACCGTTGAATCGAGGCGGGGACCTCGCGCGCTGGCGAGAAATTCGGTGTCTCACATTGTGTCGGGAAAGGATTGGCGCGACGCCCAAAGCGCCACTACGGGCAGATTTTCGCATCGCAATTCCATGGCGAACGCGTCAAAGCGCTGGCGCAAGCGTTGGTGCCCTCGAACATACAAGCCATGGCAGAGCGACCGTTACTGCGCGCAGACCGGTAGACAAGATTTCTTTTGTCAAAAAGAGCGGCAACCGGCACTGATCTGAATTGCGCGTCCTGCACCTTGGCGGGCCAAGGTGGGTTCACTCCAGCGAGACCCAAAGCACCTTTGCGTCTTCTTTGCTGGTCGAAATGCAACCATGCCCCATTCCGCTGTCATAATAGAGCGAATCCCCGGCCTTCATTGGAAGTGGACGGTAATGCTCGGACAGGAAAATTAGCTCGCCGCTGAGGACATACATGAATTCTTCGCCCGAATGGTGAACCAGCGGATCGAATTCTGATATGTCTCGCGCCCGGATTGTTGCGATATAGGGCAACATGCGTTTGCTGGTCAGATCCGAGCACAAAAGTTCGTGCAGGTAAGTGGCGGTTTCTCGCGTGTCGCCCTGACCTTTGGCGGTGAAATCGCGCCGCCCTGCTATGCCTGACTGACCCGACTCCAAAAACAATTGTGGGGGGTTCATGTCCAGCGCCTGGGTCAGACGGCGCACGATCTCGAAACTTGGTTTGGTCTGGTTGTTTTCAATCTTCGACAGAGTCGAGCGACCGATTCCCGCAGCGCGCCCGGCCTCTTCCAAAGTCCAGCCTTTTTCCCGCCGTGCATCGCGAATGGACCGGCCCAACGCCGCGCCTTCGTCCTCTTCGTCTTGGACAGAACCTTCATTCCAATGGTCGTCGCCCATCATTTTCCTCCCAATTTACCACAGGTTACAGGTTCTCCTATACGCACGCAATATCGCGAATATGAGAAATATGTTGCCATTAAGAGCGTAGTTCCACTATAGGAAACAAAGTTTCGAATACAGGATTCGAAAGTGGAGGAAGAAACCATGTTCAAAACGTCGCTGAAAGATGCTGATCCTGTCATCGCTGCGTCGATTGACCGTGAGGGCGTGCGCCAGGCCGAGCAGATTGAGCTTATCGCATCCGAGAACATCGTCTCTCAGGCCGTGATCGAGGCGCAGGGCTCGGTCCTGACCAACAAATACGCCGAAGGATATTCGGGTCGCCGCTATTATGGCGGGTGTGAATATGTAGACGAGGTCGAATCCGAGGCCATCGACCGTTTGAAGAAACTGTTCGGGTGCGAATACGCCAACGTGCAACCGCATTCCGGTGCGCAGGCAAATGGCGCAGTCAAACTGGCACTGTTAAGCCCGGGCGATACAATTCTGGGCATGTCTCTGGATGCTGGCGGTCATTTGACCCACGGGGCGAAGCCGGCGCAATCAGGCAAATGGTTCCGGCCTATCCAATATGGCCTGACCGAGGCTGGCCTGATCGACTATGACCAAGTCGAAGCCTTGGCCAAGGCTGAAAAACCGCAGTTGATCATCGCAGGTGCGTCGGCTTATTCGCAAAAGATCGACTTTGCCCGTTTCCGTTCCATCGCGGACGAGGTCGGCGCATGGCTACTGGCCGACATGGCCCATATCGCGGGTCTGGTTGCAACCGGTTTGCACCCTTCACCTATTGGTCATGCGCATGTTGTCACGTCGACCACGCATAAAACCCTGCGCGGCCCGCGCGGAGGCATCATCCTGACCAATGACGAAGCGCTGGCGAAAAAGATCAACTCGGCCGTGTTCCCCGGTCTTCAGGGCGGCCCGTTGATGCATGTGATCGCGGGTAAGGCGGTTGCGTTTGGCGAGGCGCTGAAGCCTGAATTCAAAGAATACATGCAGCGCGTGGTCGATAGTGCTTCGACGTTGGCCAATGTGATGATCGCACGGGGATGTGACATCGTTTCTGGTGGTACCGAGAACCACCTGATGCTGGTCGATCTGCGCCCAATCGGCGTAACCGGCAAAGATGCCGAAGCCGCGTTGGAGCGTGCCGGGTTTACCTGCAACAAAAACAGCGTTCCGGGTGATCCTCAGAAGCCAACCGTTACCAGCGGTATTCGACTGGGTACCGCTGCCGGATGCAGCCGTGGCTTTGGGGCGGAAGAATTCAAACAGATTGGCAACCTGATTGGCGATGTTCTGGACGCATTGGCTAAGTCGCCCGACGGTGATGCCGCTGTCGAACAGGCGACCCAAGCAAAAGTCCGCGCGCTCTGCGCCAGCTATCCGATTTACTGAAAGACGACGAAATGACTTACGACCTGATTGTCATCGGCGGAGGGCCAGGCGGCTATGTCGCCGCGATCCGTGCGGCCCAGCTGGGTATGAAAGTGGCTTGCGTCGAGGGGCGCGGGGCTCTGGGTGGCACTTGTCTGAACGTCGGGTGCATACCCTCCAAAGCGTTGCTGAACTCCTCGGCGAAATTTGCCGAACTCTCCCATCTCTCCTCCCATGGCATTGCGGTCGGGGAGGCCAGCATTGATGTACCCGCGATGATGGGGCGCAAGGACAAGATCGTTGGCGATCTGACTAAGGGCATTGCGTTCTTGTTTCAGAAAAACGGAGTTGATCTGATCGAAGGCTGGGCCACCATTCCCGCAGCCGGTCAAGTCAAGGTGGGCGACGAGGTTCATGAGACTAAGAACATCCTGATTGCTACGGGGTCCGAGCCTACCCCATTGCCCGGCATCGAGATTGACGAACAGAACGTCCTGAGTTCGACCGGTGCGATTGCGTTGGACAGCGTGCCGGATCATCTGGTGGTGATCGGAGCTGGCGTTATTGGTCTGGAACTGGGTCAGGTCTGGGCACGTCTGGGAGCCAAGGTCACAGTTATTGAGTATCTGGACCGCATCCTGCCCGGCATTGACGGTGAAATAGCCAAATTGGCGCAGCGCGCGCTCAGCAAGCGCGGCTTGAAGTTCCAGTTGGGGCGTGCGCTGAAATTCATTGAAGAAACCACGACTGGTCTGAAATTGACCGTGGATCGTGTGGGCAAGGACAAAAAAGAGGTGATCGAGGCCGACAAGGTTCTGATCGCCGTCGGTCGCCGCCCCGTTACACGCGGGCTGGGTCTTGAAGACCTTGGCATCGCTGTGAGCCCGCGCGGCTTTATTGAAGTTGACGGCACGTTCCAGACCTCGGTTCCTGGCGTCTATGCGATCGGTGACTGTGTTCCCGGCCCGATGCTGGCGCACAAAGCCGAAGAGGACGGCGTTGCCTGTGTCGAAATGCTGGCCGGTGAAACGGCTCACGTCGATTACAACACTGTTCCGGGTGTGGTTTATACCGACCCCGAGGTCGCCTCGGTGGGCTTGACCGAAGAAGCGCTGAAAGACGCGGGTACCGAATACTCGGTTGGCAAATTTGCCTTCATGGCCAACTCGCGGGCGCGTTCGACCGGCGAAACCGATGGTGCGGTCAAGGTTCTGGCAGGTCCCAACGGCAAAATTCTGGGTGCACATATCTGCGGTGCACATGGTGGTGATCTGATCGCCGAACTGGTTCTTGCGATGACCAAAGGCGCCACCGTGTCCGAGGTCGCCTCAACCTGTCATGCACACCCGGCTATGGGGGAGGCGGTCAAAGAAGCCTGCCTGGACGCCCTGGGCCGCGCAATCCACGCGTAAGAAAGAGCAGACAGATGACTATCCAGCTTCGCCCTCGCCACCCTGAAAAGGCCAAAAAGGCTGACAGTGTCATCCCGCGCAAACCCAAGTGGATCCGCAAGAAAAAGGGCGATAGCGCCGAGTATTACGAAACCCGCCGCCTGATGCGCGAACATAACCTGGCGACCGTTTGCGAAGAGGCTGCCTGCCCCAACATCGGCGAGTGCTGGTCCAAGCGTCACGCCACCATGATGATCATGGGAGAGGTCTGCACACGCGGTTGTTCCTTCTGCAACGTCTCCACGGGCCGTCCCGATGCGCTGGATGCGTTTGAACCGGGTAGGGTTGCCGCGGCGGTGAAAAAATTGGGCCTGCGCCACGTGGTCATCACCTCGGTCGACCGCGATGATCTGGACGACGGCGGGGCCGAACATATCGCGCAGACCATTCGCGCCGTACGTCATAAGAATCCGGGCACCACGGTCGAGGTTTTGACCCCTGATTTTCTGGGAAAAGGTACTGCCTCAAATATCGTATTTGACGCGGCACCGGATGTTTTCAACCATAATCTGGAAACTGTGCCGCATCTTTACCCAACGGTACGCCCCGGTGCGCGGTATTATGCTTCGCTGCGTCTTCTGGATGATGCGAAACGCGCCAATCCCGAGATTTTCACCAAATCCGGCCTAATGGTGGGCTTGGGTGAAAGCCTGAATGACGTGCGGCAGGTCATGGATGACCTGCGCGCCGCTCAAGTCGATTTTCTGACAGTCGGCCAATACCTGCAACCGACCCCGAAACATCATCCAATTGACCGGTTCTGGTCACCGGAGGAGTTCGCCCAACTGGAACAGATCGCACGTTCCAAGGGCTTCCTGCACGTGTCGGCAACCCCGCTGACCCGTTCATCGTTCCACGCGGACGAAGACTTCGCTGCTCTTAAGCAAGCCCGCCAGCGGGCCATCGCAAACAGGGCATAACCAAACGCAAATGGGAGGGAAACCATGGAAGCGTTAACTTCAATCACAGGGGCCATTAATGGCGTCGTATGGGGGCCGTGGATGCTGGCGCTCATCCTTGGCGTCGGCTTCTTCCTACAGGTTGGTCTGAAATTCATGCCGATCCTGCGCATTGGCACGGGCTTCAGCCTGCTGTTCAAAGGGCGGGAAGGTCAGGGCGAAGGGCAGATCAGCCCGTTCAACGCGCTGATGACCTCGCTGTCGGCGACCATCGGTACAGGTAACATTGCCGGTGTGGCCACTGCTGTCTTCCTGGGCGGTCCAGGCGCCTTGTTCTGGATGTGGATGACCGCCCTGGTGGGCATGGCCACCAAATATGCCGAAGCTGTCTGCGCGGTGAAATATCGCGAAAAAGACGAGCTGGGCAACTATGTCGGCGGCCCGATGTACTACATCAAAAATGGTCTGGGCGCGAAATGGGCCTGGTTGGGCGTTGCCTTCGCTCTGTTCGGCGGCATTGCGGCCTTCGGCATCGGCAATGGCGTTCAAGCCAACGGTGTGGCGCAAGTTCTGGAAACAAACTTTGGCATCAATGAATCGATCACAGGCATTGTGCTGATGATCCTGACCGCCGCCGTTATTTTGGGTGGTATCACTCGCATCGGTGCTGTTGCAGGTAAACTGGTTCCGTTTATGGCCATTGCCTACATCGTTGCGGGCCTGCTGGTTCTGCTGATCAACATCGGTTCAATCGGCTCAGCGCTGAGCGATGTGTTCACTTATGCGTTCACGCCTTGGGCTGCCAAGGGCGGCGCAGCTGGTGCAGCGGTGTGGCTTGCCATCCGCTTTGGTGTGGCGCGCGGTGTCTTCTCGAACGAAGCTGGTCTGGGTTCTGCCCCGATCGCCCATGCCGCAGCCGAGACCAAGGGACCTGTAAATCAGGGCCTGATCGCGATGCTGGGGACGTTCATCGACACAATCATCGTGTGTTCGATCACGGGTCTGGCGATCATCGCTTCGGGCGCATTGGATGCGTCGGTTGCGGATTTCGTGGCCAATGGTGAAACCGAAGGATACAAAGCGATTTCCGGCGCAGCTCTGACGTCGCTGGCCTTTGAAACCACTCTGCCGGGTATCGGTGGGTACCTGATTGCAATCGCTCTGTCGATCTTTGCGTTCACCACTATCCTGGGCTGGTCCTTCTATGGCGAGAAATGCGTTGAGTTTCTGCTGGGTGTTAAATCCCTGCTGCCTTACCGCATCCTGTGGATCGTCGCGATCTACTTCGGCGCAACAGCAGATCTGGGCTTTGTCTGGCTGCTGGCAGATACGCTGAACGCCATGATGGCTATCCCGAACCTGATCGCTCTGGCCTTGCTGAGCCCGATCGTCTTCAAGCTGACGAAAGAGTTCTTCGCGTCGAACGGTCAATCGGAAGAGCCCGGCGGTCAAGCTGCCGAATAAGCTCGGCCCTGACGAATGCGGGGGGCCAAACTGGCCCCCCGGTTTTGAAACAGAAATCCATATCTCGAGGAGAGACGTGATGGCCACGAAAATCCTGCTGCCAATTGATCACACCGACGACCGCTCGTGGAAGAATGCCCTGCCGCTCGCACTTGAACAGGCCAAGTTCTATGGTGCCGAGCTGCACGCAGTTGCCGTCATCCCCGAGATCATCCAGCTGCCGAACCTGCCCGCCAACTATGGCGCGGGTGCCCGGGATCATGTGCGCAATGCAGTTCAGGCTATCCTAGATCATGGCAATGCCTCGGACGTGAACGTTCACATCGAAGAAGGCAGCGTATACCGCGAAATCCTGAAACTCGCTTACAAGGATGGCTTTGACCTGATCATCATGGCCTCGACCAAAGGCGATTTCCCGAATTACGAGATCGGCCCGAACCTGGCCCGTGTGGTGCGCAATGCGCATTGCACAGTCACAGTCGTTCGCGACCAATCCCGCTGATCGAAAGGTGAGAACTATGTCCGACATTAAACGCACTCCCTTGTATTCGTTGCATGTTGAGTTGGGAGGTAAGTTGGTTGATT